>CAYJJR010000012.1:0-40761 GCA_964370565.1 uncultured Oscillospiraceae bacterium | reverse complement strand
TTGTCAACGACCCAACAAAGGGGTATGGGATATTTATTGAGAATATGCTTGAGAGCAGTGAAACAATAGCAGAATAAACAAAAGTGTTAGTTCCTATTTTTAACCCACTGTCGGTTTTTTGTAGTTTCGCAAAACGTCCAAACGAAACGATGTGTACGACTGTCAAGGATGTGTAATCATTGAATTGTTATTTCAAAACAGTTTTTGCAAAAGCAAAGTAGGTTTCGTCGGGAGTTTTTGCGGGTATTTCGCAACCGCAACTAAGCATGAAATTTTTATCTTTTGCTTTTTCTAAAAGTTCAAGACCTTTGCTTTCGGCATGCTGTGGGGTAGCGTCGGCGAGGTCGTCTACCGGGCTTGCGTTTCCTTTAAAAGCCATGTTTGCGGCGGTGAACACTTCGCACGCCTTGTCAAAATCGGTCATGCTGTCTATGTTAACCAAGTCGACCCCGTTTTTAGCCATTAGGTGTATCGTCGCGTTTGTGTTTCCGCATATATGGAGCTTTGAATATGCTCCGGCGGCACGAATGCCGTCTGCAACCTTTTTTTGATAGGGAAGGGCAAATTCCTCAAACAAAGCGGCGGAAATTAGCGAGGCGGCGGCATCTCCGCAACCTATCAAATCGGCGCCGGCGGCAATTTGAGCTTTTGCAAATTCAATCTCAATGTCGACGGCAAAGTCTAACATTTTATGCACAAATTCAGGTTCATCATAAAGCATGTACATCATGTCTTCGACACCCAACCAGTCGGCAACTTCGGCAAAAGGCATCTCAACCCAACCCGTTATAAGCGCTTTTTGTTTAAGGTGTTTTGACAAACCTTCGATAGTGTCTATTCGGTTTCTTGTTCGGGAACCTTTTTTCATTACATCAGGAATCGAGAGTTTTTTGAAATCGTCTTCACAACTTATCAACGGCGTTTTAAGGTGTGGGGTGGCGTGAAGCGGATAGTCCATCTCGCCGCCTAAATCCGCAGAAATTCTATAGGAATCTGTGCTGACCGTAACCGCATCAACCATGTAATTTTCATATAAATTCAGCTGTGCTTCGATTAATGCGTTTGCGTCGGTCGAATAGGTTTTGTAGTCAACCGAGGCCCTGTCCGCCGCAAAGAACATCATTAACGGAAAAAACGGAGTTCTATCCGGTTTGTTGTGGTTTAAAACCGCAAGGCATCTTTCTTTACTTGTCATCATCGTGTTGTCCTACCTGTCTTTTTTAATTAATAAGATTGTTTGATATATATCGTTCTCTCTAAGCGTGTTTAAACCGAAAAGTTTTGCAAAGCTGTGCAAAACACAGCTTTGCAAAACAAAGCTGTGCTTTGAAAGATTAAATACTTTCACATGTCGTTAGTTTCAGCAGCTTTCAAGGGCGAACGACAAAGTGATTTTAACAAATTAACTTTGTTAAGTCAAGATATATAAAACGTCCAAAGGTATTTGAAAAATGCAAGAAAACTAAGCAGAAAATATCGTGTTCAAACTACATCAAAAAGCGCCAAACTTCGCATTGATATACAATCATTTTGTATTAACGTAAGTGAGGGGTCTTTTAACAAAAGCTCATACATTCTTTTTGTATTATTTAATATAACGGGGCTAATCGTGACTTCGCGTGTTAAAAATTCAACGACACAATCCAAGTTTTGCTCTTGACCTTGTTCTTTTAACAAAGCAAATATTGCACAAGCAAGCCCTACACAGGTGTAAATTGGCGTTATTCCTTGTTGTACTAGATTTAACGAAGCGCCAACCAAGCGGTCGTGTTGGCCGAGTTTTCGTTGTGGGTCAAGGCCTACGCGCAAACATGTGTCGGCAAGTTGTTTGTTGAAAAATCTGTCTATCAAGTCCCAACTGTGTAACGTGAGGTCTTTAAAAGGTGTTTGGTATTTTTTTGATAAAGCCAAGGCGTTTTCCGACATTGCGTTTTCTACAATCAATCTAATGTTTGGGTCGGCTATTGCCTCGTAAATATAGGTATATCCTTTGATAAGCCCGAGGTATGCACATGTTGCGTGGCCCATGTTGTGTAAGAAAAGTTTGCGTTTAATATAAAAATCAAACGGTTCAAACGGTTTTATTCGAGGGTTATCCGGAATCGCGCCTTTAAAGGCGGCCTTATCTATCGGTAGAAATCCGTACTTCTCAACACAGATACGAAGATTGTTGCCGTCTTTCATCTCAGGGGTTTGAACAGGAACCATTCTGCCAATAGAAGTTTCGACAAATCCTATCTCGCTGTTTAAACGTTCAACCTCGCTGGGCGACATCAAATCTGTTATATATCCTTTTAATATGACGTTGGCGTCCATTAAATTTTCGCATATTAAAATATCTAGGGGAGGTTTGTTTTGTTCAAACCGTTTTCTTATCCCAAATACGATGTTTGGGGCTATCAACGGCAAGACTCGACTTCCTATCGAAGTTGCTAAAAGGTCACAGTCAGCGATGGCGTTAGCTACAGCTTCAACATCGTTGCCGTCGATAGCTGAAACATTTTTTATCCACTCATCTGTAAACCCTTCGTTAGAAACAATGCGTACCGGATATTGGTTTTCGTCATTAAGTTGGGCGACAATATCTTTAGCAATATCTATAAATGTTACATCATAACCGGTTTGTGAAAGCAACGCCCCAATAAAACCTCGACCGATATTCCCCGCCCCATATACCACCGTTTTCATTTTGCGAATCTCCCTTAAAATGTATAACAATAATTTTATCAAACAGACATCAGAAAGTCAAAAATCAAATGAGAGATGTTTCTATGAAATAAAAAAAATTGAAAATATCAGTTGATTTTATTTTGATTTTAAATTAAAATATATTTTGTTGGATGTTGTTTGAATTGGGAAAACGAATTTCGGTAGTTTACGATGATAGCAGTTGACAGCACAACAAAACAGTTGCGGGTATGGCGGAATTGGCAGACGCGTTAGATTCAGGTTCTAATGGTTGCAAGACTGTGCAGGTTCAAGTCCTGTTACCCGCACCAGACAAACATAATCCGAACCAAACCCGACAGATAATACCTGTCGGAGATGGGTTCGGGTTATTGCTTTATTTGGAGGAAAAGTATTTCACAAACGGCAGAGAAGTCAAGGATAACTCAAAACCGAGGGCGGTTAGAAATAAGAGGATTATCTCGGAGCATAGGAAAGCAAAATAGTATAGCAAAGTCATACCAACCCATACAGCTCGTTCGCAATATCAGCGTTTGAAATCCGCATTATACTTTCCTTGCTACCGCCGTAACTTAAGAGATTTATGCTGCCATACCAAACTATCGTGTTATCAATAATTGCGAATTTTTGATGTATGTTTGATTTGAAAATTACCTTTATTCCGGCTTCTTTTAACTTATCGGCATTGTCTTGCACAGAAGCCTTGTCTTTTTCTTTAAAGTCCTCCGGTGGTCTTGTAACAACGGTAACTTGCACATTGTTTAAAATCGCTTTTGACAGTTCGCCTATCATCTGTAACACTCGATATTTCCTCATAAAAGGGCTGAATACTAAAATTTCTTTTTCAGCCTTTATTATATCGTTGTTAAAAGCAAGTGTAAAGTTTATGCTATCATATATTATATCATTTGTCGAAAACTCAATTTGAGCATCTTTTGCTTTGTACCCGATATCTCGATATCCCTTAACTCTTTTGTGGTACATTCTTTCAAGCACGGGAATATGTATGTCGACATAATCATAGATAAGAACATCTTGCTTTCCGGCAAAATCTCTGTGCAAGCGTCCTGCATACTGTGCAACTTTGCCTTTCCACGCTATCGGCATTGCTAAAAACAGCGTATCAAGTCTTGGAAAATCAAACCCCTCACCGACATATTTGCCTGTGGCAATAATAGCGAATTTATCATCGTTTTTTAAATTTTTAAGTTTCTCATCGGCTAATCTTTTTTCTTTTAAAGACATTTTACCGCTAAGCGTTATTAAGTTTTCAACAGCACCGCAAAGCATTTTTTTAAGTATCTCGATATGCTCGGTTCTTTCGGTTAAAACTATAGGGCATCTTCCTTTTTCTAAAGCACTTACTATATCATTAACAATTAACGTGTTTCTAACATCGTTCAACATTAAATCGTTGTAAATAGTCGAAATACTCTCTTCGCTTTTTAAGGAAACCTTTTTAATCGAGGTGAACCTCGGTATAATAAAGTGTTCAAAATCTCTCTTTAAAGCCTCGGTTTTAGCGTCAACCTTATACCTAATATCTCCGCATTGTAAAAATATTATTGGGTGGTGTCCATCCTGCCTTACGGGGGTTGCGGTAAGCCCCAAAACATATCTTGCATCGGTATGTTTCAATATTTTTTCAAAGTTCACCGCCGATGTATGATGACATTCGTCAACTATAATTTGTCCGTAGTTTTTAACTAAATCTTTAACGTCATCGCTTGTAACAAGCGATTGCATAATCGCAACATCAACAATTCCGTTTAATGTGTTTTTTCCTCCGCCTAACTTCCCGATTATGCTTTGGGTTTTCTTGTGTCTTCGTTTTTTGGGAAGTTCCGGTAAACTATGGTTTATAGTTAGAAACTCCGACAGTGATTTTTCCCATTGATTTAATAGGCTTTGTGTGTGAACCAAAATTAAGGTATTGGTTTTTCGGGTTGCAATAATGTTAGAGGCGACAACGGTTTTTCCAAAAGCGGTTGTAGCCGAAAGAACTCCGTTATCATGCTTTAAGATTTCCGCAACCGCCGGTTTTTGATTTTCTCGCAAATCACCATTAAACTCTATGTCAACAACATTGCCTTTATTGGTTTTATCATCGATGTTATAGCTTATATTAAAAGTTTCAAATAAATTTACAAGCGAACTTTCGGCACCTCTCGGAACTGCGATATATCCCGATATGTCTTCGGAAAGCGAGATTATCCGTGGTTTGTTATAGGTTGAAAGTCTCATGACCTGTGATTTGTAAAATTCAGGATTTTTAAAACTTGCAAACCTTTTTATCCTGTTTTGCAGTTGGCTCGAAAGAGAATTTTTTTCGATATACAGCATATTGCTTTTTGTAATCGTTATGGCGTCGGTGGGCAGATTTTCAATGTTTATAGTATTAACGAACGTTGACTGTTCCCAAGGTTTTTCGTCCGTTTCTTCCGCAGTTATGAGTTGACCTAAATCGCTGACTTTGCATAATATTTTGACCTTAGCTTCGACTTGTTTTGCTGATATTTTTGAAATGTTTGAAAGATAACGCCATTGATCTTGATATGGGGTAAATGTGTCGTCTACAAATACGCTACAGTTGTTTTTTCGAGCCTTACCTTGAAGAGGTAATGCAATTAGGTTTCCAAAACCCCCGTTTGGCATAATGTCTTGGTTCGGAAAAAGTCTATCATACGAAGAAAATTTCAGTTCACTTCTTTTGTTCATTGCATAGGTCAGCAAACCGCTTCCGAGTTTTCTTGCAAGGTATGCAGGAACTTTGTCCTCAAAAAATATCCAAACATGAGCACCCGTTCCGGAACGTGAAATCTCGATGCTTGCCGAAATTTCGTTTTGATCACAAGCATTTTTAAACGCCAAAACGTCCTTTTTAAAGTTACCGTCGTCAAAATCGACAGCCAAAAAACAACAGGTTTCGTCCAAAAGCATCGGATATATTCCGACGACATCTCTCGCATATTCGTCTTTGCCCGATAGGTGACTATAGATATGTTTTTCCGTTAAAGGAGATAGCTTTCGGTTGGGACAACTACTGCATTTAAACTTTTGTTTATCACACAAAAAACCGTCCCACTCGTTTTCGCACACAGGTTGATAACCGCTTTTCTCGGTTTTAACGCTATGCCAACGCTTGGCAAACACGTCGTCTCGACCCTTAAATAGCGACATAAACAGTTCTATTTTTTCAGCAGGCAAACTGTTGTTATGGACTTTTGATGAAGTTTCTACCGCTTCCGGAATATGTTGCGATGGCTCTAGATTTTTCGCTTTTAGCTTTTCTTTAAGTATTGCATTTTCCTTTTTAAGTCGGATGTTTTCTTCTTTTAAAGCGTTGTTTTGGAGTATAAGTTCATTGAGTTTGTCCAAATTATGCCTCCGAAAGAATATTGGTGCTTGAATTTTTTGCCATGCCATGTACGACACCTTTTCAAACACCGAGGTGGGTAAGTTTATTAAGAATAATTTGGTTGTTTCGTTAGTATAAAAGCGGAATTAAATTTTTACGAGCGATTTCAATTAGACCATAGATAAGCTGCTGCTTCTTATTCTCTTTTCGGAAACCTGCGACGCAGTTGCGAATGTGGATATCTTTTTGCAGTGTGCAAAAAGCCAACCTTTCGGTATACTCGGGATATTTAGAGGCGAACATGTTTGCGGTGATAAATATAGCTCCTATGCCCTCTGCCGAAAGTTGATATGCCGTGTTCATGTTGCGATATGTAACTTTTTGGATAGGGTTGATCCCTGCTTGCTCCAACAAGAGATTAGCACATCTGTAAAATCCGTTGCCGGGACATGGAAACAAAAACGGTATTAAACGTATTCTTTCTGCTTCGATAAAATACGGTTTTGATAAAAGTGCTTCGGAACTTTTGATGTGGGAAATACATTCAAAGCTTCTCGGAATGGCGAGCAAAACGGGTTCTTCAACTATGTGCTCAAATGCAAGATCAGAAGAAATTTTGTTTAGCACACCAATTGCAATGTCTATCGTTCCGTCAACCAAACCTTTTTCGAGTTCTTCCTCGCCCTTTTCGTGGAATTGCAGCGATAATTCAGAATGCAACCTCAGAAAATCCGGGATGATTTGGGGCAACCAATGATTTCCTCTTGTGTTGCCGATTCCGATGTTGAAATATTCCTGCTGATTTGATATCTGTCTTAATTCATTGAGCAAAACATCGGTTTCTGTCTGCAACTTTTTCATCTTTGCTATGTATAACGCTCCGGCAGGAGTTACTCTAATTGGGCTGACACTGCGGTCGAAGAGTTTGACCGAAAGGGTTTCTTCAAGTTTGTTTATATAATTTGTCAAAGTTGGCTGGCTGACATAGAGGGCTTGAGCGGCACGAGTGAGCGACTGTGCTTCGGCGACCGCCAAAATATAATCAAGTTTTTCAAGTGACATTTAAAATCCCCCTAATTTTTTTTGGAATATGTTAATTTAATTATACAATGTGTTTTTAAAATATCAACAGATATATCGCACAAAACAAAATAAATTTGGGGGCAAACAGAGATTTGTTTGATTTTCAAGTAATTTGACTATATACCCACATCAATGCAACTGCCACACCAAAAAAGCTTATTGACACCCACCTTATATATAGGTAAGTGCCAATAAGCTTTTTTATTTTTTAGGGAGACCGATTAAAGCAATTTATGGATACATCGGGAAAACTGTCATAATCCAACCTACCGACAGCACACACATAATGGCCGCAGGTATAAGCGATTGTTTAAAGACGCTCTTAAGGTTGTAGCCACCAAGAGCCATAAACTGGGGAACGGCAGGGGTTGCCATAGGAGTCATGAACGCTGCGAGACATGCTTGTTGAACAAGGATTGCTATGCCAACCGGGTTTGCGCCCAAAGCGTTGCATGCGATAGCCGATATAGGTATGAACAGCAACATAACGGCACGGTTTGCCATAGCCTGTGTAAGGAGGAAAGGAATAACAAAGAACAAAAATCCGATTATGTATGGGTTGCTGATGCCGTCTAGTATGCTTGCTAGTGCCGCACCTATTGCATCACCGGCACCGGTGTTTGTGAGGGCACTACCCATAGTGAGGCTTCCGACTATAAGAATACCCATCCAAAGCGGAATTGCTTGTGTGGCTTCTTTTTCGTTTAAAACTCCGGTAGCTACCATCAAACCGGCACCGATTAAACAAATAGCCCATGTCGGAAGACCGACTTGCTTTGAAAAGATAAGGGCGAGGGTTGTCGCAAAAAAGATGATATAACCTGCGTTTTCTTGGAACTTGCCAAGCGGTTTAACTTCGCGTGTTTCTCTTTTTTTCCTGTTTTTCAGCAGGTTTCAAAGGAGGCTCACTGGGAGCAAATTTCGGAGCTATGAATATGCAGTATAGTGCCATTACAATCAATATCGGAAGACGCGCAATCATCGGGTCGAGCAATGTAACGCCCATTGTTGCAAGTTCTGCTTCGGTGTATCCGCCGGTTTGGAGATATGCGTTAAGTTCTCCGAAAACCGTTGCACCGCTTCCGACAGGCAAAGCACCCGTTGTTATGATAGATGACATAGCGAGGGGCATTATAACCTTGGAGGGATGAACGCCAATCTCTTCAACGCTCGCCATTAGAAGAGGAGCCATTATTCCGATTACCACGGCAGGGCTCAAAACAAATTGAGAAAGCAAAACCGTAACCGCAACGTAACCTATCATTATTACAGTTAAGTTGCCTTTTGCAAATCTGTTGACGGTTTCAGCACAGGTTCGCACAAATTTTGTTTTGTTAAAACCTGCTGCAACGACAAACATCGAAAGTACCATCACGACGTTGCTGTTGCCAAAGTTGCCAAGAATGTCGGCTGGGGCTACGCAACCTGTTATCAGGAAAGCTGCCATGCTTAAAACAGCGGTTGTAGCCATTGTGATTTTGCCCCAAACATACATGGCTACCGTTAGCGCACTAATGATTAAGCAAATAGTCATTAAATCCATATCTACACCTCAAGAAGAAATTATTTTTCGCACAATGCTGTGTGCGTTGTTTGTAAACAGAATAACAGCATTATTGCGCAATGTGAAATAATTATTTGCTATGAGATTATAAAAAAAATCTATGTTTGTGTAGTATGCACAGAGGTGTTGTGAAAAACATAACAAATTTAACGTTGTGATTTATGCACGTTTACGACAAAAACCGATAGTTGCAAAATTGTTGCACAAACATAAAAAAAAGTAATAAATATATCAATTTTTTTTATTGTACTTAATCGGCCAAAAGGGTTACATTATAGGTAATTTAAGGTGACATTTATTTGACTTTGCGAAAGGTATATATTAATGTTTAAAAGAAAATATCCAAATCTTACAAAGCCTATAAAATTAGGCAACGTCGAATTCAGAAACAGAATGTTCTCGGCTCCAATTGGCGGCACAGACATAACGGCAGACTGTTCCGTTGGGCACAGAACGATAGGTTTTTACGAACTTAGGGCAAAGGGGGGTGCTGCTGCGGTTACAGTAAAAGCTGAAACGGTTATATGTGCAGTGGGTCAACGCCCCAACAGCGAGGTTGCAGATTTGTTTTTAGATAGTGCACCGTATGTTAGAAAGATTGGGGATTGTCTCAACACCTCTACGATAATGAACGCTATCTACAACGGATACCATGCGGCACTTGATATATAAAAAAATAATTATAAAACAGAAGTTTTAAAAGAGGTGTTTATGGATAAATGCATAATGGAGATCTTTATAACAACCAAAGAGAGAACTGTGTTGAAAAGCACTATTGGAACGGTTGTTATGATACCGTTTCAAGGTTACACAAAAAGCGATATATTTTGTGGACAGATTGAAGATGGTGCGATAGATCGACAGATAATTGATGTAAACAACGTTAAGCATATGTCCGCAAGATACATGCTTGTCGGCAAAGACAACAAAAACCATGATTGCAGGATATATATCGAAAACAACGGAGATTTTGATATTGATGCACCAAAGCCGTTTAAAACGATCCCGACGTTTTTTACCGATAGTGAGGTGCTCGGACCATATCTTCATAGAAATGCTTTCAGAGGCGAAGGGCATCGCGAAAAAGATATATTATGTATAAAAATTTTTGAAATTGAAAATTAATATAAAAGAACGGAGATTACAAAATGAAAATAACAAAGTTAGAACTAATACCGGCAGCAAGATACCTTTTCATTAAACTTCATACAGATGAGGGAATTAGCGGAATCGGTGAAGTTGGGGCTTGGGGGTATATCGACGGAACTATTGGGGTTTTGAAAAAACTCGAAAACTATATTGTTGGAAAAGACCCAATGAAGATAGAACATCATTGGCAATATATGTATCGCAGTATGTACTTTAGGGGCAGCATACTTATGAGTGCTATCGCTGCGATTGATATAGCCCTTTGGGACATAAAAGGCAAGAGCCTTAACGTTCCTGTATATGAGCTTCTGGGTGGCAGATATCGTGACAAAGTCAGGACATATCCTGCGGTGTTTAAATTTTCCCCAGAAGATATGGCGAAAGCTTGCGTTGAACTTAAACAAAGGGGATTTACGGCGGCTCGACTTATGATAACGGGAGATATCAGAAAGAACGAAGCGGATTACGAAGACGGAATATATTCCTACAGAGTTTCGACTCAAATAGAAAGGGTTAAGGCGTGCAGAGAAGCAGTTGGCAATGATTTTGATCTGATACTCGAGGTGCACAGGAGCATGGCGGTTGCAGATGCAATTGCGTTTGCGAAAGGTGTTGAACAGTATACACCACTTTTTCTTGAAGACCCGATAGCTCCCGACAGCAACAGTGTTATGGCACAGGTGGCTTCAAAAACCTCTTTGCCCATTGCTACAGGAGAAAGGTTTATTAATATCCAAGAGTTTGAAGATATCCTTGCAAGAAAAGGTGCAAGATATGTTCGCCCCGATGTTTGTGCCTTGGGTGGAATTACACCAAGCAAAAAAGTTGCAGCAATAGCAGAAAGTCATTATGCCGAAATAGTTCCACACAACCCTCTGGGACCTGTGTCCACCGCCGCTTGTCTTCAACTTGTTGCGGCAGTTCCCAACGTGCTTATACAAGAATTTCCGAGTTTTTATGAAAAAGATGACGAGAAAAAGATGATTACTAACGGATTTAAAGTAGACCGAGGATATATTACGATACCAACAGCTCCCGGAATTGGCATTGAACTTGTGGAAAATATCGGAGAACTTTTCCCACCGGCGCAAAGAAGCATCAACTGCCAAATAGCTTTTGACGGCTCGGTTAGAGATATCTAGGAGGAACAAAACGAATGACATATCAAGAAAAGCTCGAAAGAGCACATCGGATGAGGGAACGTGACCTATACGGCAAAGTCGAACCGAAAGAGTTGGAACAAATAGTGTAACCGAGACCCCAAAAACGGTTAAGACAGATGATGGAATTTCTGTTGAACTGTTTGAGATAGTTCCAAACGATGGTGTCGACAACGACTGTATAATACTAAATTTCCATGGTGGTGGATTTATCAAAGGTCGACAAGATAAAGACAGGTTGTTTTGCAGTAAACTTGCCGCAAAATTTCGGTGTGTTGTTTGGGACATAGACTATTCTTTGGCTCCGGAAAATCCTTTCCCAACAGCGATAAACGAAAGCTATGCCATAACCCGATATGTTGCTGAAAACTCACAACAATTTGGAATTAATAAAGACAAAATTGTTCTTGTGGGACACAGTGCCGGCGGAAACCTTGTTGCAGGGATAGCTATAAAAGCCGGAGAAACCGGCGAATTTAAACCCTGTGGTGCTGTTATAGAATTTGCTCCGTTAGATCTATATACCGACCCTGCGGAAAAACCTAGGATAGAAGGGGATATTCCGGCAGAAGTTGCGAAAGCATACAATGCTTTTTACACCTCGGGAGATCAAGCAAAATCTCCGCTTGCTTCACCGATATTTGCAACAAATACCCAGCTTGAAAAGTTCCCGAGCACTTTAATAATAACAGGTGAATTGGACGGATTGTCTTTTGAAGCGGAAGATTTTGCTTTGAAACTCGCAAGAGCCGGGGTCGAGACAACGGTTAAACGTTTTGCAAACTCACATCATGGCTTTACAATTAATCGCATGGATGATTGGGAGTCTGCACACCATTTGATTGAGCAATTTACAGAAAGCTGTATTAAAAAAATTGAATAGCTCCATAGAAATCTTAGACTACTTCCAACAAAGCCTACCCGAGGTTTTCGCCAACATTGCTAAACTGATAAAAGATCTGTGTTTCGACTCGCTCCTTCAAGAGTGTGAAAACTTTTACTACGGCAAGTGTAGCGGATATAGCCTCTACAAAATATCTCCCGAGGAAAAACAAGAATTTGCCGAAAAGTTCGGTCTTTCATACTATACAAAAGAACACCAAAATATTACAGTGGTGATGACACGGTAGATAATTTAATATACCTCAACAAGACGGTGCATCGAATTGTCCACGCTCATTAAATGTTGGTGTTTGAAAAAATGTAACTATAGAGAAAGCAAAGATGGCTGTGGATGCCTTAGAAACAAGAGGGCTATGGGTTAAAAATCAAGCTGTGCTTTTAAAAGGTGTAAACGACGACCCTGATATTTTGGCAAGTCTCTTGAGGAATCTTACCACAATAGGCGTTGACCCATACTATGTGTTCCAGTGCCGACCTGTTGTGGGTGTTAAAAATCAGTTTCAAGTGCCTATTTTGCAAGGCTATAGGATTGTTGAAGAGACTAAGTCGAGGATGAACGGCTTTGGTAAAAGCTTTAACTATGTAATGAGCCATGAAACGGGCAAAATCGAGTTTTTAGGTACGATAAATCCCAATGAAATGCTTGTTAGGTATCACGAAAGCAAGGATGTTTCAAAGTATGGACAGACATTTTCTATTAGGCTTGAAGATGACCAGTGCTGGTGGTATTGATTTAAATTTATGACGCTTACAATAAAACCCAACGCAAAGGGTGGTTCTGTAAAAACTCAAACAATCAACTAATTGTGCAACAGCCGAGGCTTGAATATAAAGCCTCGGCTGTTGTTACTATGTAATGCCTACTGAATAACGAATTATTCAGCACAAATGTTATCTAGACGCCACAAAGTTCCGTAAAGTCTTTCAACATTGATGCGTTGGTGTCATGTTTTTTTACTTTTGTTAGTGTTTCTTTTTAGCGCGTGTGGCAAGTACACTTTGCAAAATGATGAAGAAAGCGAGCAACACAGCTATCGCTATCTTCGCCCACCAAGAGGACAAGTTGCCCTGAAAAGAGATGAACGACTCTATAGAACCCTTGATAAGCACCCCAAACAAACTTCCGACAACATTTCCCACGCCACCTGTCAAAAGAGTTCCTCCGATAACGGAAGAGGCAATGGCCTCCATCTCGAACCCCTTGGCTTGCTCAACAAAGCCACCTGCGGTGTTAAGACAAAACACAAAACCTGCAAGAGAAGCAAGAAATCCGTTAAGAATATAAACTTTGAGTTTGGTTAAGCGAACGTTAATGCCCATCATAAGTGCCGATTGTTCGTTGCCACCCACGGCATATACGTTGCGTCCGAATTTTGAATAGCGAAGCATGACGAAAACCAACGCAAGCACAATCAATGCAAGAACAACGCTAGGATATATGTATGCATAAATTAACTCACCCTGTCGGTTGGGAGCGGCGAGGAACTTCCAAGGAAAGTATAACCTTGTTTGAGTCCAACCCAAAAACGTTGGGTTGGTGATAGAAATCATGTCAACACTGATAACCGCTGTCATGCCACGTGCGAAAAACATTCCTGCAAGCGTTACAATAAAGGGTTGAATTCCAAAATACGCCACTAAAAATCCTTGAACTAACCCAAAAACAAGGCCTATTCCCAAAACGATGGCCAAAGCCGCCACAGCCCCAAGCCCTGCAATTTCCATGAGCCATGCCAACAACATACAGGTCATCGCCACCATAGAACCCACCGAAATGTCAATGCCACCTGTGATTAGCACCACAGTCATTCCCACAGATGCAACAATCAACCCTGCGTTGTTGATGAAAAGATTTAAAAAAACTTGAAAATTGCCAAAGTTTTTGTCGGCAAAGACAATCATCCCAATAGCATACATGCCAAAAAACAACACAATAGTTATAAGCAACAAAAACGCATGATTATCCAACTTTTCTCTATAGCGTTTAAGCATGTGTTTCACCTCTTTTCTTGCGTGTAGCAAGGAATTTTTTCAATCCGGGAGATTGCAACGAAACGATAATCACCACCACAATCGCCTTGTAGACGGGCAGTTGGTCCGCTGTTACACTCATGGCGTATAGCGAGGTGGTCAAAGCTTGGATAGTCACCGCACCGATGATGCTTCCAAGCAAAGAAAACTTGCCGCCTCCAAGGCTGTTTCCGCCGATAGCCACCGCCAAGATAGCATCAAGTTCGATGTTAAGCCCGGCGTTGTTTGCATCAATCGAGTATACGCGCGAAGTTGCAATCAACCCCGCTATGCCTGCGCATATGCCACAGAAGGTATAGCACAAAAACTGCATACGCACCGAACGAATTCCCACAAGACGTGCCGCTTTTCTGTTGACACCAACAGACTCAATAAACAACCGTAAAGATGTCTTGTTAAGCACCAACACGGTCAACAAAACAACCGCCACCGCAACAAACACCGGTGTGGGCAAGGGTGAACCGGGAATATTGTTGCCAAGATATTTAAACGGTTCATAACGTTGATATAAAATGAACCCGCCCGTTAGCACCTGTGCTATTCCACGACCTGCCGTGAACAAAATCAGCGTTGCCACCATCGGCTGTATACGCATTTTTGCCACCAAAAAGCCGTTCCACATGCCACAGAGCATGCCGGTCAACACACCGCCCAATAGCCCCAGAATATATGGTGCATGGTATTCATTAACGCTGTTTTGGCCGCCCGTCAGAATGAAAACGCTGACTGCGCCCGAAAGTGCAAGTGTCGCACCGACAGAGATATCTGTGCCGCCCGAAACCGCCACCACAAGCATCATGCCCACCGCCAAAATAACAAGCTCGCTTGAACGGTTGATGATGTCAACGATATATCCATAGAAAACACCGTTGCGCAGTTCTATCTCAAAAAAGGACGGAGTCACCACAAGGTTGACCAACAGCACCAACGCCAAACAGGTCAGCGGCATAAACAAGCGTGCCTTTGAGAGTTTTTTCAATTTATCCATATGCGCCACCTCCGGCAATGGTTGCCATGATTTTTGTTTGAGTCAGTTCGTTTTCCTGCAGTTCGCCCACCGTTCTGCCGTCTCGCAAAACTATCATACGATTACAGGTTCTTATCATCTCTTCAATTTCCGAGGATATGAAGATTAGGCTTTTGCCCTCGCTTGCGAGTTGCACAACCATCTTTTGAATTTCCATCTTTGTTCCAACATCTATTCCACGTGTCGGTTCATCTAAAATCAAAAACTCGGGATTTGTCAAGAGCCAACGTCCCAAAATTGCCTTTTGTTGATTGCCGCCCGAAAGCAACTTTATCGGTGTGTCACGATGTGCGGTTTTGATCTTTAAAACATCTATATAACGATCTGCGAAATCCTCTTGTTCCTTTTTGCTGAGCGGTTTAAGCAGTCCTCGCATCGCTTGCAAAGCAATAATGATGTTCTCACGCACAGAAAGCTCCGCAATAATTCCTTCTGACTTGCGGTTTTCCGGCAGATAACCCATTCCTGCCATCATAGCGTCCAACGGATTGCGAACCACCAGCGACTTGCCGTGCATATTAATAGCACCGCTGTCGCTCTTGTCTGCGCCGTATATGGCACGTGTAAGTTCGGAACGCCCCGAACCGAGAAGACCTGAAAGCCCGATAACTTCACCTTTTCGTATAGTCAAATCAAAAGGTTTAATCGAACCCGTGACACCGAGATTTTTGGTTTCTATTACGGGAGTCCCCTCTGTTTTCGCACTATCGGTTTGTGTCTTTTTAACCGATGCGAGGTCGTCGAAATCCTTTCCCATCATCTTTGCCACCAACTGTGTGCGCGGAAGATTTTCAATTTCATATTCCCCAACAAGTTCGCCGTTTCGCAAAACCGTGATACGTTCGCAAATCTCATATACCTGCTCCAGAAAATGCGTAACAAACACAATTGCCATGCCTTCTTTTTTGAGTTTTCGCAACACGCCGAACAGCGTTTCAACCTCGCCCTCGTCAAGCGAGGATGTCGGCTCGTCTAAAATCAAAACTTTTGCCGATATGTCAACCGCACGTACTATCGCAATCATCTGCTGAAGTGCCACCGAGTATTCTTCGACAGCCTTGCGCACATCTATGTCGATGTTGAATTTTTGTAAAATGGCTCGTGCGTTTTTGTTCATTGTTTTCCAGTCTACCCCACCAAAGCGCATTGGGGCTCGCCCTACATACAGGTTCTCTGCCACCGATAGATTGGGGCACAAGTTAACCTCTTGATAAACTGTGCTGATTGCATTTTTTTGTGCCTCTTGTGGCGAACGATTGACGATGCGCCCAACACCTTGAAGATTTATTTCCCCGCTTTCAAAGCTCTCTACACCCGTGAGAACCTTGATAAGGGTGGATTTTCCCGCACCGTTTTCCCCCATTAGAGCGTGAGCCTCGCCGGCACGGAGGGTGAAATCCACATTAGACAATGCGCAAACACCGGGAAAGTTTTTGCTTATATTGCGCATACTTAAAACTACATTTTGCTCCAAAAAAATCACCTCTCGATAAAAATGTAAAGGCAGCACCCACGCTCCTCTCACCGAAGGGCGGTGGCGAAGCTGGGCGCTGCCTTAATTATTGATTATTGATTAATACATACGGCTGGGGAGTGTTTCCTCGGCAGTTTCTGCAGGGAACACGCCTTCAACGACATAGGCGATTTTTTCAGGTGTTTCGCCGTTTTCAAGCTGTTGGATAATTTCGTCTACACGCGGACCGTGAAGCGGATTGCATTCGACAGAAACGTTCATGTCGCCTGCTATCATCGAGTCAAAAGCTGCACGCACTGCGTCAAATCCGATGATTATGATATCGCCATCGGGACCACATGTCAACCCTGCGGCTTTGATAGCATCGACAGCACCAAAAGCCATGTTGTCATTTTCTGCAACAACGACATCGATGTCGTCATATTTCTTCAGGAAAGATTCCATAACTTCTTGCCCTTTGGTTTGGGTGAACTCTCCAGTTTGCAACTCAAGCATGTTCCAGTTGGGGTTCTCGGCAACTATTGCTGCAAAGCCTTCGGTGCGCCCAACCTGTGCCGAAGCTCCGATAGTTCCTTGAAGTGTAACGATGTTGATCTCTTCGTCGCTTCTGCCGTCGGCAGCAAGGTCTTCAATCAACCATTTTCCTGCATCTTCGCCCTCTTTGACAAAGTTGCCACCTACCCAGCAGGTGAAAAGGCTTTCGTCTGATACATCAACCATGCGGTCGGAAAGAATAACAGGGATTCCGGCTTGTTGTGCTTCGCCCAAAACAGTTTCCCAACCGGTTTCAACGACAGGTGCCAAAACTATGTAATCAACACCTTGTTGAATGAAATCACGAATAGCTTTGATTTGGTTTTCTTGTTTTTGTTGACCATCAACAAAGATGAGTTCATAGCCGTTTTCGGCAGTGAAAGTGCTCTTGAAAGATTCGGTGTTCGCCATACGCCAGTCAGACTCAGCGCCAACTTGTGCATATCCGACAACAATCAAGTCATCGCTCTCTGTGGTGGGTTCTTCGGTTTCTGCCGGAGTGGTGGTTTCAGCGGCGGGGTCTGTTGTTGTGCAACCGACGAAAACGGTGGTCATAAGACACATGACCAAAAGCAAGGCAAGTAGTTTTTTCATTATTATTTCTCCTTTTTTTCGAATATATTGCATATATTGCATATATTGCGTTATGTACGCATTATAGCGTTTTCTGTTCCGCTTTGTATACACAGTTTTTTTCAAAAACGGTTGTTTATTTTCACCGAAATTATCAACACGTCAACAAAAGTTTGTTTTATTACGATAAAAGTATATTTTTTTCCTGTGGAAGTATTTTGGGCAGTTCCAAGCTCACTGTTGTCCCTTTTTCATAGGTGCTTTGAAGTTGAAGTTTGTAGCTTGCGCCGAACTTCAACTTGATGCGTGCTTGCACATTCCACAAGCCAAAACTGCTTCCCTCTCGTTCGCCCTCTATGCGTGCCTGCAGTTTTTTCAAGTCTTCCGGTTTCATGCCTATTCCTGTGTCGCTGACGCTGAGTAGGACACTTGCCCCAAGGTCACGACCTTCTATTTTTATCTCGCCGCGCCCGCGCTTGTGTTTAATCCCGTGATACAACGCATTTTCCACCAGCGGCTGCAGGGTGAGTTTCATTATGCTATAGCGTTCTATTTCAGGGTCTATATCGATGATGTATGTAAGCACATCACGATAGCGGGTCTGCTGAATTTCCAAATAGCTTGTGATGTGTGCTTTTTCTTCACCTATGCTGATTTCATCACGCCCTCCGCTTAACATTGTTCTGAAAAAGGAGGATAGGGATATTATAGTCTTCACAGCATCTTCTTGCTTGTTGCTTTCGATCAAGCGAATTATCGTTCCAAACGTGTTGTAAAGGAAATGTGGGTTGATTTGTGCTTGCAACAGTTGCAATTCGGCTGTGCGCAATCGACTTTGCTCCATTCGCACATCGACGATGAGTGACTGTATTTGGCGCACCATGTCGGAAAAACTGTTGCTGAGAATCTGCATTTCACTAATTGAACTTGCCGGTGCCAAAGCTCGGAAGTTCCCTTTACCAATCTCCACCGTCATCTCACACAGCTCGGCGATAGGCACATGCATCTGTCGAAACAATCTATCCACCAACAACCATTGTATGAGCAGTATCAAAAGCATCAATATAATGATAGCGACAAGCAAACTGTTTAGTTGTTGCTCAAGCTCGGTTCTGAGTCGTTCAAGATCCTGTGCTTCATATCTAATATATGAAGACAGCGTTTCTTCGATTAACGATGTCAACATGTAGATATCAAGATCAAGTGCTTGCATATTTTCGTCATAACTGTTGACATCTTTGTAGGTGGTTCGAATGTTTTCGACGTGTTGTTCCAAAAAAACAATGAGGGTCTCAACACCCTCCATAATCTTTTTGTTTTCCTCTATGTTGGTGCGTGCGCTCAGCTCCTGCACAAGGCTTTTTGCCTGGTCTATATCTTCTTGTGGGTTAAGTTCCTCGAAACTTGCCGCACCGATAACAATTCGATACATCTTTGCATCAATATTCGTGCTGAAATCAAAATTCAAGTCTGCTGCCATGTTAAGGTTTTGGATGATGCTTTTATATTGCGTGTTGAAATGGGTGATTGTCAAATAGAAAGAAAAGATCAAAATAACCATCGGAATAAACAAGAGCACACGGATATATTGAAGTTTTGTTCTAAGAGAAACTTTGTGAGGTCGTGTCATTTTTTGTCCCCCGTTCTGTATTCCTTTGGTGTGCAACCACATATCTTTTTAAAAAGATAGCTGAAGTAATGCGCATCTCCATAGCCGACGGTGTATCCTATTTCGGAAATTTTCATGCTTGTGCAACGTAACAGCTCTTTTGCCTTATCCATGCGATATTGTGTTAGACATTCGATAAAAGTAACACCCTCTTCTTGTCGAAATATCGTGCTGAAATATCCGGCACTGACATTAACCTCTTTCGCCACCTGTTGCAACGAGATATCCTCGCTGTTGTAGTTTGCTTGCATATACTGTTTTGCCACCTCGACAAGTGAGGCGTTGCGTTTTTCAACCTGCATATCTCGTGTTGTCAAAGCCGCTTTGATAAGTCGCTCTGTATAGGGTTTGACATCTTCGGGTGTGCTTGTACTGATTGCCACATCACGGTTTGCTTTAAGAAATTCTTCCTTATCTATTCCGAGCTTTTCTAAAAATGCCAGCACCGAAAAGTAGTTATCCATAACGATATACTGTCTAAACACAAACGATTGCAACGAGTCTTGCCCAATATTTTGGAAATAGTCGGTGATAAACTGCTCTGTCTCACTTTGCAAGCCATTTCGCAAAAAATTCTCGACAATCTGTTGGTCGGGTTTGTTAAGCATAATCGGGTTTTGTGATTGCATTTCATTTTGTGTTATCTGCTCGGCGTAAAACACAATAGCTTGTGGTTGCACATAACGAAGCGCAAGTGCTTTGGAGGCACTTTCATAGCTTATGTGTATTTCGGTCGCACGGTTGCACGGAGTCCCAACACCGACAAAGTAGTCGACTGCTTCATACTGTTGCATAAATTTCGCAATTTGTTGTAGAAGCAATTCACACTGTGCTTGTATATCCTTTGCATTTTGTGCTTTAATTAAAAGCGCAATCCCCTCACTCATGCTTTCAAAACAGGCTGTTTTGAACTGCTTGCGTAGCATGGCACAAAGGTTTTGAAGTTCAGGCTCCGCTTGCGAAGCATCATCTATGTGAAGCAATGATTTTATCAGCAACACATTGTACATCGGAGCATCTAGCGTGACATTCAACTTGTCTGCGCGCGATTTCAGTTGTGCATAGGTCAGGTTGCGAGTGAGCATCTCAAAAAACAGTTTGGTTTGCAAGATAGTCTCGTTTTCGGCCCACTCTGTTTTGTATCGCTCTAAATCGGTGCGGTGTCGGCGTTCCTCATTAATATTGTCTCGCACCTCGCAAAGCGTTTGTATCAAAAGTTTCGAGGCTATCGGTTTCATAAGATATGAGGCAATTCCAATAGCTATGCCCTGTTGGGCATATGAAAAGTTATCATAACCGCTTAATACAATAATTTTTGTGTTTGGCAAAGCTTGCCTCACCAACTTGCTAAGCTCCAACCCGTCCATAAACGGCATTTTTATATCGGTTATTAAAATATCCGGTTTGGTCTTCAAAATCAATGGGTATGCAAGTTCTCCGTCACTGCTGTCGCCCACCAATTCAAATCCGTTTTTTTCCCAATCAATTGCTTGCATAAGGCCTTCACGCTCTACAATTTCATCCTCTACTAAAAAAACCGTTGTATCCATAAAAATAAAAAAACCTTTCGTTACACATTACATGTTGCATCGTTTTTTATGGTGGCACAAAGAACCCGAATGTGCAAACTCTGCCGAGTTTGCACATTCGGTCAGAAATATTTTGATTAAATTGCTTCCGCCGCTTTTTCTGCCACCAGTCCTTTTTTATAACCTTCTATATATTTCGCAAATCCTTTCACATCTTCTGGGTCAGGTTGAACAACGCTACCTTTAGCCCCTTCAAAAATATTGTTTTTCAGATAATCTTGCAAACTCTCGCCGTCTTTTTTGTTTTGCATATATCCGGCAAGAAGTGACATTCCCCAGGGGCCTCCCTCGCCCGCTGTTTCCATAACAGCAACAGGCACGTTAAGTGCGCCTGCGAGCAGTTTTTGCCCAACAATAGGCGTTTTAAACAAACCGCCATGCCCAAGAAGCGTTTCAAGTTTAACTTGTTCTTGGTCAAACAAAATATCCATTCCTATTTTAAGAGCCGCCATTGTTGCATATATTTGTGTGCGCGCAAAATTTGCAAACGTTAATTTGTTTTCAGGTCTTCGCACGAACATTGGTCTTCCGTTTTCTACCCCTACAGCAGACTCGCCAGCATAGTAGTTGTAGCTCAAAAGCCCACCGCAGTCGCTATCTCCCTCAAGAGCTTTTTTATAAAACATATCGTAAAGTTGGGCTTTTGACAACTGGCAGTCTGCGCTTTTCAGAACCTCGTCAAACATTTTTACCCACGCATCAAGATCCGATGTACAGGTGTTGCAATGTACCATTGCAACGGGACTTGCGCACGGAGTTGTTACCATATCAATTTCACGGTGGAGTTTATTAAGCTGTTTTTCAAGCACTGTCATCGCAAAAACACTTGTGCCGGCACTGACGTTCCCCGTAAGCTTTGCAACGCTGTTTGTGGCAACCATACCGGTTCCGGCATCTCCCTCGGGTGGACACATGGGTGCGCCTGGTTTAAATTCGCCGCTTGGGTCAACAAGCTTTGCACCTTTTTCCGTTAGTTTTCCGGCGTTTTCACCCGCTTTCAAAACTTTTGGCAAAATATCGTTTAATTTAAAATCGTAGCCATTGGTGTTTAATATTTCATCAAACTGCGCTGTTTTCGACTTATCATAATCACAAATGTCACCGTCGATTGGGAACATTCCCGAGGCATCTCCAACACCCAAAACTTTTTCTCCTGTTAATTGCCAATGCACATATCCGGCAAGAGTTGTCAAGTAGTTGATGTGTTTTACGTGCGGTTCTTTTTCCAATATCGCCTCATATATATGCGCAATGCTCCACCTTTCGGGTATGTTAAACTGCATAAGCTCTGTTAGTTTTTCGGCGGCAACGCTTGTGTTTGTGTTTCGCCATGTTCTAAACGGAGCTAAAAGTTCTCCGTTTTTGTCAAACGGCAAATACCCGTGCATCATTGCGCTTACACCCATTGCGCTTACGCTTTCAAATTTTTCGCCTGTGGATTTTTTCACACTTTGTTGCAAGTTTGAAAACGCATCTTGTATGCCTGACCACACTTTTTCCAAAGGGTATGTCCAATATCCGTTTTCAAAGCTGTTTTCCCAATCATGCGCTCCGCTCGCCAGAACTTTACCTTTTTTATCGGTTAAAACGGCTTTTATTCTAGTTGAACCAAGCTCTATTCCAAGGTATGTATTTTGCATAAATTTTCCGCCTTTCATATTTTATATTTTCATTTTTATTTGCATAAAACTGTTAGTTTCCCTGCCCATAATACGCATTTTCCCCATGTTTTCTAAGATAGTGCTTGTCAAGCAAGTTTTGGTCGATATCTTCAATTTCTTTGTTGAACAAAATGTTTTGCCACGCCATGAATGACACCTCTTCAAGCACCACGGCATTGTGCACGGCATCGTGTGGGTTTTTGCCCCACGTGAACGGCCCATGGCTTGCGACCAAAACCCCCGGCATTTGGTCAGGGTTTGTTTCTTTAAACGTCTCGACTATAACCTTGCCCGTGTTGAGTTCATATTCCGTTTGTATCTCGTCTTTTGTCATGCCTCTTGTGCACGGTATATTGCCATAGAAATAATCGGCGTGGGTTGTGCCAAGCGCTGGAACGGCTTTTTTGCTTTGCGAAAAAACGGTGGCATATCGGCTGTGGGTGTGCACAACGCCACCTATGTTTTTGAAATTGCGATACAGTTCAAGATGTGTGTCGGTATCAGACGATGGGTTGAGCTTTCCCTCTACCTTTCTTCCTGTCGCAAGGTCGACCACCACCATATCGTCCACCGTCATCTCGTCATATTCAACTCCGCTAGGCTTAATCACGACCAACCCTTTTTCTCGATCTATCCCCGAAACGTTGCCCCATGTAAAGGTTATGAGCGAATATTTCGGAAGAAGCATGTTTGCTTCAAAAACTTTTTGTTTAAGTTGTTGCATCTCTTTAACAATCCTTTTTAATTTATTTTAAAATCAAATGCTGTGACTATTTTGCTTTGTGCAACTTTGTCACAGCATTTTCAAAAAATGAAAAAATTTAGGCTAGTTCAATTTAAAAGCGATGTCGTTTAAGAACAGTTGTTGCTTCAAGCTGTCCTCTGTTGTGTTTGCGCTAAGGTGCACAACCTCGATACCAGAAAGTTCAGCAAAATCTTTCAACATCGTTGCGTTGGCGTCGTATGACAACACGCTGTGGTGCGCTCCACCCGCCATAATCCAAAACTTTGTTCCCGTGCAAAGGTCGGGCAACGCTTTCCACATGACACGTGCTACAGGAAGATTAGGCATATCCATAATAGGCTCGACACACTCGACATCTTGAACGATAAGGCGCATTCTGCCACCAATGTCAATGAGGGTGACCAAAACCGCTTGTCCTTTTTTGCCCTCGAACACAAGTCTCGCCGGTGGATTTTTGTCGCCAATTCCGAGATGATGCACCTCGATTTTCGCCTTGCCTTTGGCTACCGATGGGCAAACCTCTAGCATATGTGCCCCAAGCGAAAGCTCGTTTCTTTTTTCAAGATGATAGGTATAGTCCTCCATAAACGATGTTCCGCCCGAAAGACCCTGCGTCATTGCTTTGATAATATGTGTCATGGCAGAGGTTTTCCAGTCGCCCTCTCCGGCATATCCGTAACCGTCCATCATGAGGTTTTGGCTCGCTATTCCGGGCAGCTGTTCCATTCCGTATAGGTCTTGGAATGTGTTTGAAAATGCGCTTATTCCCTCGCGCTCGAAAATTCTCGACATGGCTATCTCTTGTTTCGCTTGGTAGCGAATAGACGAAATCTCATCCGTTATTATCTCATATCGAGTTTTATATTGTTCCATCTTTTGGTCGATATCCTGTTCCGCAACCTCTTCCATCTCTTTTACAAGATATCCGACAGGCCATGTGTTGACCTGCCAACCGAGTTTAATTTGGGCTTCGACTTTGTCGCCCTCGGTCACCGCAACTTCACGCATGTTGTCGCCAAAACGCATAACTTTAAGCTCTTTGCTCGCTTTGAAGCCTATTGCGCTTCGCATCCAGTCGGAAAGCTCTTTGAGCGGAGCTTCGTCTTCCCAAAAGCCTACTATTATCTTTCTCGGAAGTCTTAGCCTTGCGCCGATAAAACCATGTTCACGGTCGCCGTGGGCGGCTTGGTTCAAGTTCATGAAATCCATGTCGATCTCGTCGTTTGGTATCGTCCTGTTATACTGTGTTGCAAAATGGCAATAGGGTTTTTGCAACAACGACAGCCCGTTAATCCACATCTTGCTTGGGCTAAAGGTATGACACCACACAACAACACCCAAGCATTCGTCGCTTGCGTTGGCAAGCTTCATGACTTCGGTTATCTCGTCCGCCGTTTTCATAGTCCCTTTGTATTTAAAGTTTGCGGGGAGCTTTTTCCCCATCTTTTGAGCCATCTCTTGCGCTCTTTGGTCAACGGTGTCGAGAACCTCTTTTCCGTAGAGAAATTGTGAACCTACGATAAACCAAAATTCGCTGTTTTTAATATTAATCATAAAAAATTATTTTCCTTTTCTTTTTTTGCTTTTGTTATTGATGTTAAACGCTGTCCTGTTCGACAAGTTGCCACGGCATTATCAACGGCTTTTCGTCCTGCCCATCTATCATGTTCAACAGTTTTTTTGCCGCCATTCTTCCGAGTTCTTCTTTCGGGTGGTTGAATGAGGTTATTTTAGGGGAGGCTATTTCAGCATATGTACTGTAGTCAAAGCTTATTACAGACACATCGTTCGGAACATTTTTCCCTATCGAATTAAGCTTTTGGATAACCTTAACTGCTACCTTGTCGTTATAGCAAACGACGGCTGAACAGTTGCCAACAGCATCGATTGCAAAGTTTTCGATTAATTCTTGCTGATTTTCTGTGTTGAACCAGAGAATGTTTTCGTCTTTCACCGAAATATCGTTTGCAACCGCTTCGAGGGCTACCCCCGAATATCTTCCGTGTCCTTGATAGTCGTCGCTTTTAAAGATACCGGCTATCTCGTTGTGTCCTTTTTGAACAAGATATCTGCAAGCTTGCTTGCCTGCGGTTTTGTCGTCGGTCACAACATATACCGGGTTTTTTAATGCGCTGTAGAACCCGTTGAAAAAAACCACCGGTATTCCCATGTCGTTAAGTTTTTGATAAAGATCGATATTTGGGTTGGGAAGTGCGGTTTTTGTTCCCTCGACTATAAGTCCATCGATTGATTTTTGCATGAAATCCCTTATTATCCTGCGCTCGTTGTCCACCCTGTTTTGGGTTGCCGCAAGCATCGAGGAATATCCGTTTTCCGTCAGTTCCTGTTCAATGCCTTTGAGGATTGTCGGAAAGATGTATTCACCTATATAGGTTGTGACGATAGCTATATTTCGAGTTTTAGCTTTATTTATAACGCTGTTTTTAACATAAGTGCCGCTCCCTCTCGAACGCTCGACCAACCCTTCCGAATCCAAAACGCTAATAGCTTGCCTCACCGTTTGACGGCTTAAACCCGTCGACAAAGTAAACTCGTTTTCACTCGGGAGTTTTGAGCCTTTGGGGTATACCCCATTTTCGATATCGCTTTTGATTTGATTTGACAAAGCAACATACTTATGCTGTTCCATTATTACAATAATTCTCCTTTAAGTTAAGCGGTTTTGTTCTTTTTGGAAAGAACGTCAAACGCAACGGCAACGAGAAGAACCGCACCTTTGATAGCCTGTTGCCAGTCTATGCTGACGCCCATTATGTTCATTCCGTTGTTCAAAACACCCATTAAAAGTCCGCCGACTATCGCTCCGACAATTGTTCCTATGCCGCCAGAAGTGGATGCTCCGCCGATAAAGCAAGCGGCTATAGCGTCCAGTTCAAAACCATCACCGTTTTTCGGGGTTGCGGAGTTTAAACGTCCTGTGAACACAAGCCCTGCAAGTGCCGCCAAAAGACCCATGTTGGTGTAAACCAAAAACATTATGCGGCTGGTTTTAATTCCTGAAAGTTTTGCGGCTTTTGCGTTTCCTCCAAAAGCATATATATGGCGACCCACCACTGTTTTGTTTGTTATAAACGTATAGATTAAAACCAACGCAACAACCAAAACCAAAACTGTCGGAAGCCCTCTGTATTGTGCCAGTTGAATAGCGAAGAACATTATAACGCCCGAGATCAAAACAAGCTTTGCGGCAAAAAGGCCTATGTGTTCAACATCGAAACCGTATTTCTTTTTGTTGTTTCTTGAAACAACTTGTGACACTATAAATATTATACACGCAATTGCGCAAAGCACAACAGTTAGCGTTTTAAATTGATCAACTTCGGGAGCAAATGGGTCGGGAATAAAGCCTGCTCCGATAAAGGTGTATTGATCCGGAAGAGGTGCTATGCTTGTGCCTTGGAGAATAGCCATTGTGCAACCACGGAAGATAAGCTGACCTGCAAGCGTTGCAATAAAGGCCGGAACTCCGGCATATGCTATCCAAAAACCATGCCAAGCACCGATTAGAATTCCGATTAACAACGAGATTATCATTCCGGGGAGAACGGGAACGCCCATTCTGAGTATCATGACCGCCGAAACTGCTCCGACAAAACCGACAACAGAACCCACCGAAAGGTCAACGTTTCCGCCCGTTAGTATACAAAGAAGCATACCACAAGCCAAAATCATGACATATCCGTTTTGTTGGATGATGTTCGAGATGTTACGGGGAGTCATTATAATTCCGTCGGTTAAAAAATAAAACAACAACACAACAACCACAAGCGCAAAAACCATTCCGTATTGACGCATGTTGCCTTTTAGAGAACTCTTAATATTACTTAACATTTTAACTAGCTCCTTTTAAACGTTACTTTGCATAATATACTGCATTATTTTTTCTTGTGAAGCCTCGGAAGACGGCAGTTCTCCGACAAATGTTCCGCGGTTCATGATGTAAATTCTGTCGCTCATGCCGAGAAGTTCCGGAAGTTCCGACGAGATTATAATAACCGATTTTCCGTTTTCGACAAGACTGTTTATTATGGAATAGATTTCGTATTTTGCGCCGACATCGACGCCCCTTGTCGGTTCGTCGAGTATCAAAACCTCGGGGTCGGTGTATATCCATTTGCTGAACAAAACCTTTTGTTGGTTGCCCCCCGAAAGGTTGCCTGTGTTTTGCAAAATGCTGCTCGACCTTATGTTGAGCTTTTCACGATATTCGTCCGCAACCTTAATCTCAAGGTTTTCATCGAGAACACCTTTGTTGGTTAACTTGGTGAGAGCCGCGAGTGGTATGTTTCTTTTAATCGAATCGATTAAAACAAGCCCTGCGTTTTTTCTGTCTTCTGTTACATATGCAAGTTTGCTGTCAATGGCGTCCTTAACCGTTTTGGCGTTTATTTTGTTGCCGTTAATTTTAACTGTTCCCGATATCTTTTGTCCGTAACATCTTCCGAAGATGCTCAAAGCAAGTTCTGTTCTTCCTGCACCCATAAGCCCGAAGATGCCGACAATCTCGCCCTTTTTTGCGTTGAAATTAATGTCGGAAATCACCTGTCTGTCGCCGTCGTTGGGGTCAAAAACGTTCCAGTTTGAAACCTCGAAAGCAACTTCTCCTATATTGCAACTGCGCTTTGGATATCGGTCGGTTAGCTCTCGCCCGACCATGTGTTTGATAATTATATCCTCTGTCGCATCTTTGATGTCGATAGTTTGAATAGTTTGTCCGTCGCGCAAAACGGTTATCTCGCTTGCAACTTGAACAACTTCGTTGAGTTTGTGTGAGATCAAAATGCAAGATAGACCGTTTTGGCTGAGTTCTAAAAGAAGGTCTAAAAGATGTTTTGAATCTTCGTCGTTAAGAGCCGCCGTCGGCTCATCAAGGATTAGTATCTTTATGTTTTTTGAAAGTGCTTTTGCTATCTCGATAAGCTGTTGTTTGCCCATTCCGAGATCTTTTATCTTGTCGTCGACATGAACGTCAAGCCCAACTTTTTTAAGTATGTCGTTTGCTTTGTTTCTCGTTTCGTTCCAGTCGATAAAACCTTTTGTTTGGCGTTCGTTTCCTATAAAAATATTTTCCGCAACCGATAGTTCCGGGATTAACGCAAGTTCTTGGTGGATAATCGCTATCCCTTTTTTCTCGCTGTCTTTAATATCTTTAAAATGACAAACCTTGCCTTCAAGCACTATATCCCCGGAATAATCGCCATAGGGGTAGACACCGCTTAGGATATTCATAAGCGTCGATTTGCCGGCTCCGTTTTCCCCGACCAATGCATGAATTTGCCCTTTTTTAACCTTTAAATTAACGTCGGAAAGCGCTTTAACTCCGGGGAAAAGCTTGGTTATCCCTTTCATTTCTAAAATGTATTGCTCCATAACAACACTCCTCGTAATATATCCTTTTGGCCGTTTTATCATTGAATGGTGGTAACAAAAGAAATTGCCACCACCATCCAAACAAGTATTATTCTTTTTTGCGTTGTCGCAATTAAGCGATGTCTGCTTCCGTAAGGTATCCGCTGTCAAGGATAAGTTCTTGATAGTTGTCAGCCGTTACTGTGTACGGAACCAATAGGTAGGAAGGAACAACTTTTACGTTGTTGTTGTAGGTTTCTGTGTCGTTGATTTCCGGCTCTGTTCCGTTGAGAAGAGCTTCAACCATTCCTGCCGCTACCGCTGCAAGGTCTCTTGTGTCTTTCAAGATTGTGCTGTATTGTTCGCCCGAAACGATCATTTTAATCGAAGCAGCTTCAGCATCTTGTCCTGTTACTACGGGCCAATCTTCTGTTCCGGCTGTGTAACCGTTGTTAGCAAGCGAAGCCATGATGCCTCTCGAGATACCATCATATGGAGAAAGTACGCCGTCGAGAACCGTTCCGTCGCTATAATGTGCAGCAACCAAAGCGTCCATTCTTGATTGTGCTACCGCGCCGTCCCAACGGAGAGTTCCTGTTTCTTCTTGTGATTGTTGTCCTGAAACAACAACTACTGTGCCGTCATCGATTAACGGTTGAAGAACGTCCATAGCGCCTTGGAAGAAATAGAACGAGTTAGTGTCATCGGGTGAGCCTGCGAAGATTTCGATGTTATAAGGGCCTTCGCCTTTGTTAGCTTGAAGACCTTCCACCAAAGACTCTGCTTGAAGTTTGCCAACGCCTCTGTTGTCGAAAGTTGCATAGTAGGAAACTGCGTCCGAGTCAACGAGCAAACGGTCATAAGCTATAACAAAGATGCCGTCTTCCGCTGCAAGGTCGATTGTCGAAGAAAGTGTCGAAGCGTCGATAGCAGCTATAACAAGAACTTTTGCGCCTTTGTTGATCATAGCTTCGATTTGTGATTGTTGTGTCGGAATATCATCTTCCGCATATTGAAGGTCTACTTCATATCCTGCTGTTTCGAGGATTTCTTTCATCGAGTTGCCGTCTTTTATCCAACGTTCGCTCGATTGTGTCGGCATCGAGATACCGATAAGTCCGCCTTCGCCTGTTGTGGCGGGTGCATCTGTTGAAGCATCGGGGGTTTCTTGTGATGCCGGTTGGCTACAAGCTACCATAGAGATAGCCATAACCGCTACAAGAAGTAGTGCTAATAATTTTTTCATGATTGTTCTCCTTAAAATTTGTATTTACATCTTTCTTCCGAAAACAATACAACTAGGAAACAACTCATATCTGTTTTTTGCTGTATCGCTTCGGTTGATGTTAAAATCCTAGCATTTCAGAGGTCTGATGTCAATAAAATAAATCTTTTGTAACCGAATTTAGGCTCTTTGTACAATACAAGTGCAATACAACTTATATAAACAGCACAATACAACCTCCTCGTTTGGGCAACTTAGTATGAGTTTGAATATGTGAGATATCCTTTAAAAGCCAAAATATAGTCAAAAGGCATTGCGGAAAAATGCAACAGAAAAACCCCCGAGCATTTCTATTCGGAATGTTCGGGGGTTTTTGTGCGAAAGAATTTAATTCATGCTTATACTTTGTTGCTTGCTATCTTTGCAGGGTGTTTTTATGAGATTTTCATTTTTTCGCAGATATAGCTTTTTTAACTGCACCAACTATATCCTCGACGGAAAGTCCGTATTTATCCAAAAGATCGTTGGCAACACCGCTTTGGGGATAACAATCGTTCAAACCCACTCTTACAACCGGGGCGGGGAAGTTTTCGCATGCTACCTCGCATATTGCGCTTCCCAAACCGCCGTAGATGTTGTGGTCTTCAACAGTTACTGCGCAACCGGTTTCCTTGATAAACGTTGCCACCGTCGCCTTATCGATTGGCTTTATGGTGGTGACATCTATAACCTTTGTGTGGATGCCTTGTTTTTCGAGAGTGTTTGCGGCGGTTATCGCACGGTTCATTATAAATCCTGAGGCGAAGATTGCGGCATCACTGCCGTAATCGGTGGCAAGAAAAAGACCATCGCCGACCTTTTTCGGCATCTCACTGTAGACTATCGGTTCACGACCACTGCCCAACCGAAGATAGGCAGGTCCGAAATCGTTAACCAACTCCTCGGTTGCAAGCTCTGCCATTGTGGCATCGGCGGGACAGATTATCTTCACGCCTGCCATGCTTCTCAAAATTCCAATATCCTCATAGAACTGATGAGTAACTCCCTCTCTCTCGCCGCCAAGCATACCGCCGTTTAGCCCGACAAACTTGACGTTCAGTCCCGGGTAGGCTATAAAAGTCCTTATCATTTCGCAAGCACGCATCGTCAAAAAACCGGCATAAGTTATTACAACCGGTATCATTCCGGCAGTTGCAAGACCGGCCGCAACATCGACAGCACCCTGTTCGCTTATTCCAACCTCTATAAATCTTTTTGGATATTTTTCTTTAAAATTGCTCGTTCTTGCTGCAAGCATAGAGTCGGGGGAAACGAGAACTATTTTTTCATTATTTTCGGCAAGTTTCAGCAGCGAATGGCTCACTGCTTCTCGTGTGCTCTTTATATCCATATCTCTTCTCCAATCGCTTTTTTGGCAATTTCGACTTCTTCGGCGGTCGGTGTTCGTTTGTGCCATGCGTTGTTGTTTTCCATATAGGGGATGCCCTTGCCTTTTGTGGTTGTGCACATGATAAAGCTTGGTTTTTCCGAAATGGCACGAGCTTGCTTAATTGCGCCTTTTAATGCGGCGATGTCATGTCCGTCTACGTTTTGTGTATGCCAACCAAACGCTTCCCATTTTTCTTGGAGCGGATAAAGCGTTGACAACTCGCTTACCTTGCCACCGGATTGATAGTTGTTGCAGTCGCTGAACACTATCAGGTTGCCAAGTCGTTGTTGTGAAGCAATCATCGCTCCCTCCCAGATAACACCTTCTTGTTGTTCGCCGTCACCCACAACAACATATACACCTGCGTTTGAACCTTTTATTTTCTCAGCAATCGCCATGCCGGCACCGATGGCTACACCATTTCCGAGAGAACCCGATACCGAGTCTATCCCCGGGGTTTTTTTCATATCCGGATGTCCTTGAAGGTGGCTGCTTATGGTTCGCAGTTTGCCGAGTTCGCTGTAATCGAAGTATCCTTTTCTTGCAAGTGCCGCATATAGTATGGGGCAAGCGTGTCCTTTTGACAAGATAAAACGGTCACGGTCATCCTTGTTTGGTTTTTTTGGATCGATGTTCAGCATATCAAAATATAAAACAGCGAGCAATTCGGCTATCGACATGCATGGGCCGGGATGTCCATCACCGCTTTCGTGGATCATTTCCACGACGTCCAACCTCAGTCGGTTGGCGATTTTTTTCAGATCGTGATTGTCCATAATTTTTATTATCCTTATTATTTAATTGTATAATACTAAAATCTTCTAAGCTTAAATATTGACAAAAAATCTTTGTAAAATCATTATATGCATTAAAATACCCACTCGATTTTTTGCACCTTTATTTTCAGCCGAGATTAGTATAAAAAGTTCAAACTGTTCCAACAACTATCAAAATACTGAAATTCGTTGCTTTCGGGACCTAAAAATTCAAGCCCGATTTTCACAGTCTGTGTTTCATAGATGTCGTTAAGCTCGTTAACGATATTTCGGAGTGAATTATAGGAATATACGGCTTTGGCGTGCTCGTACAAAAGATGTTTGTCGCCATACAAAGGGGATTGCTTGTCGGCGAGGAAACAGTTTGCGAAATGAACATGGTTGCAATAATCTTTTGCTTTTTTTATTGCAGATACAGCATCTTCGCCTTCCTCTGCTATATGTGCGATATCCATAGTTAGTTCTATAGGTACACCATCAGCTCTTAATGTTTTGACAATCGTTACCGCGTTGTCGGTAGGACCTACCAGTTGCTTTGAATCTATCCTGCTGTCACACGGTTCCAATGTGAAAGTTATCGAAAGATTGTGTTTTTGATTATACTCATGTATCTCGTTTATCGACTTGTAAAGTGCGGCGGTTTCGAGTTTTTGTTGCCCTGACGTTCTGCCGGAGTTCAACATAATATGAGAGATGCCGTTGAAGTTCGCTTCTCTCATACAGTTGCACGCCAGTTTTACCGCCTCTTGACGATTGGCGTCATCAGTGTTGCAAAGGTGAAGTTGTTGTTGTTTCAGTGGAAAAACAGCGATATACATCCCCTCTATTCCGAGGTCGTTCAACACATATCCAACCTTATCTACACCATCACCATCATGATAAAATTCGAGGCTTTTTATTCCTTTTTCCGAAATATATTTTGCCATTTCAGAAAAATAGCTGAAATCTTTTCGTGATTTTGGGAATACGAGAGAAGAACAGACGCTTGGTATAATTGTCATTATTTTTTCTCCATCGCAATAACGATTTCCTTAATGTCAGAAACACCATATCCAACACTGGCGAAAACCGGAATATTAAGGCTTTGGCTAACCTCGTCTTTTGCATATGCCATAGATCCCTGCGCAAACAAAAGGCAATCGACATCTTTCAAAATAGTCTTGCCCGTAGTTTTCAGCATTTCGCAGAATTCATCGGGGTTCAATCCGAATGCACCGTCTGCCAATCCGTCTACCAACACGATTTCACGGCCTTGCTTTGCGGCACACGCAGATAACAATTGTTTTGTTGGTTCGAGTGTGGTCGGAAGTGTAGCTATAACGCCTATTCTGTTGTGGTCTTTAACTGCTTGCATCGCCATCTTCTCGTCTATACGAACGAATTTTATACCAAGGTTTTCATACAGTGGTTTTGCAATCTGCGCAAAAGTTCCAACCGATGAACACATATTAAAGATAATGTCGGCAGACTGTTTTCTGGCCTCTTCATATAGCTCCATCAGCATACGGCATCCGTTTGCAGTCATAGCACCGTTTTCTCTGGTGTCTTTTAAGATTTCGGGGTTTTCAAGATGTACCACCTCCACATCTTGATTTTCAAGCTGAGATTTAAGCTCGCTGTTGACAAGCTCGACTAACTCTTTTGTGGTTGCTGTGTAAACCGTAGCAATTTTCATATGGGTTACCTCATTTAAAATACTATGTAGGATGTTGTGGCAATAATATCATACAACACAATATAAAGTCAATAGATAAAAATAAAATATACATATCTATTGACATATTTTCATAACCGATGTAATATTATATTACAAATGTAGGATGTTAAACATTTGTGCAAAGGAAGGATTACAAAAAATGTCAACATATTTTCACGAAATTTACCGTCAGTATCCAACACGATACTGGATCAACAACCCAACTGTAGCACAACTTGCGCCGGCTATATCTTCAGGTGCTTTTGCGGTGACCACAAATCCGGCTTTTGTAAGCAAGGTTATGGATGACAGGGTTGATGGTGCCGCTTTTGAATCAGCGGTGAAAGCTTTGGCTGCCAACAGCAACGATCTTGCAACACTGACATGTGAAGCGCAACGAGCTATGATTAAGCGACTAATGGATGGTGTGGAAAATTCACATATCGATAAGTCGACAGCAAAGGGGTGTGTCTCGATACAGGTTAATCCGCATCTTGAAGATGATGCCGACGCCATAAACAGAGATACCGAAACAAACAGCCAACTGGGGAACAACGTAATCGCAAAGATACCGGTAACCGAACCCGGTCTTTTGGCGATAGACTATGCAGTGAAGCTAAATCTTCCTATCATTGCCACCGAGGTAATGAGCATATCGCAGGCTATTGATGCGTGCGAAGTATATTATGCCGCAACGAAAAAACATGGCAATTATCCTGCGTTTTTCGTCACTCACATCACCGGAATTTTTGATGATTACATCAACAAATATGTCGCGGAAAACAGCGTAGAGATAGATCCCGTTGTTTTGGGGCTTGCCGGAATAGCCGTTGCACGCAAACAGTATGCAATTTTAAAAGAGCGATATGACAAGGTGATAATGCTCGGTGGTGGGATGAGACAACTCAAACATTTCACCGAACTTGTTGGGGGGACAGCTCATGTCACAATGAACTGGGGAGGCAATGGTGCAAAAGCATTGCTAGAAACTGCTCCCGAAATTAAACATACCATCGAAAATGAAATACTTTCAAGCACAATATCACTCTTAAGCGAGAAATTACCGGCGTTTGAAACCGCCTATAACGAGGGTGCTATCAGCAAAAATGAATATCATAAATTCGGCCCGGTGGTATTGTTTAGAGATTCTTTTGTAGAGGGTTGGGACATGATGACCAACAGAATAAAAACTATATGCAACATTTGACTTTATCTTGATATGGTAGTACAATCAAAATAAACGATTTTAAGGAATAGTTATATGGCGAACATAGAATCCCACTATAATAAAAGGAAGATGGTCTCGGCGGTCGATCACGTTTTTGATTCGATAGTTAATTCGATAATTAATGGGCAGGTAAAACCCGGGGACAAACTCCCAACCGAAATGGAATTTTGTCAGATGCTTGGGGTTGGTCGAAACTCGATGCGCGAGGCGATAAAAAAACTCGAGGCTTTCGGGATAGTTGCCATACGCCGTGCTGAGGGAACCTTTGTGTCAGACAGCTACAACCATGACATGCTAGCACCGGTTTTATACGGGCTTCTTATCGGCAATCGCGATAAAGAGGAGTTTATAAAATTTAGAGCGGTTATGGATATTGGTGTAATGTTTTTGGCATGTGACTCTATCACTGCACTCGACATGCGAGAACTCAAAAATATTCTTGAACAAATCAAGAGCGAAACATATTCTGTCATCCCGGATGTGGATACGATTATATCTTTGGATCAAAAATTCCACAAAAGAATTGCAGACATAGTTCGCAGCAAAATGACAAGCGATATTGCAGATTATGTTAACCAGATTACACTACCGTCAAGACAACAGTCGATAAAACAAATTCTTTTATCCGGTCAACAAGAATGGTTCATCAATACACACGAAGCACTTTTAGATATTCTGGAGCGTGGCAGTTTGAACGAGGTCGTTGCCGCTATCACAGAGCATTACAAACACTGGAAACAAGTAAGTGATGAATAATTCAATATTAAAGACAGCACTATACACAACAAACTCATATTGACGTTGTGTATTATCCCAAAAAAAAGATAAGACCGCCTTTTTGTATTGACTTTTTGCATAATTAAGATATAATTTCAAATATAAACATCCTATGTAGCACATAGTACATCCTATTGTATGTGAATTGTGTTTGTTTAAAGGGTGTTACACAGATTTTGGAGGAGTTATTTATGAAACACAGAGTTACATTATTTTTAAGCATCCTACTTTCACTTGCATTGTTATTGTGCTCGTGCAGTGCTCCCGCCGAGCAACCGAGCGAACCTGCACCCGAATCCGAAAGCAGTTCGGAACAAGCACCGGCCGATGAGCAAACGATCACCATTAAAATAGGTTACAGCACAAACGAAGAAGATCCACGTGGTCTTGCATCGGTTATGTTCAAGGAAATGGTTGAAGAACAAAGCGGTGGATCGCTTGTAGTTGAGATATACCCTTCCGGACAACTTGGCGGCGATGCTGCATTGATAGAGGCGATGGCACTTGATTCGGGAACGGTTGACATGATAATCACCGACGCATCTAACTTCGCAACATACGATTCCAAAATGGGGATTTCCGCTATGCCGTTCATGTTCAGTTCATTTGAAGATGCTTGGGCCTTTATGGACAGTGATATAGTAGCAGCTATCGAGGAAAACATGATTCAATACAATATGCGTATTCTCGGACACTATGACAACGGCTTCAGGTGCGTAACCACTTCAACAGATCCTGTTGAATCCCCCGATGATATGCAGGGAATGTTGATAAGAACACCTGAAAACCCCGTTATCATGGCAACAATGAGAGCACTTGGCGCAAACCCGCAACCACTTGCTTTCTCGGAACTTTATATGGCGCTTCAACAAGGCACATATGATGCTCAAGAAAATCCGATACCGGTTATCTACAACAACAAGTTGTATGAGGTTCAAAAGGGACTTTCTATCACAAACCACATCTATTCCGGAATGTGTGTGACCTTTGCCGAAAGCACATGGAACAAGATGAGCGAAAACCAACAAGAGATTGTTGCCGCTGCCGTTAAAGAATCTGAAACATTTAATCGTGAGACCAACAAACAGATGACCGATGACTTTTTGGTAAAGCTAGAGGAAGAGGGCGTAAACATTGCAACCCCCGATTTGGCACCTTTCAGCGCCGCTTGCCGAAGCGTATATGATGAAATGGCCGATGATTACGGTGAAGAACTTTTAGCCGAGGTTGAGGCATGGCTAGCCACACGCTAAAATAAATATGAAATAGAAATATGCCTCGAGAATATGTCTTGCATATTCTCGAGGTGTCGTATATAAGGTGATGTTGTTATGAATAAACTGATAAATATTATCGATCGTTCTACCACCGCCATTTCGGCAGCTCTTTTTGCTGTAGTCGTGGTTATTCTTTCATATAATGTATTTGCAAGATTTTTGGGTGGTGGTATAAGCTGGTATATGGAAGCCTCACAGTATCTCAACGTATGGGCGATGCTTATCGCCGGCATAGGAATTTGCTCTCGCAACGATCATCTTCGCATAACCGCGTTAGAGGGTGTTATAAAAGGCAACACCGGGAAGATGATTCTTGATATTATTGTCGCTATATTAACTATATCTTTCTACATCTTGCTGGCTTACGGAACATATCTGCTTGCATCTCGCGCAGTTCAAACCATTTCCACAATGGCTCCGCTTAAAATGGCCTATGTCTACTGGGCTTTGCCAATAATCAGTATTTTGAGCGCAGCATCGACATTTCTGCATATTTTACAAAAATTGATCAAGAAAAAGGTGTAGTATGATATTATTTTTAAGCATAACATTTGCGATAATGTTGATAATCGGTGCACCGATTGCGATTGCTCTTGGGCTGTCGTCCATTATGGGGATATTTGTTTTTGGAGAGACAAATATGGTTACTGTAGGACAGCGTGTATTTGAGGGTATAAATTCATTTTCACTACTTGCAATTCCTCTTTATACATTTGCGGGTATGCTGATGAGCAAAGGCGGAATTGCACAGCGAATCATTGATTTTTGTTATTCTCTGGTGGGGCATATATATGGTGGTTTGGCTCACGTAAACGTCCTTTCCAGCATGGTGTTTGCAGGCATATCAGGGTCTGCCGCCGCCGACACAGCGGGCGTGAGCGGCATGATAATGCCTCAGATGGTGAAACGAGGCTATAGCAAAGAATTCACAGTAGCTGTAACTGCAATTTCATCTACCATCGGCATTGTTATCCCTCCCAGCATACCAATGGTTGTAATTGCCGGCATTCTCGGCATTTCCACCGGAAAAATGTTCCTCGGAGGTATAGTTCCCGGAATTATTCTTGGCTTGTCCCAGATGGTTGTGAGCTACTTTATCGCCAAAAAGGAAGGCGTGCCAAAAGAAGAGGGGTCATTTCAGATAAAACCACTTATAAAGACATTTTTAAGTTCGTTTTGGGCTTTATTAATGCCGGGCATTATAATTGGCGCTATCGTATCCGGCGTTGTTTCCCCGACAGAGGCAGGTGTAATAGCAGTAATATACGGTTTGATTGTCGGCGGTTTAATATATCGCGAGTTGAAATGGAAAGACATCCTGTCATCCTTGCTTGAAACAAGCAAAACCTGCGGAAAAATATTTATTCTAATCGGGAGTGCTGCGTTGTTTACAAAGCTGTTGACTACGGCAGGCCTACATTTAATAATACAGGATTTCTTGCTCTCAATCTCGACAAACCCCACCGTTATACTTATATGTGTTTTGCTGATAATACTGGTGGTAACCTGCTTTATGGAGAGCATTGCAACGCTGACACTTTTAATGCCGGTTCTTTTCCCCGTAACACAAGCAGTTGGCATTGATCCTATTGTGTTCAGTGTTTTGGTAGTTATCTGTATCGGCGCCGGGCTTGTCACTCCACCCGTTGGAATGTGTTTATATATTGCGTGCGACCTGATGGATCTAAAAATCGGTCCCGCATCAAAAAAGCTAATACCCTTTTTATTGGTAACGTTCGCTTGTATAGCACTTTTTATCATATTCCCACAATTGATTACGGTGCCAGCAGGTTTGATCGATGTTTTTTAATGAAAAAACATCAGTTTAAAAGCAAATACAACTTTCAATACATGAAACAACCCGAGCATTTCTATTCGGAATGCTCGGGTTGTTCGTATAAAAAAGATTAAAACGGCCTGAAAAACAACTACTGTCTGTGACAATTAAGACAAGCTGAGATATTCTTTCAAATTGCTATACTCGTCGCTCATTAGTTGATATCCATGATCAAAGAAAGCATTGAGTTTTTCGACATTGTTCTCCATTCTAGACACGCCCGAAAACCTCGGTCTTATGACAAATATTTTGCCCTCATCTTCAAGTTTTTCTATGTAATCCAAGCTATTGTTATACTCCAAATATCGCATCTTTTTACTTTCAACCAGATTTGGGTATTTTCTGCAAAGGCTTGCCATGATTGCATTCTCAAATTTATTTGAGGGAGATTTTCTGTACCCACGCTTTTGTGTAAGCACCACAACTATTTTTTCTTCACCCAAGGATAACGCCTTTTCTATCGGGATAGAAACAGACACGCCACCATCTAAATATGGTTTGCCATCTACTTGCACGATAGGGGTTATTATTGGCAAGCTACAAGAGGCACGACAAATGTTTAATAAGCGTGCTTTATCTTGTTTTTCTTCAAAATAATCAGACTTTCCGCTTTCGCAGTTTGCAACACCTATTAAGCAACGCATATCTGATTTTGCATATGTTTCAAAGTCAAACGGGTAGATAATGTTGGGATAAGTGTCAAATATAGCGTTCATGTCTACAAAGCTACCTGTTTTAAGAAAAGTTTTTAAACGTATCTTAAATGGGGAGTTTTTCTCGTGGATCATACAATCTTTTGTTCTGCCTATTTGTTTTGAAACATAATCAATAGCATTGCAAGCTCCCACCGAAACGCCTATAACATTTGACAAATAAACATCGTTTTCCATTAAGTAGTCGAGCACTCCTGCGGTAAACACACCGCGAGAGCCACCGCCCTCAAGCACAATTGTTCCGTTTATTATCATTTTAATATCCATTCCTTCCTGAATGTTTGTTGCGATTTTGCCACAATGGGTTTTAAATCGGCAAAACTTTCGGTTATCATTTTAACCGAAAAGCAAAGACAGCTACTGTAGTTAATTAAATTAGTTTTGTTTTTTGCGCCATATGAAATTGGTTGTAAAGAAAGACCGACAGCATAGCGCTAAATCAAAGTTGCATAGCACTAAACGAAAGATGCTATATTGACAATTATACCACAAACAGCAAGCGCATCACTACCCAAATGTTTTATTCTGAAGTCACATTCTGAAGTCACAAAACAGATAAGATTTGTGTAAAGATCCGCATCTTATTTGATAGTCAATTTTATGTTTATACTAATACAAGGAGGGTAAGGCAGATATCCTAATCTGTCAATGTGAATACGGTCAGTCGCGCAGTGCGGGCATTGCGGCTGCGGCTAGAGAGTATTTATACGGCGACGGAATAGATATTTTCACAGACAAGCGTTATTATCCAAACAAACCGGTGTGTAGAATGGTGCTTAATGCGCTGAGGGTAGAGGATGATATATAGGTGCCGGGTTTGTGTGCGGTATTACAACAGACCTTTCGAGATGGGATTTTATGCAGTTTGAAGACGTGATAGGATAGTTGTAATAGTGGTTATCTCGACTTCTTTGTTATCACGCAAAACTCACATAAGCCCCATAAAACAAATGGATTTTTCACTGAAAAATCGGGATAAAAAAACTAAAATCGCTATTAAATGATATATTTTCAATTTTAACTATGCTTATCGTCATTTGTTATATCGCAACCTTGCTCGCTCTCAACGTTGTTTTCTAAATTTCTTAGTTCCTGCCACTTCTCAAATTCCCGCTGCCCCTCTTCGCTTTCGAAACAAGACAGAATATCCGGCATGAGGCAGCGAGCGACTGCTTCGATTTTATGTTGAGGTATGTTTGTGTTGTTGATTAGCTTCTTTCGTCTG
>CAYJJR010000011.1:0-40780 GCA_964370565.1 uncultured Oscillospiraceae bacterium | reverse complement strand
ATATGATTAATCGAAAATTTCTTTCCGAAAACCAACGTTGTTTTTGTCTGTTTTGTCTTAAAAAACATGTCGCTTGAACGATGTTTTTATATGTTTAATCAACAAACAAAACTAAACAAGGCTAACCTTAGAAATTATACACTATCCAAGGTTATTTTGCAACTGTTTTAGGTTAAATTTAACTTTAAATTAAACTAAATTTGACATGCTTAAAACTTCTTCCGAAACTATTACGGAGGGTTTTTCAACTTCTTCATACGACGCTTTGTTGAACTTTTCAAGTCCCGTTCCGGCAGGTATAAGTTTACCTATGATAACGTTCTCTTTAAGTCCGAGAAGCGGGTCGGTTTTTCCTTTAATCGCTGCGTCGGTTAGAACCCTTGTCGTTTCTTGGAACGACGCCGCCGAAAGGAAACTGTCGGTTGCTAGCGAAGCTTTTGTAATTCCGAGAAGAACCGGTTCGGTCGTGACAAGAGAAATCCCTTCTTCGCCGTTTTCCATTCTTTCTTTAAGCTTTGCGTTAACAAGCGCTATTTCATTTTTATCTACAAGCGTTCCGCCAAGAAGATGGCTGCTGCCCGGTTCGAGAATTCTGTCTTTACGCATCATTTGGCGCACAATAACTTCGATGTGTTTGTCGTTGATATCAACACCTTGTAAACGGTAGACCCTTTGAACTTCTTCGATAAGATAATCTTGAACCGCAAGTTTTCCTTTGATTGCAAGGATGTCGTGGGGGTTTGCAAGTCCTTCGGTCAACATGTCGCCGACCTCAACTTTTGAACCCTCTGCAACTTTGAGCCCTACTCCGTATGGGATTAGATAGCTTTTTTCGACAGGTGCTCCGTATTCGTCTTCACCGTTAACAACGGCAAATCTGTTTTTCTTGCTTTCGTCGATGTGAACCGTTCCGGCAATCTCGGTCAAAATAGCGAGATGCTGCGGTTTCGGGCGACGACCCTCAAACAATTCTTCAACACGCGGAAGACCTTGTGTAATATCCTCGGTCGAGGCTATACCGCCGGTGTGGAACGTTCTCATGGTAAGCTGGGTTCCGGGCTCTCCGATAGATTGAGCCGCGATAATTCCAACCGCTTCGCCAAGCCCTACCGGTTTTCCGTTTGCAAGGTTTGAACCATAACATTTTGCACACGCGCCAAACTTGCTTGAGCAATTAAGTGTTGAGCGAAGAAGCGCATTTGTAACGCCCGCCGCTACAACTTTTTTCGCGATATCCGCCGTTATCATGACTTCGGTTGACGCGACAACCTCCCCTGTTTCGGGGTGTTTTATGTCGTCTACCGTATATCTTCCGATTAGACGTTCTTCAAAGCTTTCGATAACCTCATTGCCGTTTTTAATGTCGGCAACAAGTATTCCCTCTTTTGTTCCGCAATCAAACTCACGGATAATAACGTCCTGTGAAACGTCAACAAGTCGACGAGTAAGATATCCCGAGTCGGCGGTTCTAAGCGCAGTATCGGCAAGACCTTTACGCGCACCCCTCGATGAGATGAAGTATTCAAGAATGTTAAGACCCTCACGATAGTTAGCGCGAATTGGGATCTCGATTGTTTTACCAGAGGTGTTGGCTATGAGTCCGCGCATTCCGGCGAGCTGTTTAATCTGTGCCGAGCTTCCGCGGGCGCCACTGTCCGCCATCATAAAGATTGGGTTTCTCTTTGAAAGGTTGTTGTTAAGAGCGGACGAAACTTTGTCGGTCGTGTCGCTCCACGTTTTAATAATGCCGTTATATCTTTCGTTGTCCGATATAAGACCTCTTTGATATTTAAGGGTTATTTGGTCAATTTTTTCTTCCGCTTCTTCGATAAGTTCTTTTTTCTGCGGCGGAATAACAACGTCCGAAATCGAAACGGTTATCGCACCCTTTGTGGAATATTTAAATCCTTGTGATTTAACAAGGTCAAGTACCTTTGCGGTTACGGCCGTTCCGTGAACACGAATACACTCGTCGACAATCTTTCCGAGTTGTTTTTTGCCAACAAGGAAATCTATCTCAAAGTTTAGACGTGTTTTCGGATTGGTTCTGTCGCAATAGCCAAGATCCTGCGGTATCGGTTGGTTAAAGATCATTCTTCCGGCAGTTGTGTCGATAATTCCGGTTAACATCTCGCCGCCTATCTCTTTAGTTACCCTAACCTTTATTCTCTCGTGAAGTGTAATTCTGTTGTCTTGGTACGCTAAAATAGCTTCATCTTCGTTCGAGAATGTTTTTGGCATAACCCTGTTAACCGTTGTAATAATCTCGTCGTCCGAAATATCGTTTTCGGTTTTTTCAACGTCACTGGGGGTGTATTTAATCATCTCTTTAAACTCAACTTCGCCGGCATAAAGCGCTTTGGCAACATCTTCTTTAGATGTATATTTTTTAATAGAGTCAAGATCTGTGTTTGCAGTTTGTTCGCTGTCAAGAGCGAAATCTTCTTTAATTGTAAGATAATACGAACCTAAAACCATATCCTGGGTCGGAACCGCAACGGGGCGACCGTCGGACGGTTTTAAAAGGTTGTTTGCCGCAAGCATAAGGAAACGAGCTTCCGCTTGAGCTTCTGCCGAAAGCGGAACGTGAACTGCCATCTGGTCTCCGTCGAAGTCGGCGTTGTATGCCGTACAAACGAGGGGATGGAGTTTCAAAGCACGACCTTCAACCAAAACCGGCTCAAACGCTTGGATACCAAGACGGTGAAGCGTCGGCGCACGGTTCAAAAGAACGGGGTGGTCTTTGATAACTTCTTCAAGCGCATCCCAAACTTCGGGTTGCATACGCTCAACCATTTTACGGGCGCTTTTTATGTTGGTTGTAACCTTGTACTCGACAATAAGCTTCATAACAAACGGTTTAAACAACTCAAGAGCCATCTCTTTTGGCAAGCCACATTGGTATATTTTAAGTTCCGGTCCTACAACGATAACCGAACGTCCCGAATAGTCAACACGTTTTCCGAGAAGGTTTTGACGGAAACGTCCTTGTTTACCTTTAAGCATATCGGAGAGAGATTTTAACGGACGGTTGTTAGGGCCGGTTACCGGGCGACCTCTCCTGCCGTTATCGATAAGCGCGTCGACCGCTTCTTGGAGCATCCTTTTTTCGTTGCGAACAATAATGTCGGGCGCGCCGAGTTCAAGCAGTCTTTTAAGACGATTGTTACGGTTTATAACACGTCTGTAAAGATCGTTAAGGTCGCTTGTCGCAAACCTTCCGCCGTCTAGTTGAACCATTGGGCGAATGTCGGGGGGGATGACGGGGACAACGTCAAGTATCATCCATTCCGGACGGTTGCCCGAAATTCTAAACGCTTCGATAACCTCAAGTCTTTTAAGGTAACGAACCTTTTTTTGACCCGATGCCGTTTCAAGAAGCTCTTTTAATTCGTCCGAAAGTTTTACAAGGTCTATCTTTTCAAGCAATTCTTTAATCGCCTCTGCGCCCATTGAAGCGGAAAATTCGTCTTCATAGCGCTCGCGCATGTCGCGATATTCGCTCTCGTTAAGAAGTTGTCTTTCTTCAAGCGGCGTAAAGCCGGGGTCGGTTACGATGTATGACGCAAAATACAAAACTCTTTCAAGGTCTCTCGGCGTAATGTCGAGAACAAGGCTTATCCTTGACGGTATTCCTTTAAAATACCATATATGTGAAACCGGGGCGGCAAGTTCAATGTGCCCCATTCTTTCACGACGAACCTTTGATTTAGTAACTTCAACTCCGCAACGTTCGCAGATTTTGCCCCTAAATCTTAGTTTTTTATATTTTCCGCAATGACACTCCCAATCTTTTGTCGGCCCAAAAATCTTTTCACAGAAAAGACCGTCGCGTTCGGGTTTAAGTGTGCGGTAGTTAATTGTTTCGGGTTTTTTTACTTCTCCATACGACCATTCTCTTATCTTGTCGGGGGAAGCTAAACCTATTTTAATCGATTCAAAAACGCTGTGTTCCATTTATATACGAATCCTCCAATGTTTAGATTTGAAAGGGATAGTTTTTTTAGTAGGGAATTTAAACATTACTTTTAAAATTCCTCGTTATCGGTTTTAATGAAGTCGACTTCGTCAAGTTCAAACGGTTCATCTTCGATAAATTCTTCGTCGTCGTCCTCAATGCTTCCATCAAAAGCTTGTTCGTCAACTTCTTCGTTATCGAAAACGTCTTCTTCCGGCTCGATTTCTTCGGTTTGATAGCCTTCTTCAAGCTCCGTTTCAACCACAACCGTCTCAAGTTCGTTCTTCATCGGAGCTACCCCTATCTCTTCGTCGTCGAAGTTTTGTTTAAGGTCAATTTCCTCGCCCTCGCTATCCAAAACCATAACGTCAAGCGCAAGCGATTGCAACTCTTTTATCAAAACTCTAAACGATTCGGGAATTCCCGATTTCGGAATATTTTTACCTTTAACTATTGATTCGTATGTTTTAACACGTCCCACAACATCGTCTGATTTAACCGTTAGGATCTCTTGCAACGTATACGCCGCGCCGTACGCTTCGAGTGCCCAAACCTCCATCTCGCCGAAACGTTGTCCGCCGAACTGGGCTTTACCGCCGAGAGGTTGTTGGGTAACAAGCGAGTACGGACCGGTTGAACGTGCGTGGATCTTGTCGTCTACAAGGTGGTGGAGTTTAAGGAAGTACATATATCCAACCGTGACCCTGTTGTCAAAACGTTCGCCCGTTCGTCCGTCATACAGCCATGTTTTTCCGTCGCTGTCAAGTCCGGCCTCGGCCAAGCAGTCACGTATGTCCTGTTCGTTAGCACCGTCAAAGACGGGGGTTGCTATCTTCCAACCGAGGTTGCTGGCGGCAAGCCCCAAATGGACTTCAAGCACCTGTCCGATGTTCATTCGAGAAGGAACGCCCAGCGGATTCAAAACGATGTCGAGCGGAGTTCCATCCGGCAAGAACGGCATATCTTCTTGGGGGAGAATTCTTGAGACAACACCTTTGTTTCCGTGACGTCCCGCCATTTTATCTCCGATTGAAATCTTTCTTTTTTGTGCGATGTAACAACGAACCACCATGTTAACTCCGGGGTTAAGTTCGTCACAGTTTTCGGGGGTAAACACCTTAACATCAACGACTATTCCGTATTCACCGTGTGGAACGCGAAGCGAAGTATCGCGAACTTCTCGCGCTTTTTCGCCAAAGATTGCGCGAAGGAGGCGTTCCTCCGACGTGAACTCGGTCTCGCCTTTCGGGGTGACTTTACCGACAAGTATGTCTTCCGATCTAACCTCTGCACCGACACGGATAATTCCGCGTTCGTCAAGGTCTTTAAGGACATCTTCACCGACGTTCGGAATTTCTCTTGTGATATCTTCCGGTCCTAGCTTCGTGTCACGCGCTTCAATTTCATATTCCTCGATGTGCATAGAGGTAAACACGTCGTCGCGAACTATCTTTTCGTTTATCAAAACGGCGTCTTCGTAGTTGTAACCTTCCCACGTCATAAAACCTATGAGAACGTTTTTACCCAGCGAGATTTCGCCTTGGTCGGTCGCGGGGCCGTCTGCTATAAGGTCGCCCGCTTTAATTCTGTCGCCAACTTTAACCGCAACACGTTGGTTAAAACAGGTTCCTTGGTTAGAACGTAAAAACTTGATAACTTTATAGCTCATGTCGTCGCCGTTTGTATCGGTAACGACAACTTTGCTTGCGCTTACACTCTTGACTATTCCGTCTTTTTTAGCAATTACAACAACGCCCGAATCCATTGCGGCTTTGTGTTCCATTCCGGTTCCGACTATCGGAGCTTGCGGAATAAGAAGCGGCACGGCTTGTTTTTGCATGTTAGAGCCCATTAGCGCACGGTTTGCGTCGTCGTTTTCAAGGAACGGTATCATGGCGGTCGCAACCGATACAACCATTTTGGGCGATACGTCCATGAAATCGGCTTTTTCGCGTGAAGTTTCTATAATCTCGTCACGGCGGCGCGCATTGACACGTTTTCTTTCAAAACGGCCTTGTTCGTCGAGTGGTTCGTTTGCTTGAGCTACGACATATTCGTCCTCGACGTCGGCGGTCATGTACATGACTTCGTTGCTTACAACGCCTGTTTCTTTATCAACTTTTCTATACGGGGCTTCGATAAATCCATATTCGTTTATCCTTGCAAACGTCGCAAGATATGAAATAAGTCCGATGTTCGGGCCTTCAGGGGTTTCGATAGGACACATGCGGCCATAGTGGCTGTAGTGAACGTCACGAACCTCGAACCCTGCCCTATCCCTCGAAAGACCACCGGGACCTAGTGCCGAAAGACGACGTTTGTGGGTAAGCTCTGCTAGTGGATTTGTTTGATCCATGAACTGTGAAAGCGGAGAACTTCCGAAAAATTCTTTAATAGCCGCAACCACAGGGCGAATGTTTATAAGAACTTGGGGGGTGATGTTTTCCATCTCCCCTGCTTGAAGCGTCATTCTCTCACGGATAACGCGTTCCATTCTCGAAAAACCAATTCTGAATTGGTTTTGAAGAAGTTCACCAACCGAACGAATACGCCTGTTTCCGAGATGGTCGATATCGTCCACCGTTCCAACTCCGCAAGCTATTCCGTTAAGATAGTTAACCGATGCCAAGATATCGTCTATCAAAACATGTTTGGGTATAAGCTCGTCCGCTCTTTTTACAAGCAACGCTTTAAGTTCTTTTATATCATCGTCGGCGGCTTCAAGAACTTCTTTAAGTACCGGGAAATAAACTTTTTCGTTAATTCCAAGATCCTCAAAAGCTTTTTTCTCTGCTTCTTTGTCGTCGCCATATCCAAGATCGACAAAATCCGAAATATTAACCATATTGTTGGAATATGCTTTTATTTCTTTGGGTTCGCACTCGGGTCCATCAATAGTAAGGTGAACGAGGTGAACGCCGTTTTTAACTATCTCGTTTCCTGTTTCTCTTGTTATTTTTTCGCCGGCAGAAACCAAAACTTCTCCCGTTAGCGGAGCGATTATGTCACGCGACGCAACACAGTTCATAATTCTTGGCATCAAGCAAAGTTTTTTGTTGTAATTGTAACGTCCGAAACGCGAAAGGTCGTATCTTCTTGCGTCAAAGAACAGGTTGTTAAGGTGGGTTCTTGCGCTGTCATACGTCGGAGGCTCGCCCGGGCGAAGCTTTCTGTATGTTTCAAGCAAACCCTCTTCTTCGGTCGTCGTTGTATCCTTTTCAAGCGTAGCGAGAATTCTGTCATCCTCGCCGAAATATTCAAGAATTTCTTGGTTTGTTCCAAGCCCTATTGCACGCAGAAAAACGGTAAGCGGAATTTTGCGGTTTTTGTCTATACGAACATAAAAAACGTCGTTGCTGTCCGTTTCATATTCAAGCCACGCTCCGCGGTTTGGTATAACTTGAGCCGTAAAAAGCTTTGTCCCCGACTTGTCTCTTGTTTCGGAAAAATAAACCCCGGGAGAACGCACAAGTTGCGAAGCGATAACACGTTCCGCTCCGTTGATAACAAATGTTCCGCTGTCGGTCATTAACGGGAAATCACCCATGAAGATCTCTTGTTCTTTGATTTCACCCGTCTCTTTATTGAAAAGTCTTGCTTTAACTCGAAGTGGCGCGTTGTATGTTGCGTCGCACTCCTTGCATTCCTCTACAGTGTATTTCGGGGTGTTTTCAAGACGATAGTCGACAAAATCCAGAACTAAGTTTCCCATATAATCCTCGATAGCCGAAATGTCCCTGAAAACCTCCTTCAAGCCTTCGGTCAAAAGCCATTGATAAGATTTCTTTTGAACCTCGATAAGATTGGGCATCGTCAAAACTTCGCTGATTTGAGAGAAGCTCTGCCTTTCTGTTCGCCCATACTGTACCGGATGCACATTAACCATAGATTTATCTCCTATTTATATTTATTATATAAGTTATATTATTCTGACAAAAATAATTCACGCAAATTCGACACAATGCACAAAAGACATATCCATTTTTTAGGCATTTTTTCTTCAATTGCGCATGATAACCCACATTAAAATCTAATTACCTTATTGTACTACATGCACATATAAAAAGTCAATAACTTTTTTTAACAGGGTGTGGACAATTGTGTTGATGAGATTTATGTATATACCCCCGCCGCCGGCGGGGGTATATACATAAACTACTTCTTATTCAACTCTATTTATCCACTCCCTTTTAACAAAACAAGGATAAAATAGGGGCTGCCGCAAATGATTTGTGCATTTACGACAGCCCCTATGGCTTTATATTTTTCACCGAAAAGGTTTGCTAATTATTCACTCCAACTACTACGTTGCTTTACTTTGCTCAATCTTTGCAACGATAACCGTGACGTCGTCCGGCGTTCCTCCACGTATCACCGCGTGGTCTTTAATCGCAAGACATATATCTTCTGCCTTTTGTCCGCTCCGCTCTTTTAGAATCTTTTCGATAAAACTTCCGTCGTTGCCAATCGTTCCGTCCGACACCATCGCTATTATGTCTCCATGCATAAGTTTATGTCGAAACTCTCTGCCCGTAACTTCGGAAAATATCCCGACAGGAAGCGTGGGATAGCTCAATTTTTTGACTCCGCCCCCTCCGAAAAGATAGGTAGGCGCCGCCCCCGCTTTGAAAAGCGACATGTTCCCGGAATACATGTCGAAACTCAATGAATCAAGTGTGCAAGCCGACTCGCTGTCCTCTTTCATCGACATAGTGCTGTTTGCAATTTCGGCGGCACGAAGCGCCGGAAAACCATTTTCCATAAGCCTCCTCATAAAAGCACAACACACTGTGCCGTCCTTTGCGGCAAGCTCCCCTGTGCCCATTCCGTCCGCGAGAACTAAGTGGACAATCCCCTTTGTATCCGCAAAAACCGTGTACACATCGCCGCAAACATCTCCGTACGCGGCGCGTTGGGAAACCGCCGTGTGTACTATATACCTTGGTTGTTCCGAATAAAAAAGCGTCACAGAGTTTGCGTTTTTCTTTATTATCGGGGGCGAAAGGGTAACGCCAACGGCGCTTGCTATTGCCGAAGAAAAACGTTTTAACAGTCGATCGTCTATAGATTTTTTAAGCCTTATTGTAATTGTCGGGTGGTGCGCCGCGTCGTATACGCAACTTGCGGTGTCTATTGGTATCCTTAAACGTTCGGCATAAATATAAATCCTTGCGCTGTCGTTTTCGTCCCATTCATACATGCTTCTAAGTTCTTTTGCGGAGCAAGAAAGCATCTGACTTAACGCGTGAAACTGGCGTTTTAAAAGCCCCCTAAACAGTTTTGCGTTGCGGTTTATTCTTTGAGTCTCTATGTATTTTAAATACTGTTCGCTTATTATCTCGGAAAGTTCTGAACAGTTTATACAACGATTATCAAACGCCGAAAAAACCTGGTCTTTTGTGACCTCTCCCGATGACGTAAGAATTGGAGTTATCGAGTTTAGCGCTTCGGTTGAACTGCTATAACATTTAACCCAACAGTATGACATAAGGGTACAGCCTCTGCAAACTTTATCGACCGCCGTGTTATACAGCTTTTCAATATCTTTGTTTTTTGCCGTTTCGGTCAAATTGCGCTCTAATATAGAACAAATGTCTTTCATAGCCGCCGACATCGACAAAAGACGGCTTTCAACCGCAAGCGCTGCGCTTCGGTGGAGTTTAATTCCCGAATTTTCGATAACCTTGTATTTTATCGGAATGAGCAAAAAAATAAGTGTAGCGACAATTGCTTCGGTTATGTACGCTATCGAATAGAACTGGGAATTGCTTGTCGCGGAAAACATTATAGCACCACATAAAAAAACAACAGCGTAAAGCGCGCGCCCTTTTTCTTTTACGAACGACGAGATAGTCCCGGCGGCAACAAGGCCTAACGCGGCAAACGCAAATTCATGTTCCGAAAAAACAACGGCACAAGCGGCCGCAACCGAAACCGCTATTGAAAATTTTGTGGTTAAAAAATAGAAGCTTGACACGACAAACGTAAACGCCACAATTCGTCCAAGCGACACAACCGATATGTTTATCGGGTAAAGCGCCATCAACATTGTTGCGAAAGCAAACGAACAACAAAAGCCCTCTTGCATACCTATCTTTGTGAAATGTCTGTTGTTTAAGTAGTTTGTAGCTATATAATAAAAATAGGAAAACGAGGCGATAAACGCAGATTTGCTTATTAGAAGCCCCAACGTTCTAAAAGAAAACGTTTCGGAAAAAATAACTATTGAAATTTCGGTGATGGCAACCGAAACAAGACAGGCTATAAGCGACGGAATAAAACTGTTTGTTTTTGTTTTTTTTGCGTTTGAATTAACTATAATTCTTACCGTTGCGGCTACCCCGGCCGCAGCAAGAAAGGTTGAATTTTCAATAAGGTTTCCGCCAAACCATGCATTTAAAATAAACCCGATTAATACGGACAAGGAATAGCTGTTTGCCGAGCCCACAACAAGACTTATACCAAAAAGACAGTTTCCCTCATAAACGGGAATTCGTGACACAAGAAACGACATACCAACCATCATGAGTTGCACGGCAAATCTTGAAATCGAGGGTATAAGCGGCTTAATTTTATACGAAACATCCGATAAGCTTTTTTGTATGTACCTAGAACCTACTGCAATCTTCAAAATAAACTACACCACCAAAATCAAATTTTTATCAGTATACAGTTTAAAGCGCAATTAAACTGTCGCTTGATGTTCTGTTTAAATGTCTCAAATAAAAGAAAAAGCGATTTTTTTACAAACAGACATAAAAACAAACTGATTTATATCTTTTTTTGTGATATAATTAATCGTATAGTATAATTTTAAGATTAATATTTGGGGTGTGACATGAACAACAAGCAAATTATTTTAAATCTTTTAGAACAAAACAACAGTTTTTATCTTTATGACAAAAACGGCATTGAACAAAGCGTTAGGACTTTGACACAAAGTTTTGACGGAATTGAATTTCTCTATTCATTGAAAACAAACCCTAATTACAACGTAGTTGAAACGATCTTTAAAAACGGTCTTGGCGCAGACGCCGCAAGCGTAAACGAGGTTTTAATCTCCGCCAAAAACAACGTGCCAAAAGAGCTAATTCTTTTTTCCGCGCCCGGAAAGACGACGGAAGACATTGCAAACACTATCGAAATTTCCACATTAATTGCGGACAGTTTAGACGAAATACATCGCATTAACTCGGTGGCAAAACAAAAAAACATCGTCGTTAAGATAGGCGTTAGGTTAAACCCTCCTTTTACATTTATCGGCGACAACCCCGCTCCGTCCAAGTTCGGCATAGACAGCGACAGCTTTTTCTCCAATCTTGACGAGTTGAAAAAACTTGAAAATGTCAAGATCGTCGGAATACATGTCCATTCAAGAAGCCAAGAACTTGACGAAAAAATCATTGAAAACTACTATAAAAAGATGTTTTCGTTGTCTTTGGAAGTTATAGCAAAACTCGGAAAACCGCTTGAATTTATCAACATGGGTTCCGGCATCGGAATAGCCTACGCCGACATCGACAAACCTTGCAACACAGAATATCTTGGAAATTCAATGTCAAAGCTAACACAACAATTTAAACAAGAGTTTCCAAAGACAACTATTTTTATCGAAACAGGAAGGTTTCTTGTCGGCAAAAACGGCGTTTATGTAACAAAGGTTCTTGATAAAAAAGTTTCGTGTGGCAAAACGTTTGTTATCCTTTGCAATACATTAAATGGGTTTATCCGTCCGTCTATCGAACAACTTGTTTTAAACTATGATAAATCCCAAAGTCCCCTTCCCGTCGAGCCTCTTTATACATCTAAAGACGCTTTTCAATTTATTCCTCTTTGCTTGCAAGACACCGGTGACGAGGTTGAACAAGTTTCGCTTGTGGGAAATCTTTGTACGGCTGCGGACGTCGTCGCAAAAGACATTACGTTACCTAAGCTTCAAATAGGAGACGCGATAGTAATAACAAACGCCGGAAGTTATGCGGCGGTTTTGTCGCCTATGCAGTTTTCCTCGCAAACTCCTCCGAAAGAATTTCTTGTTTACGAAGACGGTAGTGTTAGATAGAACCCTGTCGCCTTACAAATCATTTATATCAAAACAAAAATATAAGAAATGGTGTTTTAATGAAAAAAAATATTATAACAAAAACTTTAATCCTTTTAATTTTGGTTTCGTTCGCTTTTTCTCCTTATGTTGCGGCGCAAGCCTCAACAGCGTTGACTTTTGACGAGATAGGTTTGTCGCTTACCGCCCCCGAGGGTTTTTATACGGTAACCGAAAACGTAGAACAACACCACCCCGTCTTCACCGAACTGGGTTATGACTATAACGAAACTATAGATATGTTCAATAGCTCGGATCTATATTTTTGGGCTACCACAGAAGATTATAGCCAATCAATCTATTTTGCCGCCATCCAAGACAGTTCAACAGAATTCATCTTGTATGACGACCAAGATTTTGAGGAGATCTTCAACGATTACAAAGGACGTTTTTCAGATGACATTTTAATCTATAACGATTATTTTATAATTGAAGGTGAACAACATAAATTTTTAGCGATGCTTTACGAGTTCACCGACGGTTCCGAAATAAATGGACTTGACATTGTTACGATAACTAACGGTTATTCTTTGTCGTTTGAACTTTATTCCTATACCGGCGAGCCGATAGACAACAACACGATAAATGCACTTGTTTCGGTAGTAGAAAGCATAGATTTTTATTCAAACGTAAATCATTCATTTTCCGACTTGGATCACCAGCTTGATCCAGAATTTGAAATGTCTGACGAAAGCTACTATGACTTTGAGCCGGAAAATTTGCTAAGTTCTATTTTTGATGAAACCTTCGCAAATGATTTGTCGACCGTGATAATCATAGTACTCTCTGTCATAGCATCGTTTTTGCTTATCTACTTCATAGTGCTTTTAATCGGCGCTATTATTTCAAAAAATAACCAACCACCAACTTTAGAGAAACCTATCCCCGCTGTGTTACCGGAACAAATCGAAGACGCTATGTTGTCTGAGACAACCGAAACAACCGAAGACGCCATGTTGTCCGAGACAACCGAGATAACCGAAGGCGCTATGTTGTCCGAGATAACCGAAACAACCGAAGACGCTATGTTGTCCGAGACAACCGAGATAACCGAGACAGTCGAGCCAGCGGAAGACGACGAGGATCAACAGTTTTTACAAACTAATAAAGATATTACTTCGCCGAAAGCCTAAACGCGTTAAAATCTTTTTATACATATTTTTGATAAAAACTTCTTTGCAAACAACAATTGTTTACGCAAAACAAAATAATAAGCAAAACAAAAAACAAGTTGCCGCACCGTTTAGTGTGTAGAAACTTGTTTTTTTGCATTCAAAACCGTTTTTCAAAAGAAAACCAAGGTGAAAAATTCACATCTTCAAATTTTCGTTCTAATACAAAAGCTACAGTATTACAACTATATATTTAATCTTCTCTTGTTTTTGTTGTCGGCTTCGTTTGCTATATCTTGAAGGCATCAAAAATTTTATTTTTTATTTGTTTTCACAAACAAGTTTCAAAATTCTTTCGTTACCTTCTGTTTATAGTATGGTCTTGTTATCTCATATTATACATAAAATATAATTATATTTTCGAAATAAATATTTTATGTGCATATGAAATCCGCAACCTCTGTTAAACTTTTAGCAAAAAGTTTAACCTCAAATTCTAAAAACTCGGAAAGCGGCGCAGAACCGCCATATTCTGCCGCTATAAAATCTATGTTGCTGTCTTTTGCGCCCACCGCGTCGAAACACCTGTCCCCAACCATAACCGCGCGACTTTTATCTTTACAACCCAGATGGTCAAGGGCTATCTCGATACATTCGGATTTAGTGTGGCTTTGGGTCATCCCGCCCTTCACACCAACAACGGTATCAAACATCTCTTCAAGCCCGAAATATTCCAAAAGCGTATGGATAAGGTAGGCGGGTTTGCTGCTCGCTATTCCTATTTTAACGTTGTTATCTCTAAGCGTTTCAAGCGTTTGTTTTAAAAGAGGAAACATTTTGCTTTGATATAGGCCTGTTTTGGTATAATGCGCCCTATATGTTTCCATCGCTTTTTCAAGCTGTTCACCTTTAAACCCATATTCCGCTTCAAATGTTGCGGCAAGGGGCGGGCCTATAAATCTATTTAACTTTTGTTGATCCGTCTCGTTAATCGAAAATTCCTTCGACAAAATATGCACAAGGCTTTTTACAATTCCCTCGCTTGTGTCTATCAACGTGCCGTCGAAATCGAATATTGCATAGTCATATCTTGGGCTCATTTTTCGCTGTTCTCCTTGAGCAATTTCTGTTTTGTTTTCCATAGTTTTTCCGAAAGGTCGACATAATATGTATGTGGGTTTTCAAAACGTTTCACCTCATCCCACAAACTGTCAATCTCTTTTAGACAATATTCCCTTGTTTGTTCGACCGACGGAATGTCATACACCCTTTTACCGCCCTCAAAAATCGGAACTAAAAGTTCTTTTAGATAGTAGTTATTATACGTTTTCTTTTTCCATGTATGATTAGGATCAAAAATAGTAAGCGGTTTTGTTGTGTCAATAGTTTCATCATGTAAACACAAAAGATCCGCCTCCGCCTTTCCCGTGTCCATGTTATATATCCTATATACCTTTTTAAAATGCGGCGTAGTAATCTTTGTTACGTTTTCCGAAACCTTAATTTTGGGCACAATCTTTCCGCTTTTGGACTCGACCGCGACAAGTTTATAAACCCCGCCAAAAACAGGGTCGCTCTTTGCGGTTATAAGCCTTTCTCCCACGCCGAAAACGTCGACACAGCCGCCTTGCAAAATTATGTCTCGAATTATGTTCTCGTCAAGCGAATTAGACGCTACTATTTTACAGTTTGGCAATCCCTCGGCGTCTAACTTTTCTCGAACCTTTTTGGAAAGATAGGTTATGTCTCCCGAATCTATCCTCACGCTACAGTTTTCAATACGAAGCTCTTTAAAAACCCTAATTGCGTTGGGCAAGCCGCTTTTTAAAACGCTGTAGGTGTCAATAAGCAGCGAAGCTTTGTTTGGGTACGCCTTACAATAGGTCAAAAACGCGGTGTACTCATCGTCAAAAGTCTGTATCCACGAATGCGCCATAGTTCCCGAAACCGGCACATCGAACAACTGACCCGTCGCAGTGTTAGAAGTTCCGACACAACCGACAATGTACGCCGCCCTTGCCCCAAGACAAGCCGCTTCGACACCTTGCGCACGCCGAGCGCCAAATTCAAGTATTGCCCTTCCGGCCGCCGCCCTTACTATGCGATTGGCTTTTGTCGCAATCAACGATTGATGGTTTACACACAAAAGCAAAAACGTCTCAACTATTTGCGCTTCTATAGCTTTCGCCCTTATCGTCATTATCGGCTCGTTTGGAAAGATAGGCGTCCCCTCAGGAACCGCCCAGATATCTCCCGTAAACTTAAAATCCAAAAGCCTTTCAAGAAACTTCTCGGAAAATTGATTTTGATTTCTTAGATAATCAATGTCTTTTTGGGTAAACTTAAGGTTTTCAATATATCCGACAACCTGTTCAAGCCCTGCGGCTATCGCAAAACCTCCTCCGTCCGGAACCTTTCTAAAGTAAAGATCAAAATAAAGATATTTGTCCGCCATTTCACTTAAAACATATCCATTAGCCATTGTAAACTCATAGTAATCACAAAGCATTGCCGGGTTAAAATTATTAACTGTCATAGCGTTTTCTCCAAAAATCTTTTTTCGGTATTTTAAAGGTTTATTATATTATTTTTTTAGTTTTGCCCATGTATCTTTAAGCCCAACAATTCTGTTAAAGCTTCCGCCAGTTTTTGAGTCCTTAACAAAATACCCCATGCGAACAAACTGATATCTTGTGTCGTCCGGTTCAGTTTCAATACACGCTTCGAGTTTGGCGTTTTCAAACGTTTCGACCGAGTTCGGGTTAAGGTAGTCCCCGTAACCCTTGCCCTCTTCAATATCCCCTGTGTTTTCAAGCGTGAACAATCTGTCATACAAACGAACCGTTGCGTCAAAACAGTTTTGTTCCGAAAGCCAATGAATGGTGCCTTTTATCTTTCTGCCGTCTTCGGGAGCCTTTCCTCCGCTTGTAAGATCGGCGGAACATAAAATCTCGACTACATTTCCGTCGTCGTCAAGTTTGTAATCGTCACATCGAACGATGTATGCGCCCATAAGACGAACTTCATTGCCGGGGAACATTCTGAAAAATTTTGGCGGAGGCGACACAAAAAAGTCGCTTCTGTCGATGTAAAGATTTTTTGAAAACTTAACCGTTCTTGTTCCGGCTTCCGGGTCGTTCGGGTTGTTTGAAACAGAAAATTCTTCTACCTTGTCGTCGGGATAGTTCGTCACCGTCACCTTCACAGGGTCTGCCACCGCTATTCTGCGCGGCGCTATCGCGTTTAACTCGTCGCGTATACAAAACTCAAGCAAACCAATGTCAACAAGGCTGTTTGCCTTTGAAACTCCGGCGGTTTTAACAAAGTTAATTATCGAAGTTGGGGTGTACCCTCTCCTTCTTAAGCCTCCAAGCGTCGGCATTCTCGGGTCGTCCCAACCGTCTACTATGTTTGTTTCGACAAGCTCTCTAAGATAACGCTTGCTCATAACGGTGTATGTAAGATTAAGGCGCGCAAACTCATATTGGTGGGGTTTATGCTCAAATCCTATGTTGTCGATAACCCAGTCGTAAAGAGGCCTGTGGTTCTCGAACTCAAGCGAACAAAGCGAATGTGTTATCCCTTCAAGCGCGTCTTGAATTGGGTGCGCATAGTCATAAAGCGGATAGATACACCATTTGTTGCCTTGTCTGTGGTGTTCAAGATGCATAATGCGGTAGATAGCGGGGTCGCGCATGTTCATGTTTGGGCTTGACATATCTATCTTCGCCCTTAAAATATGTTCGCCCGCTTTAAACTCGCCGTTTTTCATGCGTGCAAAAAGATCAAGGTTTTGTTCCACCGAACGTTCTCTAAACGGGCTGTTTTTGCCCGCCTCGGTAAGCGTTCCCCTTAACTCCCTCATCTCTTCGGGCGAAAGCGAACAAACATATGCCTTGCCTTTTTTTATGAGCTCAACCGCAAATTCATAGCACTTATCAAAATAGTCGCTTCCGTAGAAAACGCCACCGGTAGGTTCAGTCCCTAGCCAACAAAGATCGTCGTATATAGATTTAACAAACTCGTCGTCTTCCTTTGTCGGGTTCGTGTCGTCATAACGCAGGTTGAATTTTCCGCCGTATTTTGTCGCGGTGGTCGAATTTATCCACATAGCTTTTGTGTGTCCTATGTGGAGATATCCGTTGGGTTCGGGCGGAAACCTTGTGTGGATCTTTGTTACCTTTCCTTCTTTGAGGTCATTATCAATAATATCGTGTATAAAATTATTTGTTTCGCTCATCTTTTCAGTTCCTTTTGTTTAGTATTATAATAACGTACATTTCTAATGTTTATTTAACTCGGTTTATTTTAGCACAAAACATCACTTTATTTCAATTAAAATTTAATAAAGTAAGCCATTTGAATTAACAAACAGTATATTTCGACAATAATACGCACATAATTATTTTAATTCACAAAATGTTCAAATCAAATTCATTGACTGCGAGATATTAATGATATATAATCCTAATTAAGATATTCTACTAATTGGAGCAAGTAATATGACAATTAAGCGAAACACAATCCAACGAGGTGTTGTGTTGTCCACGGTAAACAACCTGAAGTGTCACCCAACGGCGGACGAGGTATACTGCGAAGTTATTAAAACATATCCAAGTATTAGCCGTGGGACGGTCTATCGAAACCTTAATCAACTCGCAAAAAACCAGGACATCTCAAAGATTGAGGTTCCAAGCGAAGCCGACCGTTTCGACCACAAAACAGTTCCGCATTACCACTCAAGATGTTCAAAATGCGGCAAAGTTTTTGATGTTAAGCTCGACTATCTGTTTGACCTTGAAAAAGAGATAAACGATACCGATGGTTTTTGTTTCAACGGACACACAATAACGTTTACAGGAATCTGTTCAAACTGTAACTCTCAAACTTAATCAACGCTAACGGGGGCGCAAACCCGAATTAAATAAAAAATACGGAGGTTCACAATGAGAAGTATCACAACATTCGACTTACAATATGCACACAGATTTTATGGTTTTAAAGGCGAAGCCCAATATCTACACGGACACACCGGAATATTGACAATAGAGGTAGAAGACTCGATTAATTCCGGAGTAAACATGGTTTTCCCATGTAATGAAATCCAAAAGACCGCGTGGTCGCTACTCAAAAACTTTGACCATTCGCTTATTTTAAGAGAGGACGACCCACTTTTACCGGCAATCCTCGGAGTTTACGAACAAACCGGAATAAAAGACGGAACGCCTCAAAACCAAATGAAAGGCGAAGCGTTTAAAACGGAGCTCGCAACCGCCTATCCCGATTGTCGTTTGGTTGTCACAAAAGAGACGATGACGGTCGAGGGAATGATTAAAATAGTCTATGATCTGTTAAAAGAAAAACTCAACATCGCTAAGATAACGTTTACAAGTGGCGTCAACGCTGCCTCTGCCGAATTTGACACAAATAACAACATCGAACGTTGTCCGCTTTGCGGAATTGCGTTGAACAAAGACGGTGTTTGCGAAAAATGCGGATATAAAAAATAAATATATTAAACATTTATGGGGCACTCTTTATTGAGTGTCCCATTTTTTTGTTGTATTTTATGCCTTATTTTTGATAGAATAATGTTAGAAAAAGAAAAAGCAAACAATAAAACTTTTTTCACAACTTAAACTTACAACAAAGCAACTATATGAATTGGTGATTTAAATGAAAAAAATTCTTATGATAACGACGGGCGGTACAATAGCGAGCTGTTCCACCGACAGTGGTCTTGCTCCGCTCATATCAGCAAAACAACTTATTTCCTACGTTCCAAAGGTCAACTCTGTATGTGACATAGATTTTTTGGATCTTTTAAACCTCGACAGCACAAACATAGCCCCGAAACATTGGGTTATGCTTGTCGAGACTATCGAACAAAACTATGACAACTATGACGGGTTTGTCATATGCCACGGCACCGACACGATGGCATACACCTCGGCGGCAATTTCGTATATGATACAAAACTCCAAAAAACCGATAGTCGTAACCGGTTCACAAAAGCCCATTAATCTCGAGGTTACCGACGCAAAAACAAACCTTTTAGACAGTTTTCTCTTTGCCTCGCACGACAAAGCCCACGGAGTTAACATCGTTTTTGACGGAAACGTAATCGCCGGAACTCGCGCAAAAAAAGAGCGAACAAAAAGCTACCACGCGTTTTCAAGCATAAACTATCCTTATATAGCAAAGATACAAGACAAAAAAGTCGTGTTTTATATAGACGATAAACAAACTGCAAACGACAACGTAAAATTTTATAAAAATCTTAATCAAAAGATTTTTTTGCTTAAGCTTGTTCCAAACATTGACCCAAACATTATCTATTATCTAAAAGACAGCTACGACGCTTTGATAATCGAAAGCTATGGTGTTGGCGGGCTTCCAAGCTATGAGCAATACTCTGTTTCTTTTGCCGATGCGTTAAAGGATTTTGTGTCGAGCAAAAAGATTGCGGTTATGGCAACCCAAGTCACCCACGAAGGAAGCGACATTGCGGTATACCAAGTCGGCGACACGGTTAAAAATCTTCCGAACGTTCTCGAAGCTCGCGACATGAACCTTGAAGCGGTTGTGACAAAACTTATGTGGGCTCTTGGGAACTTTGGTGATTTTGAACAAATTAAAAATAATTTTTACAAAGAAATAAACCGAGATATACTTTTTGTTTAAGGATTATTTGATATTTTGTTGAAATCCGCAATATTTAAAGAGCATTTACACAATATATTGTATCAAAATTTTGTGGTTATTTTGTTCGACTTAGTTTGGTCTAATTTGTCAATTTGTTTGACTTGTGCTAAAAAAATGTTGTATAATGTTTTAACTTAACAATAAAAAATCAATGTATGATTTTTTTCAGGCAAGGAGGTTTATAATGTCAAATTTTTCGATTAAAAAACCGGCTGTTTCGATAGCATTGTTTTTGTTTTTAACTATGTTAATCATGTTGCCGAACGCCCATGCTCAAACAACAACTTCATCGTTGTCGATAACGGGAGATGGCTCGAAAGAGTACACCGTTGAAAAAGGCAACAGTCTTGAAGTCAACTTGACTTTACCGTTGTACATGGCAAACGACAGCAGCATATCATGGGAATCAACCAACCCGGGGTCGTTTAAAAGCGATTTCGGAACAAGCCACAAAACAACAAAAGTTACTATAACTCCGACAACAAGTGCGGGATACAACTGCACCTATTCAAACAACATTGCGGAATATGACTTTACCGTTTATGTGACGGTTCCCGGAACCCCAACCCCCGATTATCCGGACGATTGGGGAATACCTCTTCCAACCCCAACCCCAACCCCAGCGCCAGCACCAACACCCCCGTCAATGACCGATAAATTATACTCTATAGGCGACGGAATGCCGACGCGAAACATATCGAGTTCTACCGGAGCCGTGTTTACCTCGAACGGAGATTACGACAAATTTAGCGGCGTTTGGATACATGGCTATGCAATCCCCTCGACATACTACACCAAAAGCGAAGCCTCAGACGGAACGGTTACCGTAACGCTTGACAGCTGGTACATGAACTCGTTAAATACTTACGAACAATATCTCATTCACCTTATTTTTGACGATGGTTACGCATTTACCAAGTTTACAAAAACATATTAATCTTTGTTATTTCAAAAAAACCGCTGATTGGCGGTTTTTTTGCGTTTTTACTATTGACTTTTAAATCTTTATCAAGTATAATTTTGACTTGTAAAGTATTTTCCCTTTACACATCCTGTGTTGTCGGAGGGTTGACATGCCGAAGAAAATGGAATTTTCATTTTTAATTGATATATACGCTCCTTTGTTGACCGAGAAACAACGCGAGGTAGTCGAGCTTTATTATTACGAAGATCTGTCGTTGGCGGAGATTGCCGCAATAAGCAAAATCTCAAGACAAGGTGTTCGCGATTCGATTAAACGAGCCGAGGACATAATTCTTAACACAGAGGAAAAACTACATTTTGGGGAGTATATCACAAACGTCAACACACAAGTCGGAACTGTGCTTAAAACCGTTGACTCGATTGAAAGTGTAAATACTCTTCGTTTTTTGCCCGACGAGGTTAAAACAAATATAGATCTTATAAAACGAAGGCTTGCAAAACTGTTGCCTTAACATTTTTAAATTAAACAGAAAGAAGATATATAAATTGGCATTTGAAGGCTTAACAACCAGATTAAACGGAATTTTCGGAAAGCTTAAACAACGCGGAAAACTTTCCGAGGGTGATATTCGTCTCGTCATGCGTGAAGTTCGCATGGCGCTTCTTGAGGCTGACGTAAACTATAAAGTCGCAAAAGACTTTGCGGACAGAGTTGCGGAAAAGTCGCTTGGCAAAGAGGTTCTCGAAAGCTTAACCCCTGCGCAACAAGTTATTAAGATAGTCAACAACGAGCTAACCGAACTTATGGGAAGCGGTTCTCGCGAGATAAAGCTAAATTCCAAAGGTTCGACCGTCATAATGATGTGTGGTCTTCAAGGTTCCGGTAAAACAACCCATGCCGCAAAACTAGCCAAGTTCTATCGCGACAAAGGAAGACGACCCCTTCTCATAGCGTGTGACGTCTATCGTCCCGCCGCTATCGACCAACTTAAAATAGTCGGTGAAGCCGCCGGAGCGGTTGTCCACCAAGAGGGACAAGGCGACCCAGTAAAGATTGTTAAAAACGGCATTAAATTTGCGAAAGATTACGGACACGACATAGTAATCGTCGACACCGCCGGCCGTCTACACATCGACGAAACACTGATGGACGAGCTTAAAAAGGTGAAATCGGCGGCAAATGTCGACGAAACCTTGCTTGTCGTAGACTCGATGACAGGACAAGACGCCGTAAACGTTGCGGAAAGTTTCGATAAAGAGATAGGTGTTGACGGGGTTATCATCACAAAGCTCGACGGTGACACGCGAGGCGGAGCGGCGCTTTCGGTTTTGGCGGTTACGGGCAAACCGATAAAATTTGCCGGTATTGGCGAAAAAATCGGAGACCTCGAAGTTTTCCACCCCGAAAGAATGTCGTCAAGAATACTCGGCATGGGCGATATGCTAACGCTTATCGAAAAAGCCGAACAAAATTTTGACGAGAAAAAAGCCCTCGAGATGGAGAAAAAACTCAAAAAAGGCTTTGACATGAACGACCTTTTAGACCAATTTCAGCAACTCCGAAACATGGGTTCGCTTAAACAGGTCATGGCTATGATGCCGGGCGGCGCAAACATTCCCGAAGAAGCTTTGGACGAGCAAAAGTTCAAACAAACCGAAGCTATAATTCTTTCGATGACAAAACGCGAACGCGAGCGCCCCGATATAATAAATCCCGCAAGAAAACGCAGAATTGCGACGGGTAGCGGAATGAAGGTTGAAGACGTCAACCGACTTTTACGCCAGTTTGAACAAACAAACAAGATGCTTAAAAAGATGAACCGAAAAGGCAAAAGAGGCAAGGGCGGTTTTGACATGGGAAGCCTTGGCGGCGGACTCCCCGGCGGATTTAAATTTTAACTAATTGTATAAAACAAATGTATTATTACGTCATTATTTCCGGTAAAACGGTTTATTGAAAAATATAAACACCAAATCGAGAATATTTAATTTTGATTTGGTGTGTCAAAAAAGAATTTTGGAGGACAAGAAAAAATGGTAAAAATCAGACTTCGCAGAATGGGCGCAAAAAAAGCTCCTTTCTATCGTATCGTAGTAGCCGACGGACGTTATCCACGTGACGGACGTTTTATCGAAGAAATCGGATACTATGATCCCACAAAAGACCCGGCAATAGTTAAGGTTGACGGCGAAAAAGCTAAACAATGGATGGCTAACGGCGCCCAACCTACCGACACAGTTAAAGCACTTCTTAAGAAAAACGGCGTTATATAATCCCGTTTTATGGTATTTTGAAAGGATTTTATAACTTATGGAGCAACTATTGTTATTATTGGCACAAGGCCTTGTAGAGGACAAACAAGCCGTTAAGGTAACCTCGGAGCAACCCAACGAAGAAGGTTTAATTGTCTTTCGTCTTTCGGTAGGCGAGGACGATATGGGTAGGGTTATCGGCAAACAAGGTCGAATTGCAAAAGCTATTAGGGTTGTAATGCGTGCCGCGGCCGTTAGAGAAGGCAAAAAGATTTCGGTCGAAATCGGCTAACAATCTTTTGTTTTCAATCTTTTACTATGCTTAAATTTTGTTGTTTGTTTATAGAAGCGACAACATATACATCTTCAAAGCAAAGCAAAAAAACGACAAAGCGTTAGGGCATATAGCGAACCCGTTTTATTCCCTAACGCTTAACCAAAAGTCATCGGTGGCACATTTTTGTGTCGCCGTTTAAATTGTTATTCAAAAAAGGATAAAACATTACATGAAGCAGTTTTTAGAGGTCGGAAAGGTGGTCACGGTACACGGAGTTAAAGGCGAACTTAGGGTCTACCCTCTTTGTGACTCGCCAGAATTTCTCTGTTCTTTTAAAACCCTTTACCTTGACAATTGCGGAACTAAAAGTATAAAACCACATTCTATGCGTGTTCACAAAAATGTCGTCGTCGCAAAGATAAACGGATATGACAGCATAGAACAAAGCAGAGTTTTTATCGGAAAGATACTTTATATAAATCGTGATGACGCAAAACTTAAAAAAGGCAGCTATTTCATAGACGATTTAATCGGTTTAAACGTCATAAATATTGAAACAAATGAAGTAATCGGAACTGTCGACGATGTCACCAACGGGACCTCCCAAGATCTTTATCATATTCGATTATCAAATGGAGACGTTAGATTGGTTCCTGCGGTAGAACAATTTGTCAAAAACATAGATTTAGAAAAACAAGAGATTACTATCCAACCGATAGCGGGGCTTTTACAGGATGAGGATTGATATTTTAACGTTGTTCCCCGACATGATAAACGCCTATATCGGGGAAAGCATCATAAAACGAGCAATTGAAAAACAAAAGCTCTCTATCTTCGCGCACAACATAAGGGACTATACCCTAAACAAACAAAAACAGGTGGACGACGCCCCATACGGCGGAGGGCACGGAATGATAATGAACGCCCAACCGATACACGATTGTTTTTTAGAGGTGTGTAAAATAACCGAAAAACGCCCACACCTTATCTTTGTAACGCCTGTCGGAAAGGTTGTCGACCAGCAAAAGATAAACGAACTTGCGAAACATGAAAACATAGCGATACTTTGCGGACACTACGAAGGCGTTGACCAACGGGTTATCGACGAGATAGTTGACGAAGAGTTGTCGCTTGGAGATTTTGTCATAACAGGAGGCGAACTAGCGGCGCTTGTAATAGCGGACGCGGTTGCAAGGCAATGTGACGGGGTTCTTTCCGAGACAGTAGGGTTTGAACAGGAAAGCCATTTCAGCGGACTATTGGAACACCCACAATACACACGACCCGAAATTTGGAACGACCGCGCTGTTCCAAAAATTTTGTTGTCGGGTCACCACGCAAACATAGCAAAATGGAAACATGAAACGTCGCTTGAAGTAACAAAGCAAAAGCGGCCGGACATGTATGAAAAATATATAACTGATTTAAACGGAGAAAACAAAAAATGATAGGAACAACGATAAATGCCGTCGCAATTATTGTCGGCGGAGCGCTTGGACTTTTAATTAAAAGATTTATCCCAAAAGAAATCGAAAAACCTCTTTTCAAGGTTCAAGGACTTTCGGTGTTGCTTATAGCGCTCATGGGATTTTTTAAAATAACCCTCACAGTAGTGGACGGTTCGATAGTCACAAACGGAGAACTCTTGCTTATTATCAGCTTAATTATTGGCGTAATAATCGGAGAACTTTTGAAGATTGACGACAGACTCAACAAAGGCGCAAAAAAAATAGAAGGCATTTTAAAGATTGAGGGTTTTAGCGAAGGTTTCGTGTCCTCTGCCCTCGTGTTCGCGGTTGGGGCATTAGCAATTCTCGGGCCTATGGACGAGGTTTTGCGTGGCGACATGACGCTTCTTTCGGTTAAATCTATAATCGACGGAATAATGGCTCTTTTGCTTGCCGCCACATTAGGATTTGGCGTAATTGCTTCCGCTGTTCCGGTTTTTCTCGTGCAAGGAGCAGTCGCGCTTTTCGCCGGAGTAATGAGCGACGTTCCAATGTCGGCTATAAACGAGGTTTGTATGGTGGGCTATGCGATAGTCATGTGTATCGGATTAAACTTTGCGCTTGACTTTAAGTTTAAAACGGCAAATGTACTCCCGGCGCTATTAATCCCAATTGTGTATAATTTGTTAAAAACTTTTTTTATTTAGTGTAAATGTTGCACAATTAAAGACATCAAAAAACCCCCTAATCTTCATGTTTTAACAAATTTATATTATTTATATTATTTTACTTGTAATAAACATAATAATATATTATTATTAATGCAAGCATATATGTCTTATATACGCTTAGGTTTAATTTTCGTATAATTTAAAAGGATGCAGTAGAAATGTTTGTAAAAGATGTTTTAGTAGAAAACAAAGTCGGTCTCCACGCACGTCCGGCAACCTTTTTTATCCAGAAAGCAAACGAGTATAAATCGTCGATCTGGGTTGAAAAAGAAGAGCGCCGTGTTAATGCAAAAAGTCTTCTTGGTGTTCTTTCACTTGGAATAGTCGGTGGAACATCAATTCGTATAATTGCTGATGGCTCAGACGAGCAACAGGCGGTTGAAGGTCTTGTTAAGCTTATTAGCTCGGGCTTTAACGAATAGTATCGATTTAACAATAAATTGATATAAGGCGAAATCGTTGCCGCTCATTTTTAATGGGCGGCGTTTTTTTATTCAGTTTAGAATTATTAGCCGTATTTTGTTTAAAACTAAATGTAAGATAACGATTGCTTTTGTTTATAATAGTCTCGACTATGTAATCAAACCAAAGACAGCCTTGTTTTTTAAGATTAAATCAAATCTACGCTATTACGGAGAACAAAATTTGCACGACACTATATTAAAATTAAGAGACAAAGCAAACGCCCTTCCGCTTAAACCGGGCGTTTATATAATGCGCAACAAATCAGGCGAGATTATCTATATCGGCAAAGCAAAGCAACTTAAAAACCGCGTGGTAAGCTATTTCAGAAGCGGAGCGCTACACGACCTTAAAACCACGAGAATGGTATCCTCGGTGTTTGAATTTGATTTCATAGTAACAGACAGCGAGTTTGAAGCGCTTATGCTCGAATGTTCTTTAATCAAACAACATTCCCCTAAATATAATATACTTTTAAAAGACGACAAAGGCTTTTCATATATTAAAATTTCAAATGAACAATATCCAAAGATAACGACCGAGTTTCAAAAGAACGACGACGGCGCAAAATATATCGGTCCTTTTATAAATGCCTTCGGTTTAAGACAGTTGGTTGAATCCGCAACGATAGCGTTTGGAATCCCTACTTGTAAAAAGAGTTTTCCAAAAGAAATCGGAAAAGGCAGGGCGTGTTTAAACGCGCATATCGGGCGATGTTCCGCCGTCTGTGAGGGGCGAATTTCAAAACAAGATTACAACAAAAAAATAGAAGACGCGGTATCTTTAATAACAAAAGGTACAAGCGAGGTTGTAAAAAAATTAACCGACGAAATGATGGAACAAAGCGAAAGGTTAGAATTTGAAAAAGCTGCAAAAACAAGAGATATTATAGCTTCTATAAAACGTATGGAGCAAAAACAAAAGGTTATACGAAGTAACGAAAAAGAACAGTTTGATGTCTTTGCTTTTGCCGGAAACGAACAAGCCGTCTCGGCGTCGGTCTTAAGATTCAGCGAAGGAAAACTCGTCGGAAAAGACGAAACTATATACTATGACACACAGGATATTAAGACGGTTCGCGACGAATTTCTATCACATTATTACATCGACCGCGAAGTCCCAAAAAAGGTCTACTGTGACGCAGATTTTGAGTCAAAAGAAGTTTTAGAAAGGTTTGTTTCGGACAAGTTAAAAAGAAACGTTCCGATATTTGTACCGCAAAAGGGCGAATATAAACAACTTGTCGACATGGCGTATAAAAACGCATCGGAGCTTATAAAGATAGATTTCGGTCGAAAAACAAAAATTGAAGCTCGTCTTGGAGAATTGTCTAATCTTCTTGGCAAAAAAGAACTTTTAAAACGAATCGAATGCTACGATATATCAAACTACGGCGAACAAGCTGTCGCCGGAATGTCGGTGTTCATAGACGGCGTGGCGAGAAAGTCCGAATTTAGAAGGTTTATAATCAAAACCGTTTCGGGGGTAGACGACTATTCCTCTATGGCAGAGGTTCTCTCTCGAAGAACGGCGCGTTTTGAAGCACAAAGCCCGGGGTTTAATTTAAAACCCGATGTCATTTTTCTTGATGGAGGAAAAGGCCATCTTTCAACAGCAACCGAAACGCTTAAAAACACCGCGTTTAAAGGCGTTCCGCTTTTTGGGCTTGTCAAGGATAGCAAACACAGGACACGCGGAATTGTCGGGACGGCGGGCGAAATAGAAGTCGCTATGCACAAAGGCGCGTTTAACTTGATATCGACTATACAAAACGAAACCCACAACTACACCGTCGAGTATCAACGAAAACGCCACAGCAAATTGACGTTACGTTCCGTATTAACCGAAATTGAAGGCATAGGCGACACTCGAGCAAAGCTTTTGATGAAAGCTTTTAAGACTACCGAGGCGCTCTCTAAAGCGACGATTGAACAGATATCAGACGTTAAAGGAATGAACGCAAAATCATCAAAAGCCGTTTTTGATTTCTTTAACACTTGACAACAACGACAGATTATTTAATAATTATACCATATACTTTATGAAAGGCATTTTAAAGATGCGTATTATTACAGGACAAGCACGCGGAAAACAGATTAAAACTTTAGCGGGAGACGACGTTCGCCCAACCTCTGAAAAGGTTAAAGAGGCTATCTTTTCGATAATACATTTTCATCTGCCCGGCGCAAAAGTTCTTGACGCTTTCGCTGGTTCTGGGCAACTGGGTCTTGAGGCATTAAGCCGCGGAGCGAAAAATGTCTGTATGGTTGACAACTCGCAAAAGAGTTGCTCTGTCGTTTCTGCCAATATAAGGTCGGTTGGCCTTTCGGGCGGTTCGGTGTACCACGACGACGCTTTTCGGTTCATGAGAAGAACGGACAAGACGTTTGACATAATTTTAATCGATCCCCCCTACTCCCTCGACCTTGCTCAAAAAGCGGTCGTGCTTGCGGGCGAGATACTGGTGGACGACGGGTTTATAATCGCAAAAACCGAAAAGGGTTGCAAGATGCCGACCGAAACCGAAAGTGTTGTGCTTAAAAAGAAATACAAACACGGCACTACCGATCTTTGGCTTTACAGAAAGGATTTACCCGAAACATGAGGATTGCTATTTGCCCGGGAAGTTTCGACCCGATAACAAAAGGACACCTTAACGTAATTGAACGCGCTTCAAAATTATTTGACAAGATAATCGTTGTCGTTATGGTAAACCCCGATAAAAAGCTCTCGTTTTCCGACGAACAACGCGTTAGGTTTATCGAACAATCTACAACACATATAGACAACATAGAAGTTGACACATACCACGGATTAGTGGTTGATTATGCGAAAGAAAAAGGAGCATGTTCAATTATCAGAGGACTTAGGGCGCTTACCGATTTTGAATATGAATTCCAAATGTCACTTATAAATAAAAAGTTAAACCCCTATGTGGAAACGTTGTTTTTAAACACAAGCGAAGAATACATGTACTTAAGTTCAAGCATGGTTAAACAGATTTCATCATTTGGCGGAGACATTTCGGATTTTGTACCGTCCCCAATACTTGAAGAAATTACAAACAACATTAAAAGGAGGAAGTAGGAAAATGGCGATTGACAGATATCTTGATAAAATCGACGATATTTTGGAGGAAGCGTGGGATCTTCCGTTTACCGGCGGAAAACGAATGATCGACATAGACAAGGTACGCGACGCGGTTGACGACATTAGAATGCACATTCCGCAAGAGATAAAAGACGCAAAAGCAATAGTTGCCGACCGTGAAGAGATTATTAAAGCCGCTCGTAACGAAGCGGACATGCTTGCAAAAAAAGCGGAAGAAAAAGCAAGGCTTATGATTTCACACGAGGCAGTTCTTAAAACCGCCCAACAGCAAGCCAAAGAGATGCTTAACGAAGCGTCCGCAAAAAGCAAGGCTACCGAACGGGCAATGATGGAATATTGTGAAAACTTACTTAAAAAATGCGAAGAAACGGTTGCGGCTACTCTTTCCGAAGTAAAGGAAACAAGGCTAGCTTTAAGAAAAAAGAACACAACAAAAAAATAGATAATTATAATATCATTTATAGCTATAAAAGGAGTAAACATGTCCGGGCATTCCAAATGGAACAATATTAAAAGAAGAAAAGAAAAAACCGACAGCCAAAAAGCAAAGATATTTACCAAGATGGCGCGCGAGATAATCGTCTCGGTTAAAGAAGGCGGCGGCGACCCTTCGACCAACGGAAAATTAAGGGATATCATAGCAAAAGCAAAATCTCTTAATGTACCAAATGAAAACATAGAACGCGTTATTAAAAAGGCGTCTACCGAAGACAAAGCAGACTATGAATCGATAATGTACGAGGGATATGGTCCGTCGGGCGTTGCGGTCATCGTTTTGGCGTTAACAGACAACAGAAATCGAACGGCGGCAGACGTACGGCATTATTTCGATAAGTTCGGCGGAAACCTTGGCACGACGGGTTGTGTGTCGTTTATGTTCGCGCAAAAAGGCGTCATTATAACCGACGTTACGGGAAAAGACCAAGACAAGGTTCTTGAAGATTGTTTTGAGGCGGGCGCTATCGACGTTGATTTCGACGGCGACATAGCCGAGGTGTTCACCGACCCTTCGGAGCTCTCGACGGTTCGCGAAAGCTTTGCGGCTTTGGGATATTCGTTGATATCTGCCGACGTCGAATACATTCCGTCCAACTATGTGCGACTTGAGGGCGAGGACAATCTTAAAAAGATGAGAATTTTACTTGAACACCTCGAGGACAACGACGATATACAAAATGTTTGGCACAACCTCGAAAACGAGCAAGATTTGGGCTAGACTAGCCCAACTTCAAAACATAAGCATAGCGCCACTATACAGATTTGATGTAAAAAACCAGGGATTATCACACACGATATTCCCTGGTTTTTAATGTATTTTTTTCGTTGATATATAAGTTAAACTACTTTGGGTTTACATGCGCTATGTAAAGTTCGTCGCCGTTGTTGTCAAGCAAGCTAACCCTTTTTATAACAACTTCACAATATACTTTTTCGCCTTTTTTGTTATTAATGCTCCAGCTAAACTTAGCGCTACCCTCTTTTTTTGCTGCTAAAACGTAGCCTTTTGCGGAAAGCGGAGACAAGCCACCTGCGTCTTGCTGTTCAAGCTTCAACGATAAAAATTCTTTTCGCCAATCACGAAGATTTTTAAGCCCAAACAAACTAATTAAAGCCTTGTTACTGCTAAACTGGCTTAGATCATAACTAAACAAGACCGTTGGAGTATCAATACAGTTTATCGTCGCAAGCGCTATGTCAAAGTTTTGATTATACGGCGTTACGAGCGCCGAAAAGAGCGATTTGCTTTGCTTAAACGCTTGAACAACTTGCGACATTAAGTCTTTATATTTCGCCTCAAACTCGTCGTGTGGTATTGGTCTCGAATAGTAGTATCCTTGAATGGCATCACAACCGATATTTCTCAAGAAATCGACTTGTTCTTCCTCCTCAACACCCTCTGCAACTACATACATGTTAAGGCTTTGAGCCAATTTAATTATACCATCTATGATAACATCTCCTCTGACAACATCTCTTTTGTTGTTAAAGAACGCTTTGTCAAGTTTAAGCACATCCGCTTTAAGGTTTTTAAGAAGCCCCAGCGAAGAAAATCCCGAACCGAAATCGTCTATAGATATCCTAAAACCTGCTTTATGTAACTGTGCAAACAGTTTTTCAATCATATCTTCTTGTTCAATCATGGTAGATTCGGTAATCTCTACCTCTATAAAACCATGGGGAATATCATATCTATCGATAATTTCGGAAATATTTTTTACAAAATCTTTGTTTAATAGATTGAGTCGAGAAAAGTTTACCGAAATCGGAAGATATCCTATCTTCTCGTCTATCCATCTTCTAATTAATTTACATGCGCTTTCAAGCATATATTTGTCAATTTCCGTTATGAATCCCGATTTTTCCATAAGCGGTATAAATTTGTCGGGATAAACAATAGTACCGTCGTCTTTTATCCACCTGACAAGAGCTTCGGCGCCTATTAATCTTTCGTCGCTTGCGCTAAACTTTGGTTGAAGATATAGCTTAAACTCGTTGTTTTCAAGCGCCGATTTCATCGTGTTGATAATCTCGCCCGACTCCATCAACATCTTTTTGTAGTTGTCATCATAGTCGTAGACTATCTTTTCTTTCTTGTCCTTCGCCATCTTGTGCGCCATGCTTGCTTTGTTTATGATATCGTCAATATCGGTTTCGCCCGGTTCGATATGATATCGACCATATTTAAGGCCTATTCTGTAATCCCCAAGTTCCGGTATAAGCATGTTATACTGTGCTTCATATATATGTGTACGTGTTTCCATATCGTCAAGAAAACCGTTGCCGGAAAAAAGGAAAAATTCATCTCCGCCAAGCCGCGCAATAATAAGCGACGGTTCGTCAACCGAATCCCTTATATTTTTAAAAGCCTTTAAAACTCGGTTACCTATCTCAACGCTAAAAAGCTCATTTATAGCGTTAAAGTTATCTATATCCATTTTTATTATAGAATACTTTTCGTCTTTGTTTTTGGACAAGATATTTTGCATATCTATTTTTAATTTTGTAACGTTCGGGATTTCGGTTAGCGTATCAATATATGCGCTTTTTTCGATAGATTTAAGAAGGCGTCTTCTTGTATACCAAGTATAAAGCGTAAACGCAATCAAAATCAAAATTGCGCCAATACAAAGATATATAACCGAATTTACCGACTCCATTAATGTATCGTTAATCTGCCCCTTGTCAACAGCCAAAAGAAGGCTCCAAGGAGTTAGGTCTATCGGCGTATACAACAACATTGCATCAGAACCATCAAGGTCAAAATTCATGTTTCCGGCAACACCGTTTTTAAGGTCATCATAGATAGTTCGTATATTTTGGTTGTTTAAGAAAAACAAGCTCTCGTCATCAAGAGTATTCGATTGTATAAAACTACTGTCGGTTGAAAAAATAATATTTGCTTGCCTGTCGACTATATATGCGTGTCCGATGTTCCCCATCAAAGAATATATATTATCATAGATCTCTTGAATTGAATTTTCGCTTATCAAAACCGCCGTAACTTGTTCGTTTTCTAAAACCGGAACCGCAACCTCGAGAACAGCTTCATTGGTATCTTCGGATATCATAGGGTTGGTTATGATAAATTCGTCATTAAGAGCCCCTTTAAATGCCTCACTGTTTGAAAAATCCTTTGTCGTTCCATCTGCCGAAACACCATTTCCGTCAAGGTTGACGTAATAAAGCGTTTCAAACTCTTGAACTTGAGATTGTGAGTTTAAAAATTCAACTGCATTTTGCTCTGTCACGTTGTTCTTTACAACAAACTCCGCAACAAGCGATAGATCGTCTTCGCTTTCTTCTATGTTGTTTTCAATATCAACTTCGATTTCAACCTTGATTTGTTCTATCTCTTTAAATCCAAAACTTTCAAACTCGCCTTGAACTAACATACTATCTACTAAAATCATTACAGCAAGAACAACGATACTGCAAACAGTAACTATTAAAGGCATTGTATCTGTCACAATTTTTTTAAAGCTCATTTTAATCAAACCTTTGAGTATTTCAGTAATAAAAACTTTTGCAAAACCTATTTGTAAATCTATAGTTAATATAATAATAACATATAAAAAACAAAAATCAACAATTCTACCACAAAAAACGCAGAAAAATTGAAAAAATGAAAAATATTGCACAACATTCATTATTCAACTCGATATAAGTCAAGGTTCAAATAATCTATCATGCAATATTTTTTATTTTAGTTTAAAACTTTATCAAGAAAATGTCCTGTGAAAGAGCTTTGATTTTTCGCCACTTGCTCCGGCGTGCCCGTTGCGACAATCGTTCCTCCCTTGTCCCCTCCCTCGGGGCCAAGATCTATAATGTAATCCGCAGATTTTATAACATCGAGGTTGTGTTCAATTACGACAACGGTGTTTTTTGCGTCGACAAGTTTTTGAAGAACTTTCAAAAGCTTTTTAACGTCCGCTACATGAAGTCCCGTTGTCGGCTCGTCGAGAATGTATATCGTCTTTCCTGTGCTTCGTTTGGATAGTTCAAGCGCAAGTTTAACCCTTTGCGCCTCACCACCCGAAAGCGTTGTTGCGGATTGGCCGAGTTTAATATACCCCAGTCCCACATCGTGGAGCGTCTTTATCTTGTTGTGGATACGTGGGATATTTTTGAAAAATTCGAGAGCCTCGTCCACCGTCATTTCAAGAACTTGGTTGATATTTTTATCCTTAAATTTAATATCAAGCGTTTCGCGATTGTATCTTTTTCCTTTACACACTTCGCACGGGATAAATATATCGGGCAAAAAGTGCATCTCTATTTTTATTATACCGTCGCCTTGACACGCTTCACATCGCCCACCCTTGACATTAAACGAAAACCGTCCCGGTCCATAACCTTTAATCTTGGCTTCGTTTGTCGCGGCGAAGATGTCGCGAATATACGTGAAGACCCCTGTATATGTCGCGGCGTTGCTTCGTGGAGTTCGCCCTATCGGCGATTGGTCGATGCCTATTACTTTGTCGAGATGTTCAAGCCCTTCAATCTCGTCGTACCCCGTCGAATGTAACCGCGCACCGTTAAGTTCCGCCGCAAGTTTTTTGTATAATATTTCGTTTATAAGCGACGATTTGCCCGAACCCGAAACCCCCGTCACACAGCTAAACGCCCCGAGAGGCAACGAAACATCAAGGTTTTTAAGGTTGTTCAACGTCGCGTTTTTAATCACAAGATTGTTCCCATTGCCTTGTCTTCGCTCTTTCGGGAGGTCAATTGTTTTCTTTCCCGAAAGATACTGTCCCGTTATTGATTTTTTGTTTTTAAGGATATCAGAAACCGTTCCCGCCGCCACAATCTCGCCGCCATGTATTCCGGCTTTTGGTCCGACGTCGACAACGTAATCCGCCGCTCTAATCGTCTCTTCGTCGTGTTCTACGACTATGAGAGTGTTTCCTATGTCGCGAAGTCTCTCAAGCGTTGCTATCAATTTTTGGTTGTCGCGTTGGTGTAAGCCAATGCTCGGCTCGTCCAGAATATAAAGAACACCGACAAGCGACGAGCCTATCTGGGTCGCAAGCCTAATCCGTTGGCTTTCGCCACCCGAAAGCGTTGTAGCGCTTCGCGAAAGCGAAAGATAATCAAGACCTACGTTGTGTAAAAAGCCAAGGCGTTCTTTAATCTCTTTTAATATTCTCTCGCCTATAAGTTGTTCGCGTTCCGAAAGATTTAAACTTTCAATAAAATTCAAAAGATCTATAACAGACATATTGGTTATGTCCATTATATTTTTGTCCGCAACAGTAACAGCAAGCGAGGTCGGTTTAAGACGTTTTCCGCCACAATCGGGACAATCAACCGCGCTCATGTACGCCGAAAGCTCATCACGCATCCAGTCACTTGTCGTCTCTTTGAAGCGTCGTTCGAGATTGTTAACAATCCCCTCAAACGCACCATTATACATACCGTATCCGAAATCGTTTTCTCGATACAGTTCGAGTTTTTCGTTTTTTGTTCCAAACAATATTACATCTATTGCTTGTTTCGAAAGCTTTTTAATCGGCTCGTCAACTGAAAAGTTGTATCTTTTCGCAAGAGCGTCTATATACATCATCGCAATAGAACCTTCGCTATAGTTCCAACCGCTCGCACGTAAACCTCCTTCGCGAATTGTGAGGTTTTTGTTTGGTATCAAAAGATTTGGATCGATCTTCATAAACGTTCCAAGCCCGGTACATTTTTCACACGCACCGAACGGATTGTTAAACGAGAACATCCTTGGGGAAAGATCCTCGATGCTTATACCGTGTTCGGGGCAAGCGTAGCTTTGCGAAAACATCATGTCTTCGCCGTCTATAACAGACAGGATAATCATGCCGCCCGAAAGCGCCACTGCTGTTTCAATTGAATCGGAAAGACGGCTGTCTATCTCGTCGTTCATTACAAGCCGGTCAACAACTATCTCGATAGTATGTTTATAGTTTTTATCAAGCTTTGGTTTTTCGGACAAGTCATATATGCTTCCGTCAATTCTCGCCCTTGCAAATCCAGATTTTTCTGCCGCCTCCAAGTCTTTTTGGAACGTTCCTTTTTTTCCTCTTGCAATCGGCGCTAGCACCATAAACTTTGTAGCTTTTGGAAGTTTCTTGACGATATCAACAATCTGGTCTACCGTCTGTTGTTTAATCTCGCGATTACAAATCGGACAATGCGGAACACCTATTCGTGCGTATAAAAGACGCAGATAGTCATATATCTCGGTCACCGTTCCGACGGTTGAACGCGGGTTTTTCGAGGTTGTTTTTTGGTCAATCGAGATTGCCGGAGAAAGTCCCTCTATATAATCGACATCGGGTTTTTCCATCTGTCCTAAAAACATCCGAGCATACGACGAAAGACTTTCGATATATCTGCGTTGACCGTCTGCATAGATGGTATCAAACGCTAGCGACGATTTACCCGAACCAGAAAGTCCCGTCATTACAATCAATTTATCTCGCGGTAAAGTTATATCGATATTTTTAAGGTTGTGTTCCCTTGCACCTTTAATTACAATTTCGTTTTTTGACAATTTAGTACCTCTTTAAAATAGTTGATGGTTAGTTAGGAATGAACAATTCTCTATCTTGATTTTTTTAGTTTCTCAATCTTATCCCTAAGCGTTGCGGCATATTCAAACTCAAGAAGCGTTGCGGCATTTTTCATCTCTTTTGTCAGACGTTTAATAAGGTCTTCGCGCTCCGCTCGTGTAAGCTTTTTCTTGTCGGAGTTTTCGGTGTCTTTGGACGAAATCTCGAGAATGTCGCGAACCTCTTTGACTATGGTTTTTGGGACAATACCATGTTTTTCGTTATATTCTGTTTGGAGTTTTCTTCTTCTTTCGGTCTCGTTTATAGCCCGCTCCATAGAGCCGGTTACGCTGTCGGCATACATAATAACTTCGCCCGAAGCGTTTCGAGCCGCGCGCCCTATCGTTTGGATAAGCGACGTTTCGGAACGCAAAAAACCTTCTTTGTCCGCGTCGAGTATCGCAACCAACGAAACTTCCGGTATGTCCAGACCCTCTCGCAAAAGGTTAATTCCAACTAATACATCAAATTCACCCAAACGAAGATCTCTAATTATCTCCATTCGTTCAATAGTATCTATGTCATAGTGAAGATACCTAACCTTAACGTCGTGTTCCGTTAAAAAGTCGGTAAGATTTTCCGCCATTTTTTTAGTAAGCGTAGTAATTAACACACGTTCTTTTTTATCGACACGTGTATTAATCTCGGACAACAGGTCATCAATCTGTCCTTCGGTTGGCTTAACGATAATCTTGGGGTCAACTAGCCCTGTCGGTCGAATAATCTGCTCAACCGTTTTTTGAGAGTGTTCCTTTTCAAACGGCCCCGGCGTTGCGCTTGTGTAGATAACTTGATTAATCTTATTATAAAACTCGTCAAACATTAACGGACGATTATCAAATGCCGACGGAAGCCGAAACCCGAAGTCGACAAGGTTTTTCTTTCGTGCAAAATCTCCGCCATACATTCCTCTGACTTGTGGCAACATTACGTGGCTTTCGTCTACAAAAATCAAGAAATCTTCCGGAAAATAATCAAGAAGCGTAAACGGTAAACACCCCGGCTCCCTGCCACCTAGAACCCTTGAATAGTTCTCGATTCCTTTGCACATCCCAATTTCGGCTAGCATCTCGATATCGTACATCGTACGCTGAGCAATCCGTTGCGCCTCGATAAGTTTTTTGTTTTCTGTGAAATACTTGACCCTTTCGTCCATCTCCTCGCGCAGAACCTCAAGCTTATCTATAAGGGTCTGTCTTGGAATAATATAATGCGAAGCGGGATAGATTGCGACGTGGTTCAACACCTTTGCGCCCTGTTCCGAGATCACATGGACCTCGCTTATCTTTTCGATTGTGTCTCCGAAAAACTCGACTCGAATGGCCGTGTCGGTGTGGTAGGCAGGGTATATCTCAACGACATCTCCGCGAACGCGAAACTTGTTGCGTTCAAACCCTATGTCGTTGCGCTCATATTGAATTTCAACAAGACGCCTTAGCAAAACGTCTCGTTTTATTTCCATGCCCGGACGTAGCGAAACAATCATGTTTCGGTAGTCTATCGGGTTTCCAAGCGTGTATATACAGCTTACGCTTGCAACGATAATGACATCTCTTCTTTCGGAAAGCGAGGCGGTTGCCGAATGTCGAAGTTTGTCTATCTCGTCGTTTATCGCGCTGTCCTTTTCAATATACGTGTCGGTGTTTGGAATATACGCCTCGGGTTGGTAATAGTCATAGTACGACACAAAATACTCAACAGCGTTTTCGGGAAAAAGCTGTTTGAATTCGCTGCAAAGTTGCGCCGCAAGCGTCTTGTTGTGCGCTAGCACCAACGTCGGGCGGTTTGTCTTGGCAATTATATTTGCCATTGTAAACGTCTTTCCCGAACCTGTTATTCCCATAAGAGTTTGTTCACGAACGCCCGACTCAACCCCCTCGACAAGCTTGTCGATAGCCGCCGGTTGGTCGCCCATTGGTTTATATTCCGAAACCAGTTTAAAATCCATCTATTAAAATTCAATCCTTTTTATTATAAATATATTATTAACACATGAGCCCAAAAAATAAGCACAGGTTTTTTCACCCATACCGAAAACAAATATATGTTTGCTTCTATTATAGCACATTTAATTTTTATTTCAACAGCGTTGATTGTTAATCAATTGTTAATTTTTCACTAACACAAACAAACTCAGTATATATTACATTCAAGACGTTTATTTGCAAAAAAGTTGCAAACAATTTTAAATTTTGTAATGTTTTACAATAATTAGATTACAATTTTAAACAAGTTGCGAATTTTGTCGAAAATTGTCGAAAATTCTTGTTTTAATGTTAAATTTGTGTTAAATTTGTATTGACAAATGGCATTTGTTGTTTAATTCGACGGCAAAACCACCTTTTCACATCATGTTGTTCATACATCTTTTCAAGATAACAGTAACAAATTCACAAATCAATTATAACCACTTTGTGATGCTTGTGTTGTGATTTGTTTTAGAAAAGCAAATCCTAAAACTTAAACAAAATGCCAAAAAAAGTTTTCGACAAGAAGGAGTTTCAAAATGTTTACCCGGATAAAAAAGTTCACGTTCGCTGTGCTATTGATTTGTTTGCTTGCTGTTTTGTTTTGCAAATCAGTGGTAGCTTCTGTCGAATCAAATGCCATAACAACACAAACGCCAACCGCAACGCAAGAGACGTTGCCTGTTATCCAAGAACCACAGCCAACACCCGTTTCTTTTGATTATAACCATCCTATAAAGGTTGGATATTATTATGCTTATAATGACTTCATTGAAGATTGGGGCAGCCCTAATAAAAAAGGTTTTGGCTATGATGTATTTCAAAAAATCGAAGAGGTAAGCGACCTTCAGTTTGAATATGTCGCAATTACAGGAGACATGAACGAAGCTGTCAACAGAGGTGTTGTTGATGTCGGCGGATTTCTTGTTAAAACGGATGAAAGGGCACAAGAAGTTTTATATTCCACAGCCCCATTCAGCAAAACATACATCGCTTTGATGACCGATGACATGAGTGTTCAATATGCCGACCCTGCCGCAATTGACGGAAAAACGGTTTCCACCATCAAAGATAGCGTAGGCATTCAATATCTCGAAAGATTTTGTGAAGCCTATGGCATTTCGGTTGAATATGTCTATGGAACCGTCAACAACTATATGGATATCGAAGCTGATTTTTACATAACACATATTGAAGACGCCTATTCAGCTATTGGAAACAACGTTCTCAATCTTGCGGTGTATAATCTCTTTTTGGTTACAAGTTTTGAAAACCAAGAATTGATGGACAAAATCACCACTATATTTCTTGACATAGTTGCAACCGAAGGCAATTTTTTCCTTGAGTTGGAAGAGAAATATATGTCTCATAATCTTGAAATTTCTCATCGTTCACTAATGAAAAGCGAGATTGAAACGTTGCGCCAGCGACCGCTCGAAGTTGGATATATCGCCGATTATCAGCCGATATCGTTTCAAAACGAAAAAGGTTTGCCGGATGGTGCCATGGTTGAAATACTTGATAATTTTGCTGAAAGTTATGGGTTCGAGATTGACTATCACCCCTACAGCTTGGAGGACGACCCCGCGACATATCAAAACTATGACGTTCTACTCACTATTTATGGCGATTTTGAACACTATGGCGACCACTATGTCTCCGGCGAATCTTTTTATGACCTCACTATGATAGCACAGATACCGACCGAACTGCACACGCAAAGTCCCACCACAAAAGATTTGATTGAAAACTCTGGGAAAATAGGCCTTTTGCCCTACAGAACGATAGGGTCAGAATTTTTCGAGCAATATTTCCCCGATGTAGAACTTATTACATACACCGACTGGCACCAACTGCTCGACGACTTTAGCGCAGGCGAGGTTGGCATAATAATTTCAACCGACACCGGCGCAACATATGCGCAGATGTATCTTGATGGCATCGACAGTATTGCAATGCACACAGATCTGGTTGTTCCGATGCAACTCCTTGTTTCAGACGATATAGCAGAACAATATATACCGATCTTCAACGTTATGTTTGACAGGGTTTCCGACGAGGAATATCGAACTATTTTAAGCAACCATGCGAACAATTATCTTCCCGAAACAACGCCACTTGATTTTTTAAAAGAATATTGGCACTTTGTGGTTGCAGGGATTTTAATCGTTGCGGTCGGATATATAGCTTTGTTTTATCACGGACGCAACAAGAAAAACGAAGCGCTTCTCACTTCATACAACACCGACATATTGACAGGGCTGATGTCGATTAATAAGTTTGCTGTGGCTATGGACGAAACACTTAAAAAAGCTGTACCAAAAGAATATGAACTTATATCGTTTGACATCGACATGTTTAAAACAATCAACACCCATTTCAGCACCGATAAAGGCACCGAAATTATAATCGCGATTTCAGATGCATTAAAAAATGCTTTCAAAAACACTTCCGCACTTCTATGTCGAAGAACAGCAGATCAATTTTTAATTCTGCGTCGCGTCAACGAAGGCCCCCCTATTAAACAGCTCTATGAGCATGACATACTCCCGAGCATTCGCGAAAACATCAACAGCAAGTACAATGTGACGCTTTCGTTTGGTAACTTCATCATTGAAAACACAAAGGAAAAGGTGCCTGCAATTA
>CAYJJR010000010.1:0-43899 GCA_964370565.1 uncultured Oscillospiraceae bacterium | reverse complement strand
GTCACAGATGGACGTGTAATTTTCAACAAATCAGCAATTTGTGAAGATGTATACTTGTTAGGGTGAGCCTCGATGATATTGAGATAAAGGGTATCATGGTATGAAAGAACGCTCTTTTTATCGTGAGAATAAAGCCGTTTTAGTTCATACAATGCTGTGTCGTGTGTTATTTTATTTAGTGCTTTTGTTAATTTTCCGCTCATGTTTGCTCCTTTTTCATTTTGAGATAAATATCTTTAACTAACTACTTTACACTAACTATATTAATCTAACTATCTGGGTTTGTCAAGAGGTTTTTAATTTTTTTTGAGTATTGTTTTTTCGACAAAACATGCTTTTTGTTTGGGTTTGCTATATCATAAGCGACTTAACACAACAACAGCCCTACACAAACTCATGAGTTAGTTTGTGTAGGGCTGTGATTTATATTGTTGCAAATCTTTTGAGGCAGCTTTCTGTATAGCTAAACCGCGTCTACTTCCCGCCAATCTTTTGAAACAATCCCTTTGTTTTAAACCTAAACGCACGATAAAGCGGAAGAGATTTCTTAAACAAAAAATAAGCCGTTTTGTTAATCGGAAGATCGTATTCACCGACAAACTCGATATATCGACCGCCGAAATTTTGCTTGAATTTATGAAGCTGTTTAAGTTTATGGTTTTCGGGGTCGCCAACCGTTCCGAACTGGTCGAACCAAACGTTTCCCGAATTTCTGCTGTCGAGTATCTTTTCGAGGTAAACTCGCTTGTTTATAAACGTTTCAAAAAAATCGTCGTCGCTTCCGCCATGTACCGCCCAAGCGTGGCCGCCGTATTCAACAACAATCTGCGCCGCCGCAACGTAGCTTTCGGGATAGTCTTGCAAACTTTGCCGGTATTTTAAAAGCTCTCTTTCAAGGCGATTTTTTGTAGCTAAAAGCGCCGCGGACGTGTCTGCATTCGCTTCGATTTCAAGGCTTTGTTCCGTTTGTTTAAGTTTTTCTACAAGCATTTTGACTATCTCTTTGGGATAAACCGTTCCGATAAACATCTTTGCCATGCCGTGCTTGTTCAAAACCTCATAAAAACTTTTATAGTATTCGTTTGAATAACAAAAGAACTTATCTCGCGCTCCGGTTTTTTGCATAAGCCTATAAAAATCGTCGGCATTCTTTCCTTGAGATATCGAAACGGTCGATGGATACGCCTCGCCTTTTTTAATGTCTTTCATAGCGCTTTTTGATACGGCTTTTTTAATCTCGCTTTGTTCTTTTTCAAGATCTATTCTAAACGTAAACCTTGGAAGTTTATTCTCAAAACCCATGTTATATCCGCTGTGGATAAACCCGAGCGACAATAGCTTTTCGTGAACGGGGTTTTCGTGAGCGTTTTGATCTTTCGGTTTTCCGTCTTTGCCTATCTCCCATCGTTCGATATCGGGGTCAATTGTCAAAGACATGGCTTTTTGGTTTTTTGCAAATTGATATATATTTTTAACAAACTCGCTTAACAACTCTGTGTCGCTAAAATCCATTACAAACCCACGAGGACAGTATAAAAACGAAGGGAAAAATCTTGGCTTGCAAACAAGAACAAGCGCCGCCACTTTTATGTTTCCGTAGTCATCTTTAAGCGTTAGGTGATACGGTTTTTGAGATTTAGTTTTTTCGCAGAGTTCACCCCAAGCAACGCTTTGCATAAAATGCGACTTTGTCGGATGGTTTTTAACAAACTCGTCAAACAATGTTTTGTCGGTATTAATATCAAATATCATGTTAAAGCTCTTTTGACCTTTGCTTTATTTCTTCGTCAAACTTTGGAAGATATTGATATTTTATCCAACTATTATGTTTTTCTTGTGTCTTTATCGGTTCAGTTTTCGTACAATTTAAAGCAAAACTCAGCGCCTTTTGGGTCGGCATTTTTCGCGATTATCTCTATATTATGCCTTAAAGCTATCTCTTTTGCGATAACAAGCCCAAGTCCCGAGCCACCGGAATTTGTTTCGGCGTTTGTCTTATAGAACCTTTCAAAGATGTGGGGAAGTTGCTCTTCTGCTATACCCTCCCCAAAATCTCTAATAGAAACGTTATCGCCGACAAGACTAACCACCACATTTTCGCCATGGGGAGAAAACTTAATAGCGTTATCGAGAACTATAATAAACATCTGACGAAGTCTGCCGTAGTCCCCCAACGTTTCAAAATCGTTTTTTATATCGATCAAGAAAGAAATATCTTTGTCGTTTGCCAACGGGGTCATGCTCCTAATCGAATCTTTCAAAAGTTCAGATATGTTAATCTCGCCCATCTCGAGCGAAAAGTCGGTATTTTGAAGCCTTGAAAGTTCGAGCAGATCACCGACAAGCCGTTCGAGATGTTTCGCTTGATACAGAATATTACTGTGGTATTCTTGAACCATTTTAGGCTCAGTCACAACTTTTTCGCAAAGAGCTTGAATAGACCCTTTTATAACGGTTATCGGAGTTTTAAGTTCGTGGGAAATATTTGCAACGTAATCTCGGCGCAACTTTTCAAGTTTTCCTCGTTGTTCCTCGGCAATCAAAAGCCTTTCGGAAAGGTTATCTAAAACGGCGGAAAGTTCCCCAATCTCATCATTTTGGTCAATGTCCGAGCGTTCGCTGTAGTCGTTATCCGCAAGCTTTAAAGCGACGGATTTCATCTTGGAAAGCGGTTTTGTAAACGAAAAAGACATTATAATCGAGAGTATAACCGTTATAACAAGCGCAATTAATATACAAAAAACTATTATATATAAAGCTCTGCTTACGGCGTGGTTAATCTCGGAGACAGGGGAATGTACCAAAACAGCGCCCACTATCTCTTCGCCAAAAAATATCGGAACTCCAACCATAAGTCCCGTTCCCGTAACCGCTTCGCTTAAACTTCCCCCATGAACCGTTTCGCCTTTAAAAGTATTTACAACATCGCTCTCAAACTCTTGCGGAAGTTTTTGCAAATCAACCGTTTTTGTGTCGGCGTTCGCAAAAGCAACGTTCAATTTTTCATCGACTATCCAAACCTCTGCGTTCATGATTTGGTGAACGTAGATTATTAAATTTTCAAAATCAAAGCTCTCGCTTTGTTGTTCCAAAAAAGTTTGGCCTTCAACCTCTTTAACCGGAGTCACGGTAAACGAAACGGCTTTTGCGGTTTGCTCGAGATGTTCCCTGTGAAGATCTATTATATAGCTGCTGAACAAAATAAAAAATATAGTTCCGATAACCGCCGAAAAGATCAAAAGGGTAGCGGTAAATTTAAGGCTTAGCTTTATAGCAATTTTATTTTTAAACATTCTCTTCAACCTCAAATTTATATCCAATTCCCCGAATTGTTTTTATGTTCCATGTTGGGTGTTTATATCCGTCAAGCTTTGCCCTTAATCTTTTTATATGGCTGTCGACCGTTCGGTTGTCGCCATAGTATTCGTAGCCCCAAACGCTGTTTAACAGGTTTTCTCTCGTAAAAACTTTGTTTTTTGAATTTGCAAGGGTATAGAGAATTTCAATCTCTTTTTTAGTTAACGAAACCTCTATGGTATCAATCGTTACAATATATTTTTCAAGGTCAATTTTAAGGTCGTCGAACGTTATCGAACGGCTTGAAACCTCATCTTTGTTAAGCCGTCGCATAATAGCCTTTATCCTTGCTATAACCTCGCCCGGCGAAAACGGTTTGACTATATAGTCGTCCGCTCCGATTTCAAGCCCCATAATCCTCTCGAAGTCTTCCCCTCTCGCCGTAACCATAATTATCGGTACATTTGAAAAACTTCGTATCTCTCGACAAACCGCAAACCCATCCTTACACGGCATCATAACATCGAGCAAAATTATGTCGGGGTTTTGATCTTTTGTTTTGGCGACTGCTTGCTCCCCGTCATACGCAACTATTGGGATGTAGCCTTCGTTTTTTGCGTATTCCTCTAAAATCGAGGTTATCTGTTTGTTGTCGTCGACGATTAATATCTTTAACATAACTACCTCTATAATATAGTTTGCCTTTATTGGGTGTGGACAATGGCGTTGATTAACTTAGATATATCTCCCTTTATTATATCAAAGGATTATGTTTTTATTGTGTTTTTTGTAAAATTATTTGAAAGCTTGAAAACTTCAAGATGTTAAATGTGGAGCTATATCTTTCAGTTAAGTACAAAGAAAAAAGTAGAATTACCAATAAAACTCTATTCACATTGAGGATTTACAATCTCAAACCTGTCATCCTTGTTTTTCTTGCCCCACTTACACATCATCTCAAGTATCGGAAACAGTGTTTTCCCTTTTTCGGTTACAGAATATTCAACTCGTGGGGGGATTTCGCTAAACGCTTGCCGCACAATTAAACCGTCCGCTTCAAGCTCTCGCAGTTGGTTTGTCAGCGTTTTTTGAGAAACTTGCGTGACTGCGCCCATTAAATCTTTAAAACGCATAGTTCCGTCTTCGATAAGCATATATAAAATCAACGGCTTGCATTTACCGCCAATCATTTTAAGGGTTACTTCAATTTCTGAATTTACAATTATTTTATCCATTGGTTACCTTTCTTTCTCTAAGCGAAAAAAATGTGCCTTATTGACTAATTTGCTTTTCGCTAATATAATACAAACATTCATTACAGTATTTTATACTATAATAATAAAAATGTCAATTAGAATAAAGGGAGAATAACATGAAAAAATTAGTTGTAATAACAGGCGCAAGTTCAGGTTTTGGCAAGGCTTTAGCTTTAGAATTTAATAAAGCAGGCTACCCTCTTTTGCTGCTTGCAAGAAGACTTGAAAAATTAGAACAGCTCGGTTTAGAAAACACTATATGCGAAAAAGTAGACGTAACGGACAAAGCTGCTTTTGAAAAAGCAGTAAGAAAAGCGGAACAAGTTTACGGAAAAACCGACCTAATCATAAATAACGCCGGCATAATGTTGCTTGGAAATCTTGAAACCCAAGATCCAAAAGAGTGGCAAGATATGTTGAACGTCAACGTTATGGGCGTTATGAACGGTATGCAAATTGTCATGAACGACATGAAAGAAAGACAAGGCGGAACCATCATCAACATCTCGTCGATTGCCGGTGTTAAGCCTTTCGGAAATCATGCGGCTTACTGCGCTACAAAATACGGTGTAGTTGGGCTATCGGAAGTTGCAAGAGGAGAACTGTCTCCATACAATGTTAGGGTTATGAGAATTTGTCCCGGTGCTGTTGCAACAGAACTTTTAAGCCACACCACAAGTGAAGCGATTAAAGACGGATATAATCAATGGAAAGAATCAACCGGCGTAGGCGCAATCACGGCAGAGGACGTTGCAAAGACAATTAAATTTGCGTATGAGTTGCCACAAGGCGTTAATTTGAGGGAGATACAGATAGCCGACACAAAACAAGATGCTTAATAAAGTATTGTTAGAAATTGTCGTTCATTAAATGCAACGGCAAATGTGAGAAAAACTGTCCGTTTAAGGTAGAAATTAGAGAGAACATGAAACAGGCAAGAGAAATATTTAGATAAATATAAAAGCTGTGGCGAAATTTGTCACAGCTTTTTCGTTTATCTAGTTATCAGCTATTTTGGTTGCAATTTTTAGGTACAGTTTAAGTTTTTTATGAAGTTCTTTTGAAATGCTTTTGTAAAATCCATTTGCCGATAGGAGTTTCACATTTGTCTTAACGGCAAACTTTTTAGGGCCGTTTATGTAAAAATTCTTTTATATAAGATTAACTATACCAATAACTCCAAACATACCAATTCCCAAGCTCGGCATAATAATTGATGGCAAATCATAAAACCAATCTCTTTTTATAGCACGGAACGCAAGTCCCACAAACAAAAAAACAATCGGATTTAACAAAACAAAATATGTCGGGACATCGAGAAATCCGTTTAAAATGCAGTAAATTATAATGCTTGTCGGTGCGAGCAGTAAAAAAGCAAACAGCGCACCGAATATGATTTTTATTGCCGATAACAGTTCGTTTATTGTATGCTCTGCTAAATCTTCATTTTTACCGTTTAGTACGGCTTTGTAGATAATCGGTGCTATGCATATGAAACTGTGAATAAAAAAACCACACATCGCCATAATCGCAGCGGTTAAAAACAGAGCTTCCGACAAAAATTCGCTATGATTTTGAATTTGCCTGCCGAGCGAATGAACACCCAAGCTGTACATAAAAGAACCAAAAAAGCCACACGGAATTGACCACTTAAATCGCCAGTTCGCCATTTTCACCCAGTTTGATTCTATCACAAGGGATTTTCCGACTTTTTTGTTATCTTTGCCTTTTAAGTCAAGGAGAATATCTCCAATTGCACAGACTATGCCACCAAGCACACCCATGATTGAGTAAAATAAATTCAGTTCCATAAAATCACCTCGAAAAATATTTTTTGTCGATTTGTATGAGCTTTGTATTTATCTGTCATTATTTTGTCACCTTTATAATTTATATCTCAATATCATAGCGTGCATTTTGTTGTCCGCTATCTTAGTTGCAATCTTTGTATAGAGTTTTAGCTTTTTGCGAAGTTCTTTTGAAATACCGCCATAAAAACCATTTGTCGATATGAGCGTTATATTCGCCGTTGCGGCAAATTCTTTTGGACTATTAATGTAAAAATACATCATTGCGTTTTCGTTGCCGGTCTTTTTTACATATTTATTAACGTATTTGATGCCATACTCATCGGTGACGTCAAAAAGAATTTCAGCATTTTTAAACTGACTTTGCAGCTTTGATATAAGGGCTAAAACCTCAGGCTCTTTAAAATATTGAAAAACTCCGGCAACAACAAAAATGGTTGGCATAGCACAGTCCATATGCTTTGAAAAATCAAGCTCATTGGCATTGCCCGGAGTTAGAGTCTCGTTTGGAAGTATGCCTAAAACAGTTTTCCTGTTATCAATTACAGAGGGAAAGTCGACCTCATAAAAATGTGCCTTGTCTGATATATCGCCCAGCCTAAATGCCATAGTTTCAAGCCCACAACCAATGCAAACAACATTGCTTTTATCATTTTTATGAACGAAATCGACGACGATTTTGTCCATATTAATCGCCCTCGAAGCAGACCCCATCATGGCATATTCGCTGCTTTTTTCAGTTATTACGTTTTGCGGTATGCTGTCTTCAAGGCTTAACGCCTTTTCATCATAAAAATACTCGGGAAACCTCTTTGATATGTATATGCGTGCCATAAGAGGGATAAATAAGGTGTCGGGAACACCGCTTAGTTTTTTATTGTCCATAAACAACTCCTTTATTTATATAATATTTGCTATTCCAATCGCCCCAAACATACGTAAACCTAAACATGAAATACATAACGACTGAAACTTTTAAAACCAATTATGATTTATTTTTAAGTGCAATTACAACTAAATCCTTCTTACGAAAGCACCCAATTCGCGCTCTTAGTTTGCAATTTAATCATATTTGCATAGTCGCTTGATTTTTTAAGCATTTCGCTGTGTGAACCTTCGGCGGAAACCTTGCCTTCTTTTAAAAGCACAATCTTATTTGCTCCCGCTATAGTTCTCATTCTGTGAGCAATTACGATAACCGTTTTGTTTTGTGTGAGTTTTGATATTGCTTTTTGAACCTTGCTTTCATTTTGAATATCAAGCGAGGAAGTCGCTTCGTCCAGCAAAACTATAGGCGCATCTTTTAAGAGCGCTCTTGCAATAGACAATCGCTGTCTTTCGCCACCCGAAAGTTTAGAGCCGTTTTCGCCTATAAGGGTGTTGTATCCGTCCGGCATAGACATAATAAACTCGCGGCACTGCGCATTTTTCGCAGCTTCAATAACTTCATCATCTGTCGCGCCTTTTCTGCCTATGCGGATATTTTCCATGACTGTATTATTGAAAAGTGTGACATCTTGAAAAACTATCGAGATTTCTTTTAGAAGCGTTTCGGGGTCAACTTCGGATACATCTTGTTGTCCTATTGAAATTTTGCCGCCATTAACATCCCAAAATCTTGCGGCGAGTTTCATTGCGGTGCTTTTGCCGCCCCCCGACGGGCCAACGAGGGCTGTAACTTCCCCTTGTTTTGCCGTAAAACTAACACCGTTTAAAACTGTTTCGCTTGTATCCAATGTCTCTTTTTGAGAGCCAAACGTCTCTTCTTGAGAGCCAAACGTCTCTTCTTGAGAGCCGTAAGAGAATTTAACATTCTCAAAGTTAATATCATAGCCGTTCGGCGACATTTCATGGTTGCCCGATTGGATTTTTGTGTTTTCAAATTCTTTCATTCGTTCAACACTTTTTAGCGAGATGAAAATTCCGGCAAGATTTATAAGTGCCCCTGCAAGCGGGTCGTATATCCTTGAAGCTATCATCAAAAACACAAGGAAAGTTAAAAGCGAAATTTCGCCTGTAGCAAGCAAAGTTACACCCACTATCATAGTTGTAGCAATGCCGAGCTTTAGTATCATCTGGGCTGTGCTGACAAATATTCCTGTCACGAATTCCGCTTTCATACTCATGTTTTCATGATTTTCAAAATGCGCGTCCATAATTTTTAAGTGTGCATTCTCTCTGTTGTTTGCCTTGATATCTTTCACATTTTCAAGGCATTCTTGAATTTTATCAAGATATGTAAGCTGTATAGCTTTTGTCTTTAAAAGGAAATAGTCTTGCAACTTTTTGCTTGCAATACACAATATAAATGAAATTGGTATTACCCAAGTAAGCGATAGCGCAAGCCTCCAGTCAAACATAAACATGCCTATTCCCATTATTGTTGTCGAGATAATCGAACCGATAAACCCGGGGATAAAATGTGAAAAGGCATTTTCCATCATCGAAACATCACCCATGATAGTTGATGTGAGGTCGGACAAATTTTTTTTTCCAAAGAAAGAGAGTGGGAGTTTACGAAGCGTTTCAGCAAGAGAAATTCGCATGTTTGCGCTTTCTTCGTATGCTGAAATATAGCAGAAGTTATACTGGAAATAGTAAAGCACTGCGAGTAAAAACAATATAAAGATCGCATAACCGACATATATTAAAACGATGTAAACAGGCGCAGTATCCTCTAAAATTGGCAGTAATGTATCTTGTATGAAATAGTAGGAGATACCACTCACAGCCATTATCACAATGTTGATAAATACAGTGATAGTGCTTGCCTTTAGTAGCTCGCTTGCTCCAAGCTCTGTTAAAGCAAAAGTTTTTTGTAGATATTTTTTCATTATGTATACTAATCAGTGTATAGCTGATTAGTTTACCTCCTTCCAAATAAATGCATTATTATATTCCGTCCACATTTCGCTGTAAAGTCCGTTTTTTGCTACAAGCTCATCATGTGTGCCTTGCTCCGTTACTTTTCCGTCGGCTATAACATATATAAAGTCGACATTTTTGATTGTCGAGAGCCTATGTGCAATCATCAAAACGGTTTTTCCTTTGGTAAGTTCACTCATTGCAAGCTGGATTTGATGTTCGTTTTCCGGGTCTGCAAATGCGGTTGCTTCATCAAGCAAAATTATCGGTGCATCACGGAGAATTGCCCTTGCAAGTGCAATTCTTTGCGCCTCACCACCTGAGAGATATACACCTTTAGTTCCGTAAACAGTGTCAAGTCCGTTAGGCAGTTTTGCTATAATATCCTCACACCTTGCGGCTTTTAGCGCCTTGTTTATTTCGTCGATAGTTGCGCTTGGTTTGCCCTCACGAAGATTATCTAAAATACTCGCCTTATAAAGATTGGTGTTTTGAAATACGAAAGAGATATTTCGCATAAGCTCTGTGTTGCTAATTTCTCTAACATCGACACCACCGATTTTAACAGTTCCGCTGTCCACATCCCAAAAGCGTGGGATAAGGGTAGCAAGTGTTGTTTTGCCTCCTCCCGACGGGCCGACAAAGGCAACGGTTTGCCCTTGTTTTATGCTTATATTCACATTGTCAACGGCTTTTTTATCGGTGTTCGGATATGTAAAAGAGATGTTGTCCATAATAATATCTGCATTTTTCGGTGATTTTAGAGCGATTGGTCTTGCAAGAGGTTTTTCGCTAAGTAAACTATCTATGCGTCCCAACGCATCACTTGCAAGCATTGAATGTTGCATTACCCACATAATTTTCATCATCATAAGCGAGGCAATAGGTGTGAAAACAAGATAAAAGAAAAAGCTTAAAAAGAAGCTTATCATATCACCTTGGCCGCTTATCATAAAAATTGAGGAAAGCACTAAAAATATCGGTGTGCTCGCTAAAAACACCTGAAACATCGTCATCGGAATTCTCATACGGTATGAATAACCGGAGACATATTTTTTGTAGGTATTTATTACGCCATGAAAACGCTCAAACGAAAACACCGACTGATTAAAGGTTTTAACAACCGGTATTCCTCTAACATATTCCGTAGCCTCGTTGTTCATGTTTTCAAGTGCCGATTGATACTGTCTTAATCTTTCGGGTTGGTCTTTGCCCATGCCTGACATCATAGAGATCATAGCCAGCACAAGCGGAATAAGGCTAATCAGTCCAAGCCTATAGTCAAACACAAACAAGACCACAAGCACCGCAATCGGTGTTGTGTATGCACCAACTAAATCGGGAAGTTGATGCGCAAGATATGATTCGGTTGCTCCTGCGCTGTCGTTGATAATTCTGCGAAGTTTACCGCTACCCGTACCGGAAAAAAAGCCAAGCGGCAATGTCATAACGTGGTTTAGTGCTGTTTTTCGTATATTTGTTGCAATTCGGAATGCTGCAAAGTGGGTGCACATAAGAGCAACCATATATGCAACCATTGAACCAATAGCAGAGCCGACTGCGAGCCACGCATTTTTGACAATGCTATCTGTAAGCTCTACATTTGGATAAATTTCTATTATTTCGCTTATCGCTCTGTAAATGAAAATGATTGGCAACAGTGTCATAACGGCACTTACACTCGATAAAATCATGCCAAAATTCGTGAAATGCTTGTAACTTCCCGCAAATATATACAACCTTTTTAGCAATGGCTTTTGTTTTTGCTTTTCCATAATAATTCCCCCTCAAATTGTTTAGTTAGCATAAACTAACTAAACTTTGTTTTAATCGGCAGTTTAACACAAATTTTTAAAGCTGTCAACTTTTGTTGACCACACCCGGTTTAAAAAAACTTGACAAACCAAGAGAATACGTGTATAGTTTGAATGGAGTTAGTGTTATCTAACTTGTCCGTCGGTTTAGAGTGGGCGGATTTATTTTTAAATCATGGTTAGTTTATACTAACTTAAAGTTTTGTATGTTGAAGGAGTGTAAAAAAATGAGCGTAGTTATAGTCGGCGGCAACGAATGTATGGAACGCAGATACATAGATTTATGTAAGCAATACGGATACAAAGCAAAGGTTTTCACCAAGATGAAGGGTGATGTTCGGGGAAAATTCGGCTCACCCGACATGTTTATCCTTTTCACAAACACAGTGTCACACAAGCTTGTTGCGTGTGCAAACTGCGAAGCGAAACGATGTAAAGCGCGCGTTGAACGCTGCCATTCAAGTTCGATAACCGCGCTTAAAGGTATCCTTGAAACTATGTAGGAGATTTTTTTCGATGAATCTAGAGAACAGTTTGATAGAGCATTGTTCCCCAACCCTTGCCGGTCTTAAAACCGCAAGCCTTTTTACAACAAAGTTTTTTTCGCAAAGTTTGCTGGAAGCTGAACTTAAAAAACTTAATTTCGGTTTAAAAAGCAAAGGAATTAAAATTTTAATTTTAAAGATGTGTGAGAATACAGCGTTGATTTATGTATACAGAGAACAGATGCTTAAACTTGACATTTCTAATGAATTAACACAAACCATTTTTAATAGATATGGTTATTTTGGGAAAACTGTTGATGAGATGTTGACCTTTTTGTCGGCTCGGTTAAACAGCTATTACGAGTTCCCACATGAAATTGGGCTTTTTCTCGGGTATCCCCCAGAAGATGTCGAGGGATTTATCTGCAACAAAGGGAAAGATTGTAGACTTTGCGGATATTGGAAAGTCTACGGAAACAAAGAGGAAGCTGTTCAAAAATTTGCAAAGTACGATAAATGCAAAGCTGTTTACAAACGGCTTTGGAACGAGGGAACCGATATAGAGCGATTGACCGTTTTTAAACAGTCGAAAGTTGCTTAATATAAATTATTATTTAAAATTTAAGGAGATTATTTTTATGGCAAAAGTAGCAGTAGTTTATTGGAGCGGCACAGGAAACACCGAAACGATGGCTAAATTAATATCGGAGGGTGCAAAGTCCAAAGGTGCACAAGTTGAGCTGATGACCTCCGCCGATTTCAAAAAAGATATGGTAGCAGGGTTTGATTTCATAGCTTTTGGTTGTCCGTCTATGGGTGCAGAGGTTTTGGAAGAAACCGAATTCCAACCAATGTGGGACGATGTTAAAGACAGCCTTTCGGAAAAAGACGTTCTTCTGTTCGGTTCATACGGTTGGGGGGATGGCGAATGGATGAGGAATTGGGAAGAAGAAACAGTCGCAAAGAGTGTTGAAACGTATATGTGCAACGAAACACCCGATGCCGAAGCCGAGGCGATATGTAAAGCTTTGGGCGAAAAGATGGCGTAAACTATAAATTACAAACAAAATGGGTTGCTTTTTATATGTTAAAACAGCAACCCATTTTTGGATTGGATTACAGATGGACGAAAATTTGTTCTTAAGGAGAAACTCATGAAATATCACATAGTTTGTGATAAACCCAAGAGATTAAGAGTTCGTTTCGGTAGATATATCTTAAATAAGGAGCAGTGTTTCGGTTTGTCCGAACTGCTCCTTTGTTTAGATAGTGTTGAAAATGTTTCTTTAAACAGTGTAAACGGCTCGGTGCTTATCGAATACAGTTCAGAAAGTTCAAGGGGAAAAATCCTAGATCTGTTGTCTCAACTCTCACTTTCGGACATTAAACCTTCTGTTCCAAACGAAACACAACGTGCTTTGATTTTGGAAAAAGAGCTAAAACAAAAAATAGCAAAACATATCGCCGGATATATCGGGCGACGTTTGTTTTTGCCATTCTATCTTAACCGAGCATATACAATCTGCGCCGCTATGCCGTATATATTAAAAGGTGTTAATTCGCTTGCAAAGAAAAAGATAAATGTAGATGTCTTAGACGGCACGGCTATTTCCGCTTCGCTTTTGTCGAAAAACTTCATGACCGCTTCGTCCACAATGTTTTTGCTTAAGCTGTCCGATCTTTTGCTTGAATATTCAAACCTCAGGGCAAAACACGCCCTTGCTTCAAGTCTTACAATCAAAGTTGACAACGTATGGCGAATAGCGGACGGCGAAGAATGCCAAATTCCGATTAAGTCAATCGAAGTTGGCGATATTATCCGCGTACGAAAAGGAACTCTCATCCCTCTCGACGGAACTATTGTTTCGGGGGACGCTTTAATTAACGAGGCAACGATGACGGGTGAACTTTTGCCTGTCCACAAAACAAACGGCGGAACGGTTTTTGCCGGAACGGTTATAGAGGACGGCGAGCTCGATATCGAGGTGAGAAGTCTTCAAAACGACTCGCGCATTTCAAAGATAATAAACCTTATCGACACCGGAGAAAAAGAAAAAGCCGAGGTTCAAGGAAAGGCCGAACGGCTTGCGGACGAGATAGTTCCGATTAGTTTCGGGCTTTTTTTAACGACGCTTGTTTTAACGGGAAATCTTGCAAGGGCGTTATCGGTTTTAATGGTAGATTTTTCTTGCGCTATAAAGCTCACTACCCCGATAACGGTGATTTCGGCTTTAAAAGAGAGCGTTAATATCGGGGTTCTCGTTAAAGGCGGAAAATACCTTGAGACGCTTGCAAAGGTCGACACCGTTGTTTTTGACAAAACGGGAACGCTTACAAACGCCGTTCCGAAAGTTTCAAAGGTTATACCTATACATGAAAAATACCTCAAAAAGCCCGACGAGGTTTTGAAGATTGCCGCCTGTCTTGAGGAACATTTCCCCCACAGTGTTGCGGCTTCTATAGTAGCCGAGGCGAAAAAACGAGGGTTACACCATCCGGAGCACCACGGCAAGGTCGAATACATAGTAGCCCACGGAATAGCAAGCCTTTATAACGGCAAACATTCGGTGATAGGCAGTAGACATTTTGTTTTCGAGGACGAAAAAGTGCCGTTTCCACACGACAAAGAGCAGTTTATCAATGACGAAATTGGAAGCGACAGCGCAGTTTATCTTGCTGTCGACGGAGAACTCATAGGAATTATATGTGTCAACGACCCGCCAAGGGACGATGCAAAAACAACTATAGAACTTTTGCGAAACGAGGGGATATCCGAAATTGTAATGATTACGGGGGATGCCGAAAGTAACGCAAGATACACAAGCGAACTTTTGGGAATAGACAGATATTTCGCTTCCGTCCTGCCGGACGGCAAAGCAGAGATTATCGAAAAGTTAAAAGCAGAGGGTAGGACACTTCTAATGGTCGGCGACGGAATAAACGACACTCCGGCATTAAGTGTTGCCGATGTTTCGCTAACGCTTAACGGTTCGTCCGACATAGCAAGAGAGGTTGCGGACATATCTGTTATGACAGAGGAGTTGACAAAGATTGTCGAGATACGACGGCTTGCGACAAAGCTTATCAAAAAGATATATACTCAATATGGTGTAATCGTTTCGTTTAACACAGGGTTAATTTTGCTTGGTCTTTTCGGAATTATAACGGCAGCGACTTCATCGTGGCTTCACAACGCTTCAACGATATCTTTAACGCTAACATCGGCAAGGCCTGTCATGAAAAAACAAGATTTAATAATCAAACCAACGGAGGAAACAGAGAATGAAACAACATAGATTTTGGGCATATCTTGCGGTTTTCGCTATGGTTATGTGTATAATAACCGGATATAGGCATAAGTAGTAAAGAGAAACGGCTGTGGCAGCTTTAAGGTTGCCACAGCCATTAAAGTGTATCGAAATTTAGAAAAACCTTGAAAAATCTGCTTTTACAAGTTGAAAAATTTTCAAATAAATTGTATTATAATATAATTAGATAATTTTTAAGATTTAACGAGGTAACAGTTAAGATGAACAACCAAGACAAGACTATGGAAAAGATAGTGGCGCTTTGCAAAAGCAGAGGTTTTGTGTACTCGGGAAGCGAGATCTACGGCGGACTTTCCAACACGTGGGACTATGGTCCTTTGGGAGTCGAGTTTAAAAACAACGTTAAGGAAGCGTGGAGAAAAAAGTTTATTCGCGAAAATCCGTTAAACGTCGGGCTTGACAGCGCAATTTTGATGAACCCCAAAGCGTGGGTTGCGTCGGGACATGTCGGCGGATTTGCCGACCCGCTTATGGATTGTAAGAGCTGTAAGACAAGACACAGGGCCGACAAGCTTATAGAAGATTTCGGGAAGGATAACCCTGCCGGCTGGAGCTTTGAACAAATGCAGGATTATATTTCGGAAAACGGCATAGTTTGTCCCGATTGCGGCGAACAAAACTTTACCGATATTAGAAGATTTAACCTTATGTTTAAGACGTTCCAAGGGGTAACCGAGGACGCGAAAAACGAGATATTCTTGCGCCCCGAAACGGCTCAAGGCATATTTGTTAACTTTCTTAACATACAAAGAACGACAAGAAAAAAACTTCCGTTCGGAGTTGCGCAGATAGGAAAAAGCTTCAGGAACGAGATAACCCCCGGAAACTTCACGTTCAGAACGCGTGAATTTGAACAGATGGAACTCGAATTTTTCGTAAAACCCGGAACCAACCTCGAATGGTTCGCATATTGGAGAAAGTTCTGTTTTGAATGGCTTTTGAAACTTGGAATGAAAGAGGAGAACTTAAAACTCCGTGATCACGAACAGGAGGAACTCTCGCATTATTCCAACGCAACGACCGACATCGAGTTTATGTTCCCGTTTGGTTGGGGCGAGCTTTGGGGAATTGCGGACAGAACCGATTTCGATCTTAAACAACATACCGACCACAGCGGAAAAGATCTTGATTATTTTGACCAAGAGACAAATGAGAGATATATCCCCCATGTTATCGAGCCTTCGCTTGGCGCAGACAGGGTTGCGCTTGCGTTTTTGTGCGACGCGTACGACGAAGAAGAGGTTGGAGAGGGCGACACAAGAACCGTGCTTCGTTTACATCCTGCGTTAGCTCCGTTTAAAGCTTGTGTGCTTCCGCTTTCCAAAAAACTTTCTGAACCTTCTGAAAAGGTTCGTGACATAATCGCGACAAAGTTTTTTGTCGACTATGACGAGTCGGGCTCTATCGGGAAACGTTATAGACGCCAAGACGAGATAGGAACGCCTTTTTGCATAACGTATGATTTTGAAAGCGAAAACGACGGCTGCGTTACAATTCGTGACCGCGACACGATGGAACAAACAAGGGTTAAAATTGAGGATGTTTTAAACTTCATCGAACAAAAAGTTGCATTTTAAGAATTAGTATAATATTTTTGCACAACTGCATTTAACGGTGTATTTGTGCAAAAATATTTTTTAACAAGATAACGTTTAATCGTTTTGATAAATAACAAGGAGAAATAGATGCATCGTATAACAACGTTTTTCGCAAGGCTTAAAACTGCAAGTTTAAAACGCCTTTTCGACAACGCCGAAAAAGCCGCAAAACAAAGCGGTCGTTTAAAGCTTTCGATAGTTATCGATATGGTTTGGTGTGTGTTTAAATACGGGGTCGGATATCTTGACTATCTCGTGTTCGGCTTTCAGTTTATAAGAGGGAAGAAAAGAAAAACGTTTATGACGTTTAACGACAATGTGATGTTTGTGCGGACGTACAACAAAAAGGAAGCACGCGAAAATTTTGAAAACAAATCGACGTTTTGCAACGTTTTCAAAGATTACATTGGGCGCGAAGTTATCGACCTTACCGACAAAAACGAAAAGGATTTTGAACAGTTTCTCAAAGGGAAAAAAGACCTTTTTGCAAAAGAACCGACGGGGTTTGGCGGTCTTTCGGTCAAACACATTTCGCTTTCGGGCGAGGTTTTCCCGAAACAGTTGTACGAGTCGTTGCGCCTTGAAGGGTTAACCGACGTCGAAGACGGCATAGTTCAATGTGACGAACTTAACAAACTTTGTCCCGACAGCGTTAACACTATTCGCGTAGTAACCATTCTAAGTGAGAAAAACGTCGATATATTGTACGCAATACTTCGTGTGGGGTTTGGCAAAACAAAGGTAGACAATATCTCGAGCGGCGGCATGTACGCCCCGATAGACCTCGAAAGCGGCAAGGTTTACGCAGACGCGTTTTGTGACAAAACAGGGAGTTACTACGAAAAACATCCGATGACCGACACAAAGTTTGTCGGCTTCAAGATACCGAAGTTTGACGAGATTAAACAGCTTGTGTCCGACGCGTCCGGCGTCGTTCCCGACGTTAGATATGTCGGTTGGGACGTGGCGATTTCGGACAAAAGCCCCGTTTTGGTAGAGGGGAACACGCTGCCTAGCTACGACATGTGTCAAAACTACCATCATCTGCGCGAACAAAAAATCGGAATACTTCCGAGATTTAAAGAGATTATAGAAAAAAATAAAGGCTAAAAAATGTTTTTTAAAAAATTTTCAGGCGATAGCTCGGACGGATATTTGGTTATTGGGCTTGGCAATGTCGGCAAAAAATATAACCTAACAAGACATAATGTCGGGTTTATGGCGATAGATTATATCGCGGAAAAACTCATGTTTAAGATTGTGCGAACAAAGTTTGATTCGTATTTTACCCAAACGAGTATAAACGGAAAAAAAGTTTTCTTTCAAAAGCCTACGACGTTTATGAACCTTTCGGGGGTTGCGGTTAAAAAGGCTATGCAATACCACAACATTACGCCCGAGCGCATAGTCGTTATATATGACGATATCTCGCTTGACCCCGGCGTTTTAAGGATAAGAAAAGACGGTTCGGCGGGGGGACACAACGGGATTAAAAGCCTTATAGACCATGTTGGAACAAGTGAATTCAAACGCATTAAAATCGGGATAGGCGCAAAACCATCGGCGGAATATCCGCTTTCCGATTACGTGCTTTCGATAATACCAAGCGCCGAAAGAACCAAGATAGAGGGACGTTTTGGTGACATTTTAACCGCTGTGGAACTTATTATAAAAGGCGATTTACAACAAGCACAAAGCAGATTTAACGGCTAGCAATTTTTTTGGCTTTAAAACAACATAAAATAAAAAAACGGTTCTATCATTGGTTTTGTCCGAATAAACATTTCTTATAAATTCAGATTGGAAGTGTTATCATCAAAGCTAATGAAAGAGCCGTTTTACTTGGGCAATATATAATCGAGACAGGGGACACCGTGCGTGGCGCCGCCGCAATGTTCGGAATAGGCAAATCAACCGTACATGCCGATATCCAAAAAAAGCTTAAATACATAAACATAGCTCTTTGGAAACGTGCGGACGCGGTTTTACAAAAAAACAAGGACGAGAGACACATTCGAGGCGGAAACGCGACAAAAGAAAAATATCTAAAGCTAAACAGCGAACAGCGATAGCAAAATACGCAAAACACTCAAAATACACAGTAATTTTTTCAATCAAATTTTTCTCCTAAATTATGGTAGTGAAGCAAAAACACAACGAAACGTCGTGCAACGTTTCGTTGTGTTTTTGCTTTGTTTTCAATTAATTCATAAAAAAATTACGAAAAATTAATACCATACGAAAAAATATATTCTTGTCAATTTAAATAGTACATGATAATATATTTAAGGTTAAATGGCTATATAACTTTTTGTTTGAGTTGTATACGTTGGGCCTCGAAGATGTCGCGACATATAAGGTCGGTCGTGTGCCTGCTGAGGTCAAGAAATTCACAACCATATATATATTCAATCTTGTCGGGTTTTTCAAACATCGCCTTGTGAATGATACGGCATTTTAATTTAAGATTTTTGATGTTGTCAAAACGAATGCCTGAAACAACGATATGGTCGCTTCGCTCGAATTCATGTTCCGAACGGAGTTTGATGCCGGTTAAACTTAAATCAACAACCTTTCCGCCAAACTCCGGTTCTTTGTGCATGTTTAAGAATTCGTCTTCCGAAGTTTCGACATAGTTGCTTAACATACAAGGTGAGTTGGTTCTAATTCTGAAAAACGTTCTTTTTTCGGTATCTTGGACAAGTTGAAGGTGGCTTATGCGCCAAAAAAGTTTATTTGCAAGGGCAATCTCGCCCTTTAACACTAAAAACCTGTCTTCCTTTTTCAAAACAGCGGTTACAGGAGTTTCGTATCTAATCTCCATAAGTTCCGAGCCGTCGCCCGAAACGACGTTAAAGCTTAAAGAAAATTTAGTGTTAATAGCGCTTAGCCTTCCAAAAAGCAACGAATCGCCGTTTTGGGCTTTGATCTCGCAAAGTCCTCCCGCAAAAGAGGCTAAATTATCTTTAAATGCTACGTTTCCTTCCATAAAAGCGCTCCCTAAATTTATTAATTAAAAAATTAAAATTATTTCATATATTTATAATATATTATATATAGCTTAAAAATACAATAGTAATGCAATTAAAAATCTATTAAATTTGTAAAAAAATTAAGATTACAAGAAAAAAGCAAGTTAACAGGTTGAATGGGGGAGGCCTTTAATGGCAAAAGTAATATCATTTATTAACGAAAAGGGTGGGGTTGGAAAAACAACCTCAACAAACATAATTGCGGCGTGTTTAAAGCACAAAAATTTCAAGGTGTTGTGTGTCGATTTCGACCAACAAGGCCACCTAAGCTTTAGCTTTGGCGCGGATAACCGAAGCAAAGCGACTATCTACGACGTCATAAAACACAAGGTCACCGCGAGAAAAGCTATCCAACAAACCGACGTAACCGACATAATTCCGGCAAACGACATGTTGAAAAGCATAGAAGTTGAGTTTACATATGCCGGAAACGAAAAACTCTTGAGAGATTGTTTGAAAACCGTTTCACATCTATATGACTATATTTTAATCGACAGCCCGCCAGAACTTGGGTTGGTTTCGGTTAATGCGCTAGTAGCGTCTGACGTCGTGTTCATACCCTGCCTTCCCGACGGCTATAGCCTTATGGGAACAATAAGGGTACACGAGACTATATCAAGGGTTAAACATTCGCTTAACGACTCGTTAACAATCGGAGGTATAATTCTTTTAAAGTATTATTCAAGGCAAAACATAAGCCGTTCCACCGACGATGTTTTGATTAAGGTTACTAGAATGCTTTCGATACCTCTTTTAAAAACAAAAATTCGCAACGGAACGCTTATAAGCGATGTAACGTCGGTTAGACAACAAGATGTTTTTGATGTTTGCCCAAAAGACAGCGCGGTAGTTGATTTTGGCAAACTTGTGGACGAACTTTTAAGAAGGGGGCTTATTTAATGACTGAAAACAACAACGCCACGGGTTCAACAAAAGATGTATTATTTAGCAAACTTATTCCGGCATTAAACGACAACCCGTTTTCCTCGACCTACAGCGGAACTCCCCCGATAACACTCGAACAAAACGAGTTTATAAGCGACGACAGCGATCCAATTTCGGCGCTTAGGAGCAAACTTTTTGGACGAGAAAATCAATATCGTCTTGAGTCGTTCACGGTTGTCAACATAATAGAGGGGATAGTTTTAAACAACGTGGATTTTGCAATAGAACGGTTTAATGCGTGTTCTTGCGACAAATGCCGTTGCGAAATAGTGTCATATGCGCTTAATCTTTTGCCGGCGCGATATGTCGTGGACGATCCCGGAAAACCGACAAACCACGAAACCGATATTCCTCCAAAACAGATAATCGACGCTATAGTTTCTGCGGTTTTACATGTGCGTAGAAACCCGAAACATTAAGTTGGCAGTTCAAGTTTTTTTAGCCGGCGGTTTCTTATCTTGTGGGTTTGTTCTGTGTCTTACGGAGCGTTAATCGACTGTTGTAACGGTTGGTTTTGTGCGTCGGAGGTTGTCGCTTTACTGTCGCCCTAAATTTGGGCTGTAGGGTCGATGTTTGGTGTTCTATAGACAAACGACTTCGCCGTCGCTCAAAAAGGCGGCTGCAGGGCAAAGAATGCGGCCTCGCAATGTGCAAACGTAAACGCAAATGCAAACGATAGGAAAATGGTTTGGCAGTTTCGATGTTCTCAGTTTTTCCGTCACACGAAAAATCAAACCATATAGTAAAATGATAAAAGCGAAACATCAAGAACGTTCTCGATGTTTCGCTTTTTAAATTTGTTTAATCTAACACAGGTTTGTCGTGCTATTCGTAATATTGTTCTGTGTCTGAATATTGTTCGCCCATGTTGTATTGTTCGGTAGAGTTAAGTTGCTCATCTTCTGTGTTTTCGTCCTGTTGGTCCTCTACCAGTTCAAATAAAGCAACTTGGTCTTTAAGTTTAACCGCTTGGTCAGACATCTCTTGACTCGCGGCGGAGAACTGCTGAGCAGTTGAGGCGTTTACTTGGATAACGGAGGAGATTTGATCGATTCCGACGCTTATCTGTGTTGTGGCGTTGGCTTGTTGCGCGGAAGATGAGGAAATCATCGAGATAATCTCTTCGATTTCTTGTGTTCCGTCCACAACTGATTGTAAAGACTTCGCCGTTTCAGAAACAAGTTTAGAACCGTTGTCAATAGCTTTTAACGAATTTTGTATCAAAAGCGTTGTGTCTTTAGACGCGTTAGACGATTTAATTGCAAGGTTTCTAACCTCGTCCGCAACCACCGCAAAACCTTTGCCGGCGGCGCCGGCCCTTGCGGCTTCGATAGAAGCGTTTAACGCAAGAAGGTTTGTTTGGAACGCTATATCTTCGATAGTTTTAATTATCTTCGCAATGTCTATAGAACTTGTGCTTATGTCCGCCATCGCGTCGATAGTTTTGTGCATGTTTTCGTTGCTTTCGATAACCTTTTGGGCTACTTCATGAACCATGCTGTCTGCGTTTGTCGAGTTTTCAGAATTCTTTTTAATCTCTTGTGAAATGTCGTTTATCGTAGCGGCAAGTTCTTCAACCGCGCTTGCTTGTTCGCTTGTTCCGTTGCTTAAAGCTTCGGCGCCCGACGCCATTTGTTCTGCGCCGCTTGAAACGGTATCGGCGGATTGAGATATCGTTGAAAGCGTTCCGCTTACCTTTGCAAGGGCCGAAACAAGGCTGTTTGAAAGGTCTTGGAAAGCGCCTTTATATTCAAAACTGGGTTGCAAGCAAAGGTCGCCCTCGGCAACTTCAAGCAACTCGCGTTTAAGATCTTCGATATACCCATGAACCGAACTGCTCATGTTTCGCATAGCGTCACAACTTTGGCCTATCTCGTCTTTGGAATAGTACGAAATGTCGAGGTTTTCGAGTTCGCCTTCGCTTATACGAGTAGCAACTTTACTTAAAGATTTAAGTGGTTTTACTATCATACTGGTAAAATGGAACGCACCGATTAAGGAAAAAATCGCCGCAATTATAAACGAAACCAACAAAGTCACCGAATATTCTTGAATGCTGCTTGCTAAATCCACAGATACCGCCGATACGCTTTGGGCAATCGATTGATTTAAAACTTCAAAGTTTTTCATTATATCCGCTTCATAGGAAGCGGCCTGTGCGACAAGTTCCAATGCGCCCTCTGCGTCTCCTTCGGACATAAGAGCAATCGATTCGGTTTGGGCATCTGACCAATTTTCAAGATCTGATTTAAGTGCGCTTATAGCATTGCTGTCGAGAAGTGTCGAGCTTTCGAGGATCGCGATTTGTGCGTTTATGTCCGCAATGTAATTTGCGGCAAGAGCCGTGAAACCTTCAAGGGTGTCGTCCGACACGTTAGAAAGGAATTGGCCGGTTGCTATGGTTACTATTTCAAAACTGTTTTGTGCTTCGGTTATCGCGAGCGTTATGGGAAGGCCGTTTTCCGTCAATGTTGCAAGGGTGTCCTCGCTTTCCAGAAGACCAAACATTGCAACTCGTGTTATACAAGCCGGAATTAAAATGATTAGAGTAACCAACAATAAAATTTTTGAACGTACCTTCATGTTCCTTAACATAGTTCCACCTTTTCTTTTAACCATTATTATGAGAATTTTTTTTGCTTATTTTGCACACAAAACTTGATGAACCTCTTAAAACCGTTAAAACAGTTGTTGTTTGGCTCATTTCGTTATGTTATAGTTTCACAAACTCTAGTTCATTTCAAGAGTTTTGTTTATCATAGCTTTTACGACAGAAAGAACAGTAAGGTTAGCTTCGTAAGCGTTGCTTGCTGCCATTAAATCGACCATCTCTTCCGACATGTCTACGTTAGGATACGAAACATATCCTTCTTCGTCGGCTTGGGGGTGTGTCGGGTCGTACACTAAATTAAAGTCGCGCTGGCTTTCAACGATTTCGGTTATCTGAACGCCGCCTTGTACTTGAGACAACGTTTCGTCAAAAGAGAGATCTTTCTCGGTAAACACAACCTGTTTCCTTCTGTATGGTTCGCCGTCTACAAGCTCGGTTGAGTTTGCGTTTGCTATATTTTGAAGTATAACATCGCTGCGAAATCTCTCGGCTGTTAGAGAAGATCCAACGATATCTAGCGAGGATAGAAATGACATATCATTACTCCTTTGAAGATGTTACATTTCGGCGTTTAAAACCGTGTTGTAGTTGTCAAATTTGCCTTGAATTTTATCAAGCAACATAGAATATTGCACATAGCTTTTATAAAGTTCGATGTTTTCTTTTTCAAGGTCTACGTTGTTCCCATCGGGACGAACTGAACTTTCGTCGGTCACGACGTGTGCGCTTAACGTGTCCGGCATTTCGCCGTCTCCCGCAATTGCGTTTTCAAGAAGCTCGTCAAAAACCACGAGGTTTTTTGTTTTGTACCCCGGCGTTTCGATGTTGCTCATGTTTTGGGAATGGAGCTGTTGTTTTGCCCAAGAATAGTCTGTTCCGGCCTCGAGAAGTTTAAATTCGGACGAATTAAAAAACATATTGTGTCCTCCAAAAAAAATATTACAACTGTAAAAATGTGAAAAAATAAAAAGTTCCTACAGTATCATTTTATCAACAAATACGAAACAAATAGTTTGATTTATATTAAAAAAGAATGAATTTTATTTTGTTGATAAAGCAGATAAACCAGATACTCCTAAAAAAGAGCATCTGTTTAACAGTTTATATGTTATCGGTGTACCTGCCGACATTATAAATATCGGTAAAATATCAGCAAAATACCGGCAGGTACATTTATGTCGTTGTGGTTTAAAACGGCTATAACGTAGCTTCACCGCTCTTGACCGCCTTGTCCGCTTGGACAAAAGTGTTTCGCAAATCGCCTATCATTTTAATTATGCCATCTAACATTTTGCCGTCTTTTTTGACGTTTGCTTGGATAATCACATAATTAAAGTAATCGTAAAGCGCGAGAAGGTTTCCCGACACTTCGTATTCAAGATTTAACGTCGCCTCAAGGTGTTTTATAATCCTTTGAGCTTTTTGAAGGCTTGAATTGATAGTTACAAAATCGCCGGTTTGACACGCGGACTGTGCTTTGAGCAATTCTTTAATAAGCCCGTCATACACCGTCGTTAGCATGTCGCCTTGCGACATCGTTAAAACTGCCTGTTGCTTGTATGTTTGGTAAGATTTATTATACACTTATTTTCACCACATTTCAATAATAAATATTAATATCCGCTAAACTGTTGGGAAATCATGGTGCTTTGCGCGTTGTAGTTTGCAAGAATTTGCTCCATTGCGTTAAAGTCTGCCCAATATCTTTCTTTTTCCATCTCGTAACGTTCGGTTAATGTGGTAATTCTTTCTTTAAGGTCTTCGAGTTCGCGGGTCATGTCGCTTTCATATGTAGATCCGCTGATACCGGCAACTTGAACGAGAGAACCGGGGTCGCCCGTGCTTATCTTTGCGGTGTTGTCCATTATGTCGACAAACATGTCCGAAAGGCTTTCGCCGGCTCCCGTAAAGAGGTTTGAAACTCCTTCGGGGTCTTTTGAAAGGGCTTCTCTAAGCATTGTTTCGTCAAGTTGGATCTTTCCGCCGTCTTTATAGTCCGACGTTGTTTCAATTCCGATTTGGTATAAAGCAAGTGACGAGGTTTCGGGCATTGTGTAGATTGCGGTTCGCATTTGAGAAAGGAAACTTTGAATGTTGGAGTCGTTTCTCAAAAGTCCTTCTTTTGCTTTTTCTTCCCAAAGTTCGATCTCGTTTTCGCTCATCTCTTTCTTTTGGGCGTCGGTTAAAGGCGCGTAATCTTTGTATTCGGGGTCTTCGATGACATACCCGTTAAGCAGTTCTATCATCTTGTTATAGTCTTCGACAAACGATTTGAAAGCTTCGACAATCTGTTCGTCGTTTCGCTCGGTCGATATAGTTGTTTTTTCGTATTCCGTCCCGTTAAGCTCGCTTACTTTGGTTAGTTGCATCGTTAATCCGTCGATAGTGAAGACGTTTGAACTTCTGCTTGTGTCAACGCCATTTACGTTGACTATAGCGTCCGAGCCCGATTTGACAACCGACGAATCTATAGAACCGGTTCCAAACGTTAATTCGTCTCCGCCAAAGATAGACGCAAGACTGCTGGACGCAGATACCGAACTGCCCGAGGTTCCCGAAAGGACTATTTTACCGTTTTCAACCTTTGCGGCTATGTTGCCCGCGCCGCTGTTTGCAAAAGCTATGTCTTGAAGTTTTACTGCCGCGTTTCCGCTGGCGTCTGTAAAAAGGTTTTCGATGCCTTGGAGTTGAACAACGTCGCTTATGTTGGAGTCGGAAGTTGCTTTGTTTGAGCGCTCGGCCGAAACGACGGTTCCGGCGGGGTTGGTTTCAAGGTTAAATCCAAACGCAACCGCAAGGTCGGTTTTCGCCGCTTCTTCTCTTGAAGAAACATCCGAAACGTTTTTAGAGGATTTTGAAAATTCAATAAGTTCGCCGTTGGTGGCGGTTAACGTTCCTGTTGAAGCGTTAAACGTTATCTTTGCTGTGCCGTCTTCGTTTTTAAACGTTTCTTCTATCCAATCGTTGAACTCTTGTTCGACTTCGGCTTTTGTATAGGAGCTTTCGTCGCTTTTTTCGTCAAGGGTAAATGTATAGCTTTTTCCGTCTACCTTCATAGTGAGCGAAGCCGCGGTTGTTTCATAGTTGTCCGCAAGCGCGTTTCCGCTGAAATTATTAACCGTCAATGTGTCCGACGCATATTCAGACGCCGAAGCTACTACTCCCGAGCCAAAAAGTTTCGTAAGAACGTCGCCTTCGGTTTGGGTCATATCTATTCCGTATCCCGCGCCCGAATTGTCCGCTTCGATAGACATCTTGTCCGAAATGCTCGAGTATTTTATCGTAATGCCGGCAGAACTGTTGTTGATTGTGTTTATCATAGACGCGATAGTTGTATCGCCCGAAAATTCAAAATCTTCGCCGTTAATGTTGAACGAGAAGTTTCCGCCCGTCGCAACTTCGCTTAACGTTTGGTTAAGGTCGAACTTGGTTGAGCTTCCCGGTTCAACCCCAATAGCGGAAGCTTCCGAGCCAAAAATCGAGATGTCGTGGCCTTCCTCGCCGACATTTGCTATCGAGAAAGTTAATTTATCACCATCTATTCCTACGTTTATGTAATCGCCAAAAGCCGATTGAACTTTTTTTTCAAGTGCTGCTTGCACGTCGTCTATTGTATAGTTTCCATCACCATCGCTGTCTTTAACGTTATCTAATCTGATAGTTTGGGTTGTTCCGTTAAGCTCTAAGTCAAACATGGGTCCTGCGTTTAAGTTAGAGGACACGCCTTTAAGCGCGTTACCCGAAGTTGATGTAGAGGTTAGACCCGCCATCTCAATCCCAAGTTTTCCGGAATTTGCTTCATCGACCGAGATGTCGGGAGCGCCCGATGTTCCTTCAAACGTTAAAGAACCGTATTCGTCTATCGAGGTCCAAACGTTGGTAATTCCTTTTGCCGCAAAAGCGTCGTTAAAAGTATCTACCATATCTTGTTCCGATTTAACATCGTCCAAGTTAACGGTAACTTCTGTTCCGCTTACCGTTAGCTTTATGTTTTTGCTGTACGTTTCGTTTAAAAATTCCGATGTAAGTGACGAAGAGGTTATTTTGCCGTCGCCCGAAAGTTTTGAAAACGCTTCGTCTTTTATCTTTGCTTTTTCCGCAAGCTGTTTTACGATAACGTCAAACTCGCCCGTTGCGGCTTCGGAGGATGAACTTATTATTTTAAGAGCGTCACCATTTGTGATGGTTGATGTCATGGTGTTGAAAAAATCGCTGTTTCCGAAGTTCATGTCGGACGACGCATCAAACGCGAGGTCGAAGTATTTTTCTCTGAAAGAGTTAATACTTGCGATGACCTCATAGTACATCTCTTGTTTCCATTCGATTTGGGTTTGTTGACCTGTCGCTGCGTCGATTTTAGCTTGACTTCCGGCAAGTAATTCTTCGACCATTTGGTCGGTATCCATTCCGGACATCAAACCCGAAATTCCGTTTGATGTCGAGCCGGAATTGCTCACACTGTAATATGCCGATGAACTTATGCTACTCATGATTATATTTCCTCCAAAGGTTCAGTTTTTATATATATTTATCTTTTTTTATGAATATCGGTTTATACGAGGTTGTGCTTACTCCTTTTTGGTATCGGTTGGTTGAAACGGGATAAGCTTCGTTAATCTGTTTTATCTTTTCAAGTGTTTCGGCTCGTTTAATTCCAAGGTTTGAAGAAATTAAGCCGTCGTACTTTAAAATTCTACTTGATATCGCTTTGTGTGTCATTGAAATTTTATAATATTTTTGATATCCGGCGGCAACGGCAGAGCTGGGTATGCTGTTGTTTAACGCTTGTTTTAAGTTGTTGTCTTGTTCACAAAACTTTTTTATTTGGCTGTCGATTGAACTTAAATTTTCCAACAATTCTTGACGGGCATTAAACTTTGTTTTAATATCGTTTATGTCGTCGCTGTGCATGTCTTTTGTTGTACTTTCTATTAGCTCCAAAAGTTCTTTTTTGGAGTTTAGAAGCGTTTCAAGTTGTTTTAAATCAAACTCCATTTTATGTTACCCTCAAAATTTGGTGTTGAATTTTTAATTTGAAATATGTTACACTTATTAAAAATACAATCTTTATATAGATATTTTTATCATTTTATTATTCTTATTATTTTTATTATTTTTATTATTTTTACCGAGGTGAAGTTATGTACCCTTTAGAAAGCAAAGCCGAATTTGAAGCTTGTCTGAAACTTAAGGACGGCACAATTTTGGAAAACGGAACGGCTTATATAGAAGCCGAAGATAAATTCGTTGTGTTTAAAAGCAGTTTTGTTCCGCTTTATCCTGTCGGAACACCTATGGAAGTTGTCCGAATATATAACGGAAAAGAGATACATCGATTTATAGGAAACGTCTACCTTTCGGGTAAAACGATTATGAAGTTAACCGATGCTGACGACATACTTTTAAGAGGTTCGGAGTTTTGTTATGGTGCTAACGTTTCGTTTGAAGGAACTCTCGAAACGGGCATTAAAAGAATTTTCAGGACTAAAAGGTTGTTTAAAACTAAAGAAGAAGCAGTCAACGAAGATCTTTCGGTTAAGATTAGGGTTTGCGAGATGTCCCTTGACAAGATAGTTTTCCAAATAACCAACAGAAAAGTTGCTCGTTTGATGGAGAACCCTTCCGCGAAGGTGGACGACTATCGTTTGGAGCCGGGCAATAAATGCACGATATACTCCGATATCTTTCAAGATTTTGAAAGCATAAACGCCGTCGTAAGGAAAGCGCTTGAATTTGGAGACAACCCGAAATATGTTTGCGATATCGTAACCTCGACGAAAGAAACAAATAACGTAATTGCGGATTTTTTATGGGTCTATAACCTTAAACATAATAAAATATTTTAAGATTTATCTAAAACATTTTACCTCAATTTACCTCAATGGGCTCGCCTATTGAGGTTTTTTGCTGTTTATAGAAACAAACCAAACTTTGGTTTGTTTCTATTCAACCGGTTCAACGTAATCGGGGTCGGCACTACGCGGAACATAGGTAGGCCCTGCTATATATTCGATGTCGACCGAAGCGTGCGAGAGAATGTTTATCTTCGCAGAGGGCGGGGAATATTCAAACTCAACGTCTTTCATGTTAAAGTTAAAGTTAACTTTGCCTTGTCTGTAGTTGGTTTCAACGTTACCCGGTTGCCACGTGGTTCTTACTCTTCCGCTTGGAATAAAAACGGTAGACATCATAGCCGGAGCTTGTGTCAGCTTTTGTTCCATAATGCTTCCGATTGTTACGTTATCTTCGATTTGAGCCATCTGTTGGCCCACTTGGTTTGTGTTTGATATATAGTTTGATATGTTGCGTTTACCGGCGTTTGCCGTGTCTTGAACAAAATCGCTGTTGTTTGACAACCCAACCGAACGACGTTGTTCATATGTGTCGAGATACATCTTTGTTGGGGTAGTTTGCATCTCAAAGTTTCCGCGTTGGGAATCTATTTGAATTTCGGGTTGAAATTCTTGCTTATACTCCAACTTTGCTGACTCGAGCACCATTTCGTACTTCATTGGGGTTGTTGTGATTTGTATTAATTGTTCCATGTTGTCACCTCATGTTTAAAGTTTTTCTTATTAGCTTAAAAAATCCATCAACGAGGCCGGCATAATGCGGGCACTCATCTGTTGAACCGCTTTTAAAATAGCTTCATTCATCGTAAGAGTTGTTGACGCTTCTTCATAGTTTGTTCCCATTAGGTCGTCTATGCTTACCTTATATATGTCGACTGTATCTTTAAGCCTTCCTTCAACGGTATCAAGATACAGTGTTTGAGAACCAATCTCGGTTAAGTTTACAAGAAACTTATCTGTCGCGGTCTCTATCCTGTCCATGCTGTGTCCGATGACTTCGGTGTTGTCGTCTTTCATGGCGTTTTCAAGATCGAGAAGAATGTTGTATATGTTATAAGAATTACCGCCGGCGTCTGTGCCAAACCCGAAAACTTCAATTCCGGAATACGAAACTTTAAATCCCGTGTCCCCTTGAATGTCGCTTTCGTTCATCTTAATTCCAAGCCCGATGTCCATGTATACGTCTTCATCCATTGGGATTTCGGCGCGTATCTTCGGGCCGGTTGGGTTTGCCGGATCGTCTACCATGTGGTAATATTCGCCGGTCGTCGCGTCGTGTAGGATATCGTCTACTAAAATTCCGTTGTACTCGAGTTCCCCGTCGGCATTTTCGGTGAACGGCTCTGTTTGGCTCGCGTTGCTTCCACCGAAAACATATTTATCGCCGTATTTGGCGTTAAGGTTGGTTAAAAGTTGTTTGCGAAGGTTTTCAACCTCGTTTGCTATAATATTTCGAGTGTCGGCATCTTTGTCTTCGTTTTTCGCCTTGATGGCAAGTGTGTGTGCCTTTTCAAGAATTGAGCTTACGTCGAGCAACCTGTTTTCGGTTAACGTTAGTTCGTCGTTAATCGATTCGACATTGTCAAGATGTGTCTCGGTTTTATACATATCCATGCGGATGTTCATGACACGCGTTCCGGCGGTTATGTCGTCCGAAATTTTTGTGAACCTGTTTCCCGACGCTATCTGCGCCGTCGTTTCCTCGAAATCGCTTTTTGCACTATATAAATGTGTCAGATAATTTCGAGCACTTGTTCTGTCTGCTATTCTCATATTAAACTCTCCTTTATAATTACAAGCCTACGCGACCCATGCGGTTGATTATCGTGTCCAACATCTCGTCTAGTGTTGTCATAACGCGAGCTGCTGCGTTGTATGATTTTTGATACATCATCATGTTTGCGGTTTCTTCGTCGCTGCTTACGCCGGAAACGGCATCTCTTTGATCCAAAAAGTCGTCCGCTATCTGTCCGTATGCTTCCTGTCTTCCGATGTTAAACGCTATGTCGGAACCGAGTTTGCTTAAAAGATTAACCTCGAAATCCACGAAAGACCCTTCAAAGATCTCGCCGTGTGAGTCAAATGTAAACGAGTTGTCTACAAGCGTTGCGGCTATTTGTTGCGCATAGTCTTCGACATTTTCGTCTTCGCTGAAGATGAAATATCCGGGACCTTCTGCGTTCCATTCGTCGCTTATCGTTATGTTCTCTGCGTTTACGAAATATTTGTTGGTAGCTCCTGTTTCGTCTTTGCCGCCAAGAAGAGTTTTGTAAACCGTGTTGCCCGCCGCATCCTCTAACGGCCCGCCCGTTGCGGGGTCAATTTCGGGGAGCGTCGTGTTTGCAAGATCCGCTAAAGCGTTGGCGAAGTTGTCCATCTGGTCGCGGTAGTACGGGATACCTTGATACGGTTCGTCCGCTTTGTCTTGTACATTTGTTCCGCGTCCGTTTAAGTAATGTATAGAAGCGAGAAGCGTTCCGCCCGTTAACCCTATGCTTTCCCCGGTTGAACTCCATTCGATTACAACGGTGTTGTTGTCGTTTTTTATTAGGTTTAAGTTGTCGCTTTCTTTGCCGTCAACGACATAATGTTCACCCATCTGAACGTCAACCGTTCCGTCTTCGTTTTCGGTGACTGTTATGTTTCCGTACATTGCGAGTTCGTCGAGAAGAAGGTTTCGCTCGTCGTAAAGTTCGTTTGGTCGGAAAAATTCGTTGTCCGGGTCGCTTAAAACCACCGCATCTTCGCTTATGACCTTGTTAAGGTGTGCAATCTGTGCGGTTATCTCGTTAACCCTGTCCACGTCAACCGATAGGTCTTCAATGTGTTGCTGTGCCGCGTTTGTAAGGTTTGTGTCTATCTGTCTTAAAACTTGGGTTATGTTTTTGAATTCCGACATAACGACGTTTGCTTGTGCATGTGACGTTGGGTCTTTGATGAAATCGTTAAGTGCTTCGTAAAGGTTTTTAATTCCGCCGTAAAGTCCCGATTCGTCCGTTATGTCGTTTCCGTCGCCGATTGCGACTTGGATGCTTTCAAGCAGTTCGGCGCTTTTTCCGTGGTAGGCGGCGTTTGAATATTCTTCGCGGAAACGTTGGTCGACAAATATGTCGCGGAGTTGTTCAACCCCAACGGCTTGGGAGCCTTGCCCCGCAAGACCAACAGTTCCGTTGTTGATCCTTTGAAGATCGTTGTTAACCGCAACCGAGGTAACCTCGACACGTTGCCTTGTATATCCCGCCGTGTTGACGTTGGAAAGGTTGTGTCCAACGATATCCAACGCTTTTTGATTTGTATATATAGCGCGCTTTGACATCTCAAAGCCCATAAAAGTTGGTCGCATTATTCGTTCTCCTGTTATCTATTAAATAAATGGTGAAGTCTACACTTTTTCAAAAAAAGTGGGGGAAACAGAGGCCCCTGACGTTTTCTTTCCGTCCAAACCATAAAGATTTTTGCTGTCTTTTTTCCCTTTTTCCAAGATGAGCGAGAGATTGTTCGCAATGTCAAGCGAAACTTTGTTTGAATATGAAAGTTTTTTATAACTTTCCGTCAACCTGTCAACTGCCGCCGAAACGTCTTGTTTGTCTTGTTTATCAAGCGTTTCCAAAAGTTGTTTGGCGGTGGTATTTAACAGCCCGTGTTGTTCAAAAACTTTCAAACGTTTTTCTTCAAGCTGTTTAAGTTTCATGACGTTTGCTTGTTTTGTGTTCATATAGGTATTTATCATGTCGTTTTTCTTTTGCAAGAAAGCATTCCTAAGCGTTCCTTCAAACTCGTTCATTTTGTCGAGATGATCGGAAAGTTGGTTAGAAATTTCGACAATGTCTTTTGAAAGCTCTGTCATCTTTAACCTCTCTCTATAATGTGTTTGCGTTGCTAGGTCCGTTAAATCGAGTACAACTTGTTAAGAACTCTGTCCGCGATTTCAAATCCGGACACGGGACAACATTCGCCGGCATAAATCTGTTTAAGTTCGGCGATACGTTCCGAAACATTCGGTTGTTCCGTCTTGTAAACTTCGGAATATTTCTTAACTTCTTGGTTTAGCTTTTGTTGAAACGAGCCTTTAGAGCTTATTTCAATTTTATCCGCGCCGAACGTTTCGCTCGTTTCGAGCTTTTTTTCGGGGGGGATATAACTGCTTTTGTTTATCTCGGAATTTGTCAGCATCGTTATATTGCCGTACGTGTTTGGTATCTTCATGGTTGGTAAACTCCTATTCCATAACAATATCGAGAGCGATTTTTAAACATTACAAAAATAACTTATACTAAGTTTATTCCCCAAAATCATAAAAATGAAATAGCTATTAAAGAAAAAGTTTTAGTAACAGTTTATGGATGTTTAAAGTTTTGGATATTGCTTTTTAAAATCTTTTTGAAAATATATACATGAAATTTGTATCTTTATAACAAGTGCTTTGAAAATTAAAAACAAATTTATAGAGTTTTCACAAAAATTAAACGGTTTACTTTCAAACAATGCGATTTTTAACCTAATATTTTCCTAAAAATTGTTCGCTAATAATAAAATTAATAATATAACCGATTTTTATTAAAAAACTTTTTTTGACTTTTATATATAATAAGATTAAAATATATAAAGAAAAATGCGGAACTAGCGATTTTTATGTCGAAATTATATTTTATATTGTGATGAAAAGAGGGTAAAAAATGATTAACAAGATTTCAGCGGTAGACTTTTTTGAACACGATCTTTCGCTTAACAAAACTCAAGAACAAGAGGCGAGCGACGCGTTTTCGTTTAAAGATTTTTTAACCGACGCCATAAAGGAAACAGAGGCGTTACAACAACAAACCGAACAGGACGGAATAGCTCTTTCGTTGGGGGAGATTGACAACGTTGCACAAGTTCAAGTCAACTCGCTTAAAGCGTCGGCCATGTTACAAACGACGGTACAACTGACTTCGAGAACGGTTAGCGCATACAAAGAAATCATGAGTATGCAAGTTTAGCATGTATAATTTGCAGATATGCTTTAACAATTTAACAACTTTTTTGAAGGGTAAGATTAACCGTGAAGTTTATTGAAATTGACAAGATTTTGGGTTCGATTAAAAACCAAATTCAGACCATGTCCAAAAAACAAAAGATAATGTCGGTTTCGATTTTCGGCGGAATTTTGTTGTTGGCCGTAATATTAACCGTCGCGCTAAACAGCACAAGTTCCGGATATGTCGTCTTGTACAACAACCTTGAAACAAGCGAGAAGTCGACTATATACAGCATGTTGTCGATGTGGGGCGCCGATGCGAAGTTTGACGCAAACGGCGACATATTGGTGCGCGAGGACGAGTTTGACATATGGTTGCTTCAATTGGCGGCAGAGGGGCTTCCGAGAACCGCGCCGACATACGACCATTTTTCAAGCAACCTCGGCATGACGACGACCGAATCCGAAAGGCAACAGTGGATATTATACCAACTTCAAAGCGACATACGCGTAACCCTTAAACAGATACAAGGGGTTCAAGACGCAACCGTGCTTATCGATATGCCGGAACAAAGCAATTATGTTTGGGACAACGCAGACGAAGGCGAAAAATCAAGCGCCAGCGTTTTGTTGACGTTTGAACAGGGCGTTACGATTGAACCTCAACAAGTTTCCGCGATTAAAAATCTTGTTGCTTTTGCGGTTCCCGACATGCTTCCGCAAGACGTAACGGTGGTCGATTCAAGACAATCTATTGAGCTTATGGAATCGGAAGCGGACGAGACGTTATCGGTTGAAGAAAATATTGAGTTTGAATATGCCGCGCAGTCACATATAGAAGAAAATATAGTGCGGCTTTTGACCCCGAGATACGGAGTGGACGGGGTTGTCGCAACCGCAAAGGTTACGATTAACTATGACGCTATGTTGTCCGAGATAGTCGAGCTTCAAGAAGGCCCGGACGGTGATGGATTTGTAACGAGCACAGAGGGTGAATATACGTTAGACGAAGATGTTGACATCGGCGGCCTTGTGGGCGAAGAGGACAACACAGACTTTCCGCAGTATTCCTACGCGGGAACGGATAACGAAGACGCAACACATTTCCGTTGGGACACCGAGATAGACTATTCATATATTAAAACCCAGATAGAAAAAGGCCAAGCGCGGCTTGAAAGGGCTACTGTTTCGGTATTGGTAAACGAACCGAGCCTAACCGAAGCGAGGCGAGAAGAACTTACAAACCTTATCTCCAAAAGTGTTGACATAGAACCCGATTTAATCTTTGTTTCGGGCTTCGAGTTTGAGGTAGAGGAAGAGGGCGGAACGCTTACAGCGGAACAGATTCAAATGTACGCGATAGTCGGAGGCATCTCGTTCCTAGTTCTACTTATAATAGGTATTATACTTTTCTTCTTACTAAGGAAACGTGCGAAGAAGAAGGCGGAACAAGCAGAGATCCAAAACCAACTCGATATCGAAAAGAGCAAAAAAGAAATAGAAGACTACAAAAAGCAACTTGCCTCGGCAGCGCAAGCCAGCGATAATCCAACCAACGATGCAATAGTTGAAGAGATACGCGATTTTGCACAAGAAAATCCCGAAATTACGGCTAACTTACTAAGATCATGGATGAAAGAGGGTGACTGGAGTTGAGTCCGACAGCAACAGCAAGCAAAAAAATGTCCTCGATGAAAAGGGCGGCGGCGGTCGTTATTGCCCTTGGAGCGGGCAACGCCTCGGAGGTCTACAAACATCTTTCAAAAGAAGAAGTAGAAGCGCTATCGGTCGAGATAGCCCAACTTAACAAGATATCTCCCGACGAGATGCAGGTCATTGTAGACGATTTCTACGGTCTTTGCGTAACCCAAAAGGTTATCCAAGACGGCGGCGTTCTCTATGCGAAAGATATCTTGGAAAAGGCGTTTGGTCCACAACTTGCGGGCGAATACATGGAGCGAATTTCCCAATCTATGCAGACGAAATCGTTTGAATTTTTGCGCAAGGCAACCCCAAAAAATATCCTTATGATGATACAAAACGAACATCCGCAAACTATTGCGTTTGTCCTGTCGTACACGCGGCCGGAGCAAGCCTCTAAAATCATTTCGGAACTACCAAAAGTTATTCAACTTGACGTTATAAAGAGAATTGCAAACCTAGACAGCGTTTCTCCCGACATGGTCGAGATAGTCGAAAGGGTTCTTGAACGCAAGTTCTCGGCGGTTGTTTCGTTCGACATGACAAAGATAGGCGGCGTAGACTACGTTGCGGACATCATCAACCATTCCGATCGTTCGACCGAAAAATATATTTTTACCGAACTTGGGAAAACCGACCCCGAACTTTCCGAAAACATCAGAAAACTCATGTTCGTATTCGACGATATCACGATGCTCGACGACATGTCTATCCAAAGAGTTCTCCGCGAAGTCGACAGACAAGATCTCGCTATCGCAATCAAAGGTTCAAGCGAAGACGTCAAAAATCTCTTGTTGTCCAACATCTCGGTCAGGGTCAAAGAGGGAATTCTCGAAGATATCCAATTCTTGCGCAATGTCCGCATGAAAGACGTAGAGGAAGCCCAACAAAAGATAGTTGCCTTGATAAGACGACTCGAAGAAGAAGGCGAAATTGTCATATCGCGCGGAGGCGAGGAGGACACAATAATTGCCTAGGTTATACAGAGGTGTTAAACACACCGAGAACCTTGACAGCATAAAGATACCCGATCTTCCGGAGCCAACGCCCGAAACCGAACAAACTACGTCGGAAAACGAAGAGTTTGGCGAAACTTTAAGCGAGGATTACGACAACCGAGAGCTTACAGCGGAGGAGTTGCAACAAGGGTTTTTTGAAGGCGACTTTTCAGTGGACGAGTTTTCCGAGAACAATAATGTTATCGAGGTTTTCAAGCCGGAACCGAAAGTTTTGACCGAACAGGAACTTAAAGAACTTTACAAAGACGAGTTTGAGGCGTTACATCAAAAAATCGAACAAGAATATCGCGAACTTGCCGAACAACAAGCCAAGATAGCTATCGAAGAGGCGGTTTCATCCGCGGTTGAACACGCGACAAGCGAAGCGAGCGAGCGAGCATATCAAAACACCGTTAACACAAGAAAGCTTGAACTTGAAAAAAAGCTTGAAGAGATAGACGAAGTTTTGTTGCAACTTCAGCAAACACACGGGGATTTTCTCGAAAGATATGCCGACGAACTCAAATACCTTGCGGTTGACATAGCCGAAAAGTTTGTTTTAAACAAACTTGACGAAAACGACGAACTGCTTAAAAAATTGGTGTTCGAATCGGTGGCAGACGTTAAAAACTCTTCATGGCTCGAGATTGAACTTTCAAACAGCGTTTCTTCGATGATAGATGAGATTAAACAAGAACTCGACGAAAAGGGTTATGGCTCAAGATCTTCTGTCACGACTAAGTTTAAAGATAAAGGAAAGATAAGCGTAAGCGGAGAAGAGGGAACGATTGTTGCCGATATCTCGGCGCAAGCGCAAAACCTCAAAGATCTTTTCATGGCGTACGACATCGACGGGAATGAAATTAAATAATTCGTAATGCGTAATTCGTAATGCGTAATTATCTAAAGTTTTTCAAAATACACCATTCAAATTACGCCACGAAGTGGGCGCCAATTCGTCGTTACGACGAACCTTAATTACGAATTACGAATTAAGAATTACGCATTACCAAGTGGGGTGCAGCAGTGCTAAAACAAAAAAGCATAGACGAAATACTTGACCTTTCGAGTTACAGACAGATTATAAACTATTCCGACCTTAAAACCCATAGGGGAAGAATAAGCAAGATTCAAGGTATGACAATCGAGGTTATCGGTCTTCCCGGAAGCATTGGCGATGTATGCCATGTGCTTTTAAAAAACGGAAAAGACAAATTAATCTGCGAGGTTGTCGGAATTTCGGGCAACAAAACATATCTTATGCCATATAAAGAAACAGACGATTTGGGTTATGGCTACTCGGTTGTAAATACCGGCCGAAAACTCACTCTTAACGTTTCAAATGAACTTCTCGGACGAACTATCGACGCACTTGGAAACCCAATTGACAACAAAGGCGAGATAAAAGCCGAAAAAACTATCTTCACGGGCGGCACAGTTTCAAACCCGCTCGAACGTCCGCCGATAAGCGAAGTTATTCAACTTGGCGTTAAAGCTATTGATTCGTTGATAACGGTCGGCAAAGGACAAAGGATTGGAATTTTTGCCGGTTCCGGCGTAGGAAAAAGTACCCTCATGGGAACAATTGCCCGCAACGTGACCGCCGACCTCAACGTAATCGCCCTTGTGGGCGAACGCGGAAGAGAGGTTGTCGAGTTTATAAATCGTGACCTTGGCGCTGAGGGGCTTAAACGTTCGGTGCTCGTCGTTGCAACGTCGGACCAACCGGCGATGATGCGATATAAATGTGCCCAAACCGCAACAGCAATCGCGGAGTATTTCCAACAACAAGGCAAAGACGTCCTTTTGATGATGGACAGCCTAACGCGATTTGCGATGACCCAACGTGAAATAGGCTTGAACGCCGGCGAAGCACCCGTTGCAAGGGGATATACTCCGTCGATATACTTGGCGCTTCCAAAACTTCTCGAACGTTCGGGCAACTTTAATAAAGGTTCAATAACCGGAATATACACAGTCCTTGTCGAGGGCGACGACCCTAACGAACCGGTAGCGGACACTGTCCGAAGTATCATAGACGGGCATATTCTTCTCTCGCGAGACATTGCCGCAAAAGCACATTACCCGGCAATCGACGTACTTAACAGCTTAAGCCGACTTATGGCGACAATTGCGTCGCCCGAACATAAAAACCTTGCGAATAAATGTCGGAATTTGATGTCGCTCTATAAAGAAAAGGAAGACCTCATCTCGATTGGCGCGTATAAAGCCGGAACAAATCCAAAGCTTGATGCCGCCATTGCACGAATAGACAGGATAAACGAATTTTTAAGACAGGAAGTCGAAGAGAGGTTTAGCCTTGAAGAGACGCTGTCCGAGTTGGAAAAAGCGGTTAGTTAGGAGTTAGGAGTTAGGAGTTAGGAGTTAGGAGTTAGGAGTTAGGAGTTAGGAGTTGTGGTGCGCCACTTCGTGGCGAAATTTGAATATGGTTTTCGGCCTTTGACGTTTCCATAAAATGGTGGTCGTCCGTCCTCATCGTTCGAACAACGCAACATTTGATGGACGTAGGGGAGGATAGCATCCTCCCGTCCTTATCGCTAGAGCTCGCCACAATTGGCGGTCGTAGGGCAAGGGCTCTGCTCTTGCCGGTATCATCCGTTCCGTCCCCACCCCCCCCCCGAACCGTCCACAAATCAACAAAAAATCTTTAAACTTTGTCATTTAAATCGCGGCGTAAGCCGCACCAAAATTACGAATTACGAATTACGAATTACGAATTAAAATCATTCCACGTTGCAAAAGAAAGGCATTTGTTAAAATGAAACCGTTTAAATTTTCCCTCGAAACGGTATACGACTATAAAAACCAGATTTTTGATACCGAAAAAAACAAACTAGCTCTTGCAAACAAAAAACGCGACACGATTAAAGGTCTTCTCGACCAAGCGTTTGAGGACAAACAAAACCACCAAAACGAGTTTCAAATGAAACAACAAAAAGGTGTTAACGGCGTCGAGATAAGTTCATATAAATACATTCTTGATACCCAAAACAGCCGAATACAATCGCTTAAAATCAGCCTTGAAGAGGCGCAAGTACAAGTGGCAAAACAACTTGCGGTTGTTACAAAGGTGTCAAACGAGGTTTCGGGATATGAACGGCTTGAAGAAAAACAACAAGGAAGACACGCAGTTCTCGAAAAAAGAGAAACCGAAGCCAACATGCTTGAATATGTTACGATAGCAAAAACCAAAAGTCACATATAAAAGCGACAAACCACCGCAAAATCAAGTTAGCAAGATGTAAAACAAAATTTAAGCGAAAGTTTAAAACGTTTTGCATGTGGCTATATATATTAAAAAAAGAACGGAGGTGAAATATGTGAATACAGTAAAAACAGGCATGGAAACTGCCAAGATTTCGGATTTTATGTCATCAGGCGAAAGCGGCGTAACCCAAGGAAAAGCGGACGCATCAGCAAGCCCGTTTGTTATGATAATCAACAACATGTTGGCAAGTATGACGGAAAACGGCGAGATAGACCTAGACGATAACGCTTTGTTTTCTAATTTGAAAGACGGAACGTTTGACGCGGAAAATTTCGACAGCTCGATGCTAGGCGAACTTGCGATGTTGCTTAACATCCAAAACCCGTTTCTTGTTGCGGGAAAAGAGGGCGGAACAGCGTTGACGGAAAACCAAATCGGGATTATCTCGGATATTCTAAACGCTCGACAAAGCGCGGCAACAAACGGCGCTTCAAACGCACAGTTTGACGCAGAGGCCTATATCGACCCGCAAGCTTTAAAACAAAGTTTAGGGAAAGTTACCGTTACAACCGAAAAAAGCGTTAGTGGCGAAGGTTTAAAATCGTTGATGGAAACGCAAGCAAACTTTTTGAGATATACGACCCAGGCGAGAAAAGATCTTGAAAACGGAAACGATAACCAAAACGAACAACCTTTGATGTCGCTTGAAAAACCGAACAACGCCGAACAAACAAGCCATCTGTTTGAGAAAAAGCTCGGAAACTTTGCAAACGCTCCGGCGCTTCAAGACCAAATAGCAAACGGCATAAAGGAAAATCTTTCTCTTCAAAAAACCGAGTTTACGATTAAGCTTAACCCCGAAAGTCTCGGCGAGATTACCGTTAAACTCATAGAGGACGACGGAAACAAAACTCTACAGATATTTGCGGCGGGCGCGAAAACAGCCGGGCTTATAAACGACGAGTTGAATGGTTTAAGAGAAGCGTTAAGGCCGATGCAAGTAGAAGTTAAAGACACAGTTGTTGCAACGTCGGAAAGTTCCGGAAGTTCGCTTGAACATTTTGACATGATGGGACAAAACTTTGCAAACAGACAAAACCAAGGCGAAAACCAAGACGCATGGCAGGACGGCGAGGGCGACCAACAGTTTGTCGAAATAGAGGCGCAAGACGAAACTATCGACGAGATGGGCAACCTTAGCATGTACGTATAACAACCCTCTAAGTTTGTATAACAACATAGAGTTGTATAACAACCAAAATAGTACAGCAAAACCCTTTGAAAGGAGAAACAAATGGAAGGGATTAGAAACAGCAGTTACACAGGAGAAACCTCGGGTACCGGATTTACAGGAGCGGTCGATAATTCGATACTTGATTCGCAAGACTTCTTGAATCTTATGATAACCCAGATGCAAAACCAAGACTTCACAAACCCAATGGACGACAGCCAGATGATTAGCACGATGTCCGATTTCTCTAACATGCAGATGATGCAAGAGATGGCGTCCTATTCACAGACAAACTTCGCGTTGTCGCTTGTCGGCAGAGAAGTGACCGCAACGAGAGCTTCAAGCACGTCGGGATACATCGATGTAATAACTGGAGTTGTGGATCAAATGGCGATGGTGGACGGCGAATATTATGTATTCATGGGCGACGAACGTTTCACGCTTGACCAAGTGACGGCGCTAGGCGCGGTACCGCAACAAGAAGTTCCGAGTATCGAAGATTGGACAGAAGCGCTCAAAGATATAGTCGAAGACATAATCGAAGCCGGAAAAGTTCAACCCGAAACGGAAACAGAAACAGAAACGGAAACTGAAACGGAAACGGAAACCGATTCTACAGAACAAACCACACCATAACAAAATAACTTAAACATTACAAACATTAAAACTTACAAAAAAATAACAGCAAAGGAGCAGGCGATTGGACGATTTCAAGATTAATCTGTACAAACCACTGATAGTCGGAACTCCGAGAAACCCACAAGATCTGCTTCCAAACAAAACGAACAAACCCGAAAACTCGGGCGAATTCGGACAGATACTTGAACAGCAGATCAATTCACAGCAAAACGTAAACTTCTCTAAACACGCGGCGAGCAGAGTTGCCGAAAGGGATATTGAAATTTCCGAAAGCGGAATGGAACGGTTAAGCAAAGGCATCGAGATAGCGAGCGAAAAAAACCTTAACGATGCGTTGATACTTGTAGACCAAACCGCGTTTATCGTAAATGTCCCGACAGGAACGGTCATAACCGCAAAAGGTAGCGGCGACAGCGAGCCAACCATTTTTACCAACATTAACGGAACAGTTATAATATAAAGCCGGTCCTTATGGAGGCTTTGTGTATCCCGAACGACAGACGGATACAAAATTCGTTTCAAACAAGTAACAATAACTTTGTTCCAATAAGGAGATTAAATGAATAGAGCAATGTTTTCCGGCGTTGCCGGACTTAAAACCCACCAAGTTAAAATGGACGTAATCGGAAACAACATAGCCAACGTTAACACGTTCGGTTATAAAGCGCAAAGAGCGGTTTTCTCCGATGTCTATTATCAAACACTTACAGGAGCTTCCGCTCCAAACGCCCAACAGGGCGGAACAAACCCATCTAGCGTTGGTTACGGTTCCTCTCTTTCGGCTATCCAAACCCAAATGAGCACCTCGAGTATGCAAACAACCGGTTTCGGTCTTGACGTTGCAATTCAAGGCGAAGGCTTTCTTCAAGTTCAAGACGGCGGCGGAAATATATACTATACAAAAGCCGGTATGTTAAATATCGACTCGGCGGGTAACCTTATAGACGTTAAGGGCAACTTTGTCCTTGGCGCAGACGCGGCAGGCAACCCCGGCGCAAACCTCATAAACCTAATCAACGGGCTTGCCCCAGTTCCACCGAGTCCGTCGACCGCAACTAACACTATAAACGGCATACCGTTTACAGTCACCGCAAGCGAAAATTCGGCCGACGGCAACGTGGCGATGAGTTTCACTTCGAGCAACTCCGTTCCGGCGGGCGCAAACCTACAAGTTGAAATTTCGGAAACCGGCTCGATAAGCGTTCTTCTAAATCCAAGCGCAAACTTTACAAGCCTTGCAGATTTAAGCACACAGGTTAACGCTGCAATTACGCAAGAGATGGGCGGACAAACCCACCCCGGCGGAAACTTCACGATAAGCGGCTCGACATTCCCGGCCGGCGGACTAACCGGTGAGCAGATAACGGGAGTGGCCGGTGGAACCGATCTTGGCGAACTTTCGACAAACAGCTTTTTCAATGGCCTTATGATGCTTGAAGAAGTAAGCACAGGATTTACAGGAAACGGAGCGATAAGCGACGTATCCGCAACATATGCGGCAGGACCTCCCGAAGCATATAACGTTTCGATGACAATTGGAGGCGTAGCGTACACAGGAACTATCGAAGACGGTGTTCAATCAAACTCGCTTATTTTGAAAAACGGAACGGGCGACGATTTTATACAAGTTTCAAATCCAAAATTCGATGCAATGAACGCTCAATATCCGGGAGGTTCGGGAAACGTTGCACCGGCAGGCGCAACAGCAACCCCCTCGGTACCTTCGGAAAATCTAGGGCTCGGAACACAGATGTTCTCGCTACAAGGAGGAACAGAGGGCGGCCCCGTAACGCTTGACCAATTAAGCAACATAACGATTGGAACAGACGGTTCGATAACGTTCACCCACGACTATTTCGGAATTCAAGTCGGCGGACAGATTTCGCTAGCAAACTTCGCGAACCCCGAAGGTTTACAACTTGCCGGCGACAACTACTTCATCGAAACGGTAAACTCCGGAACGCCTATCCACGAAGAACCGGGACTTGGCGGAACAGGTTCATTAAAGAGCAGTTCGCTTGAGATGAGTAACGTTGACCTTTCGGAACAGTTCGCGGACATGATTACAACGCAAAGGGGCTTCCAAGCAAACTCAAGGGTTATAACGGTAACAGATACCATGCTTGAAGAGCTTATAAACCTTAAGAGATAATAAAATCTCCACCTTCGGTGGAGCTCTTTGGGAAATACTTTTTGTCTCACTTCGTTCGTCATTTTGTGCTTCGCACAAAAATCAAAGTATTTCTTTACAA
>CAYJJR010000009.1:0-44034 GCA_964370565.1 uncultured Oscillospiraceae bacterium | reverse complement strand
ACGACGCAAACTTCGAGATAGCAAAAGGCGAAATTGTTGTCCTCATAGGTCCGTCGGGTTGTGGCAAAACGACAACACTTAAGATGATTAACAAGTTAATTCGCCCAACACAAGGTAAAATCTACATTGACGGTGAGGACATTACCGACAAAGACCCTATTGAACTACGCCGACATATTGGATACGTTATCCAACAGACGGGGCTTTTCCCACACATGACGATAAAGGAAAACATCGAGGTTATACCAAGGCTTCAAAAAGTTCCCGAAGAAGAGATAAAAAAGACGACAAAAAAGCTTCTCGAGATGGTGGGGCTTGATTACGAGATGTACAGCGGACGATACCCTGTACAACTTTCGGGAGGGCAAAACCAACGTATAGGCGTTGCTAGAGCGTTTGCAACCGACCCCGAAATTATTTTAATGGACGAGCCGTTTTCGGCGGTCGACCCAATTACGCGACATCAATTGCAAGACGAGCTTGTTAACTTACAAGCAAAGCTTAAAAAGACAATAGTTTTCGTAACCCACGACATGACCGAAGCGGTTAAGATTGCGGACAGAATTTGTATTATGAAAGAAGGGGACATTGTCCAATACGACACCCCCGAAAACATCTTGAAAAATCCGATAAATGAGTTTGTTTCTACGTTTGTCGGGCGCAACCGTATCTGGAGCAATCCCGAATATATAAGGGCAAAAGATATAATGGTTACTACCCCCGTAACGACGTTTATGGAGGTTCCGATATTAAAAGCCATTGAGAACATGAGACTTAGAAAAGTTGACAGAATACTTGTTTTAAACGATGAGAACAAGTTTATCGGTGTTGCAACGGCTATCGACCTTGCGCAATGCCAAGATAAATCCGCTCCGGTATCCACAATGGTTAAAACACCAAAAGTTATTGCTAGCCAATATGACTCGATAGTTGAGCTATTGAAAAAGGTTAAAGCGCTTGGTGTTTCAAGCATACCCGTTGTTGACGAAGACGGAACGTTAAACGGGCTTGTAACAACAAGTACCCTTGTCACAACCTTGAGCCAACAGTTTATAGATTACGAGGAGGTGGCAAATAATGACTAGTTTATTAGCTTATTACAGCGCAAATATCGAATATGTGGGCAAACTTCTTTATAACCATGTTCAATACACATTTATTGCAATTGCCATCGCTATTTTGATTGCTGTTCCGCTTGGAATTACAATATTTAACTATAAAAACCTTAACAAACCGGTTTTAAGTATTGCAAACGTAATTCAAGCAATACCAAGCCTTTCGCTTTTAGGACTTGTAATGCCATTGCTTGGCATAGGCGCCGTTCCGGGAGTCTTTGTTGTAGTATTGTATTCAATTCTACCGATACTTAAAAACACGTATACCGGACTTGCAAACATAAACCGAGATACACTTGAAGCCGCAAAAGGCATCGGAATGACCAATACACAAATTCTTTTTAAAGTTCAAATTCCGCTTGCGCTTCCTGTTATTATGGCGGGTATTCGTATATCGTCGGTAACCGCCGTAGGCCTTTTGACAATTGCCGCTTATATCGGCACAGAAGTTCTTGGAACGCTTGTTATTTCTGGTATACATACCATGAACACAACTATGATGTTAGCCGGCGCTATTCCTGCTTGTATATTGGCGTTGTTAATGGACTTTATCATGTCCAAAGTCGAAAAAGCCGCAACACCGATTAGCTTGCAACTTAAATCGGCAAACATCACACCCGAAGCGGTTGCATCTTTGAAAAGAAGTAAAAGAACAACGGTTGCCGCAGTTGTATCGGTATTTGCGGTTATTATCGGAGTTATGGGTTACAGCAGTCTTGCGCAAGAACCCGATATCGTTGTCGGCTCTAAAGAAGCGGTTGAAGGACGCGTTGTCGGAAACCTTATTGCCGACATGATAGAATACAACACCGATTTAAACATAGAAAGAAAACTCGGACTTGGTGGAACTATGGTTGCGTTTAACGCGTTAACTTCGGGAGAAATTGATATCTATCCCGAATATTCCGGTTCGCTTTATTCGGCGGTTCTCGGAAACACGTTCACCCCCGGAACGTCGAGCGAGGAGGTTTTTGAATTAATAAGAAAAACGGTTCGTGAAACCGACAATCTTTATGTCCTCGATCACCTTAACTTTAACAATACCTATGTTCTTGCGGTTAAACCGGAAACTGCTGAACAGTATTCGCTTGAAAACATGTCGGATGTTGCAAAGGTTTCGGAACGTTTGCTTCTTGGGTGTTCGCCCGAGTTTGCGGTTCGCGAAGATGGATATCTTGGCATGTCAAAGATGTATGATATGTATTTTGAAGACACGCCAAACTTTACCGGAACACTTATGTACACAGCAATTGCAAACGACGAAGTTGACGTTATAACGGCGTTTTCAACTGATAGCTTAATTGCAAAAAACAACCTTGTGCTTCTTGAAGATGACCTTGGGTTCTTCCCACCATATCACATGTTCCCGCTTGTCAACGAAAAGGTATATGAACAATACCCCGAAGTTGAGGGACTTATGAAACAACTTTCCGAGGCTCTTGACGACGCAACGATGAGTATGCTTAACGGCAGAGTTGTCGAAGAAGGTCTTGACGCAAGCCAAGTTTCGTATGAATTCCTTATGGAACAAGGGCTTATTAGTGAATAGTTGATAGTTAACAGTTAATAGTTAATAGTGAATAGTTGATAGTTAATAGTTAATAGTTAATAGTTATGGAGCGGCTTACGCCGTAATTTGAATGACATGTATTTGTTGATTTAATTTAAAATTTAAATTTTTGCAATGCTAAAGAGGCTGTAGTGAAATTTTTGTTTCACCACAGCCCCTTAAAATAGGTTTGTTTTTGACATTACGATTTACAATTTGGTGTGCTTTCGAAATCAAATATAAGTGATACAACATGTATGGTTTCACTAGTTCGTAGCTATATAAAAAATGGCGTAAAGCAAACGGAAAACAACTAATTGAAGAACAATAAAATCAAAAAAAATTACTAAATTAACCAAAAGCGGCGATATTTTGATACATTTAAAATATCGCCGCTTTTCTGATTGTATGTCATTTAAATTGCGGCGTAAGCCGCTCCATAACTATTAACTATCAACTATCAACTATCAACTATTAACTATTAACTATTATTTACCCCAGCGTTTCAATAACCAACCTATAGGCGTTGTGTTTAACTCTTTTATACTCTTCGCTTTCGGTTTCTTCAAAAAAATGGGTTGAGTTTATAAACGAAGATATCGACGCGCTTATTGTGAACATCGCGAACTCTTTGTCTTCCACTCTTTTTAATACCCCTTGTGAAACGCCGACAGATATTAACTCTTGAAGCAGGGAATTTGTGCATTGTTTAAAATATTTCACGATGTTTCTTGTGTCAGTCAAAAAATAATTGGCTTGTTCGGCGGTTTTTTCTTTGCAGGAAAATAACGAGAGTGTTCCGCCAAAGTTTGAGCTTTTCATGTCAAATGCATAATATGCGTTATCCAACATGGTTTTAAAGATTTCTTCAAACGACTTGCCGCTTTGAACAAGCTTTGAAGCGTCGTTGAAACTTCTTACAAACTGAAACAGAATTGTTTTTAAAAGAATTTCCTCTTTGCTCTTAAAATATTCATACACCGTTCCTTTTCCGATACCTGCTGTTCGTGCGATCTCGGAAATCGTTATGTCGCCGGGGTTCTTTCCGCTTTTAATGTTCTTGATAACCGCCTTATATATTAAAAGCTCTTTTTCTGTGAGTTGATTAAATTGTTCCATTATATCAGTCATCAGCTAACCCCTCCTGTTTCTTTTGTTTCGTTTGCTTTTTCTGTCATGGATTAAAGCGTATATACTCGGAACGACGTAAAGCGTAAGGAGAGTTGCGTACATAAGTCCGCCAATCGTGACAACCGCCATAGGCTGGGTCATTTCTGCGCCCTGTCCCATGCCAAGCGCCATAGTACTCATAGCTAGAACCGTTGTAAGCGCCGTCATAAGAATTGGCCTAATCCTTGAACGTCCCGTTTCGATTAACGCTGAATAGATGTCAAGGCCGCTTTCGCGAAGCTGATTTGTGTAGTCAACAAACACTATTCCGTTGTTAACGACAACGCCAGCGAGAACCAAGAACCCAAGCATCGAAACAACCGAAAGTTCCATTCCACAAATCCAAAGCAACAAAAGCCCTCCCGTAAACGCCAAAGGAAGCGTGAACAAAACTATAAACGGCGATAAAACGCTTTGGAACTGGGCTACCATTATTAGATATATAAACACAATAGCAAGAAGCACCATCAAAACAAGGTCGGAAAGCGCGTCGTTAATCATCTCGTTTTCGCCCTCGGTTTCAACCGTTGCGCCGTCGGGCGGAGTGTACCCCGAAAGAGCTCGTTCAACGTCTTGGCTGACGTGGCCTATGTTGTATCCGTCCGCTATAGTTGCCGAGATTGAACTGTATCGCGCCAGATTATCTCGATTTATCGACGGAACCGTCGTCTCCTCCGTTATCGTTGCAATGTCTTTTAAAAGAACATAGTCGTCTTCGTCATCTTCCTCCTCGTCCTCATCTTCCTCGTCTTCAGACATCGACGGGGTCTCGGCGGTTTCATCGGTTGAAAGTTCAATTGCAAAGTATGGCAAGCTCTCAACGGTTAAGCTTGAACCCTCGGTCACGATAACAACAGGGAAGTTGTCGTTTCCGCTACTCACGACGGTTGAATCGGTCTCAAGCGTTAATGCGGAGGCTATCTCGGAATAGACCTGTGCTACGGTAAGCCCTTTGCGCATAGCTTTTTCTTTGTCAACAGTTATTCGTATCTCGTTGTCGGCATCTTCATAACCCGTCGTGACTTCTCCAACACCCTCAACCGTTCCCATAATCTGGGCAATTCTGCCCGATTCGGCTATAAGCTCGTCAAGGTCGTTGGATTTAAGCACAATTTGTATGCCGGAACCTGTCATCATAGACATGTCCATGGTGGAGGCTTGAACCGAAATTTCTCCCTTTAAAAATGCGGTTTTTTCATATATAAGCTTTTCGACCGCCTTGTTGTCAAAGGGCGAGTCTTCGCTTAACAGTATATAATATGAAATGCTGTTTCCGCCGCCCCCCATGCCGGCAAATCCCGCCGAGCCTTGATCCATCGCTCCGACATATTCAACGCCGTCGATAGAAAGTATCTGGGAAGCATATTGGTCGGAAAGCGAGAACAAGTCAACACCCTCTTCGTCGGGGTCAATCGTAAGCGTTGCGCTCATTTGGGGCGACCCCATCTCGGGCATAAACGCCGTTCCCATAATCGTTGTGCCGATAATTGCAAGCGCTAAAAGCGAAAGAACAAAAATTAAAACGACAGATTTATGTTTAAGCGACCAAGCAAGGCTTTTTGCATATACCTCTATAAGCTTGTCGAACATTGTTTTTTTGTTCAGCTCACCGACATTTTCAAGCATAAGGCTACTCATAGCCGGAACAAGGGTAAGCGCGACGATAAGGCTTGTTACAAGGCTGTATGCAATGGTTAGCCCCATGTCGGTGAAAAGTTGGCGAGAGATACCGTCGGTAAACACTATCGGTAAGAAAACGCAGATAGTTGTTAGCGTTGAGGCGGTTATAGCCCCCATAACCTGTTTTGCGCCCTCGACGGCGGCAGTTTTTGCCGGAACACCGGTGTGTCTCATGCGGTAGATATTTTCAATAACAACGATACTGTTGTCCACCAACATTCCAACGCCCAGAGCAAGCCCCGAAAGAGAGATAATGTTAAGGGTAACATCGGTGAAATACATTAAAGTAATTGAAAACATCAAACTAATAGGAATTGAAAACGCAATTATAATTGTGGGTTTTATGTTGCGTAAAAAGAAAAGCAAAACAAATATCGCGAGCAATCCGCCGTACAAAAGGTTTTGTATAACGCTGTTTACAATCATGTCGATATAGTCGCCTTGGTTCATGAGTGGTACGACACGAACACCATCGCCGTTTTGTTCCAACGTTTCGATAACATCTTCTATCTCGTCGGTTACGGCGGTTGTTGAAACGGTGCTTTGTTTTTGGAACTGGAGTATAATACCGGGCGCTCCGTTTACTTTTGCGTAGCTTCCGTCCGAGACGTTCTCGAGAGAAACGCTTGCAACGTCTCCTATGAAAATGTCTCCCGTTGCGTCAAGCGACATTAAAAGGGTGTTTTCTATCTCGTCTATGTTGTCGTATACATCGCCGACCTTTACGAGATATTCCCCCGTATCGTCCTCAATGTATCCCGCCGGCATACTAAAGTTATTTGCGGTTAATATGCCGTTTATCATGTCTTCCGTTATGATGTTAGTAAGGTCGGCTTGTTCAAGCGTGCTGTCCCTTGTTGCGTCAAAATCGTTAAGCACCTGTTCGATGCTGTTAAGGCCAATGAGGATTTGTGTTTGGGCGTCGGCTAAGCCAATAGTAAGCTCCATTTGACCCGAGACAACCTGTTCAAATCCGCTTTGAGCCTCGTTAAGGCCGCTTGTCAGTTCCGGTTCCATAGCGGAAAGCACCATTAAACGAGTGTCGATGTTGCGCAGTTCGGCTTCGAGTTCCGCCACCCTTGTTGGGGCAAAAGCAAACATAGCTTCTATAGCAACCATACCTTTATGGGTTAAAGGATCACCAACACCAAACTCTTGAAAAACCTTAAGCATGGTGGTGGTAGCTGCGGAATTGTTGGGGTCTGGCATAGGTGTGCTTAAAACCTGTTCCCAAATATATTGAATACTATTAGGCGGTGCACCAATCGTTTGTGTAAACTGTGCTTCGGTTAATTGTGTAAAGCTTGTGATACTATGTCCTGTCGGCAATGGTCCTAAAGGTTGAAGAAAAAGTGCGTTTTCAAAAAAACCTGGAATTGCCGGCATGGCGCCAGAAGATGGAGAACCGACTAGCAAAGGCGTATAAACTGCCTTATTAAAAGTATCTATACCCTCCATTCCGGATTTTTCGCCCTCAAACGCCGCCTTGTCTATCTCGAGCGTTTGCTTTTCCGCAAGCATTGCATTAAGTGTCGAGATTGCGCTTGTTAGTCCGGCGTTCGCTTTTGCTAGTTCGTCTTGGGGAGAACCTGCTCCGCCGCTTAATTCCTCTTGTGCCTCTTCAAGGTCGTATTTAGTAGCCGATATCTCGTCATACGCTTCGTCTAGCGAGCTTTCGATATCTTCAATAAACTGTTTGTTTAAAAGCGCTATCTTGTCGTCGTCGAGTTCTACTTTAAGTTTCGGCTCAACAAGTCCCGACGCGGTTACAGAAGCGACTCCGCTTATCCTTTCAAACGCCGGAATAACCGTTTCTTCGACATATTGGACGACGTCGGCGGTCTCGGTGTCAAGCCCCATGTCGACGCTTGCGACCATAATCGGGAGCATGTCGGCGCTCATCTGCAAGAACATCGGCGCAGACACAGTTTCGGGAAGAGAACCTTTGACAAGATCTATGCTGTTTGAAACCTCGATTGTCGCGCTGTCCATGTTTGTCTCTTGGACAAATTCAAGCGTTATCATGCTCATGTTTTCGCTCGACGTCGAGGTCATGTTGTTAAGCCCGCCCGCCGTTCCAAGCGCCGCCTCAAGAGGAGCGGTGACTTCAAGTTCAACTTTTTCGGGGGAAGCTCCGGGATATGTGGTTATTACCAAAATATAGGGGAGTTCAAACGTCGGCAAAAGATCGGTTGTCATGCCGAAAAACGAGATAACCCCTAAAACTATAATTAACACAACCGCAACAAACACGGTATAAGGCCTTTTTGCACTGTAACTTGGTATCATTTATATGCTCCTAAACTATACTGACCGACCGTTCGGTCGGTGGCTTGGATGAGTATATCATATTAAATTTTTGAAGTCAACCGATAATCGCTGTTGAATTTAATAATTTATTCTCGTTTAAACAAGATTTTGTTTGAATTATCAATATATTAATGGTATAATTTTAAACTAGAGTATAATGTCTTATTATGTCAAAAATATCATAACAAATACAAATAGATTTTCAGTTTTAAGGAGAACCGATATGGATGGAAATAAAAATATAAACTATAACAACTATACTTGGGAAGACATACTGTCCGATAATAAAACCCCGAAGTTCATAGATTTTTTTATGATGTCGATAAACGCAACTCCAACTTCGCTAATCTTGCTTGATAGCAAGGCAGAGTTTGTTGTGTGTAATAAAAGCGCATACAGTGCGGTTGGTTGCGAAAGCGTTGAACAGTATCGAAAAGATTTCAAAAACTATATTTTTGGAAATCCTCAAGACAAGGTGGACGGGTTTACCTTTGCTAATTGCGTTGAGAAAGCATATCAAGAAGGAAGCCATGCTTTTGATTGGTTCATAAGAAACACAAGCGGCGAACAAATACCGATAAAAATTAAGATGCTTAAAACTAATTTTGATGATAAATTGGGCGGCAAATATGTCTATGTTTACATACATGATTTGAATATATTTTTCGAGAATGTGAAAAAAGAGCGCAGTTTAAGTTCTATTATGAAAGCGATTTTAGACGACAGCCCGCTTTGTTTAAACCTTTGGAACAACGAAAAACAAAACATAATGTGTAACAAAAAATCCGCGCGTCTTTTCGGGCTTAAGGACGAGCAAGAGTATCTAGATAATTTCTTTAAGCTTTCTCCCGAATACCAACCAAATGGAGAGCTAAGCACCGAACTTGCGTTAAAATATGTCAACAGGGCGTTTAAAGAGGGTTATGTTCAGTTTTTGTGGTTGCATCGCAACTTGTTGGGTGAAGAAATCCCAAGCGAAATTTCTCTTTCGAGAATTGAGGGCTCAAACGGAGAACATATGGTGGCGGGGTTCACGCGTGACTTGCGTTCTGAACTTGCCGGCGGCGATTATGCAACCAACATCGAAAACTATTTCCTAGATCAAATTTCGGACAAGACGTTGTTTCGGGTTATGTCACAGTTAACGGAAGAGCTTTTCTTTGCACTTGATATAAGAACTTCGATGATAAGGTATTTCGGAAAAGGAAAAGAAGTCATTGGATTTGATGATGAAAAAACCCTTTTCCCGTCTGCGACGTTAAAAGCAGGAATTGTGTTTGAAGAAGATAAAGATATCTTTATGGAAATATATCAAAACATGTTAAACGGCGTGTTTAAAAAATATGATATTAGGTTGACTTTCGACGGAAGCGAACCGCGTTATCACAGGATTGTTTACAACGTAAAGTTTAATAATAAAGGTAAGCCGATTTTTGTAATCGGAAAGATAGTTGATATCCACGAACAACGCGAACTTGAAATGCAAGCGAAACTTGACCTTTTGACAAACTGTTACAACAAAGTTTCCGCGGAAAACGCAATTGCACGAAGCATAAAAGAAAACAGCACACGCCATCATGTGTTATATATAATCGATATAGATAACTTTAAAGCTATAAACGACAACCTCGGACACCATTTTGGGGACTTGGTTTTGCGCGATATCGCAATAAAACTTAAAGAACAGTTTAGATCACGCGATATTATCGGTCGTGTTGGCGGAGACGAGTTTATTGTTTTTGCGGAAAGTATATCAAACCAAAAGATAATCGAACAAAAAGCGAGATTGATAGCCGAAGCGTTTCAAAACACCTACTCAGGAGAAGACGAGGACTATAAAGTTTCGGGAAGTATCGGCGTGGCAAGATTTCCGGACGACGGAACAACGTTTGAGGATCTTTATAAATCCGCGGATAAAGCACTCTATCAATCAAAGATGCGCGGAAAAGATTGTTATACTTTGTATAGCAAAGATTTCTTGGACGGTACAATGAAAAACCGAACAGCGCTTGACAACGCTAACAGAATGGTTAGTTCATATTTTGACACAGACCTAATTTCAAGTATATTCAACCTTTTGTATGAGTCAAAGAACATTAACAACGCTATCGATGCAACTATGAAAGTCATTGGGAAAACCTTGAACGTCGATAGATGTTATATATTTGAATCTAAGGACGACGGAAAAACGTATGACAACACATATGAATGGTGCAAAGATGGAATACGTGCCGAGATAGACAATCTTCAAGGGTTAACAAAAGAGATTTTAGAGGACTTTTTCAGAGATTCAAATGATGAAGGGGTTTTGTATTGCAACGATTTAAGAACGTTGAAAGCCGAGGGTGCATATGAACTTATGGCGGAACAAGATATAAAATCGTTCCTTCACATCCAGATTAAATCAAAAGGGTATGTTAAACTCTTCTTGGGGCTTGACGACTGTACAAGATACAGAGTTTGGAACGAAAAAGAGATAAACAGTTTGGCGTATTCGGCAAAAATCCTCTCGTCGTTTTTGCTTTTTGATTAGAAAAATATTTTAATCAAAATAATAAAATCTATTTGATATTTATCATGCGTTTTGCAAAAAACGTTCGATTTATATAACTAAAACAGCACCTATTTTGGCAAAACTATTGAAAAATAGCGACGCAAAGCCAAGGGACTTAACCCAATTTTTTGGACAGTCAGCCGGTTGCAAGGGTTGTAAAAATTCAACTTATTGCAGGAGAGAAAAATGTTCAGAATAGCAGAGATTTATAGCGATATCAAAAATTTTCAGCATCTTTTAGAAAGGAACAACATAGGCGAAAACAAAGAGTGTTTCGTAAAGATTTTTACGGCGAACATGGACGCCGAAACCGCGGTTAATACGGCAAAAGATATAAAAGACATTTTGCCAAATGCAAAAATTGTTGGGGCGTCTTCGGCGGTTGCAGTTGTTGTTAATGGCGAACAGTATGATAACGAAACGCTTGTAATCGTAGACATGTATGACAGCTCTACGATTAAAATCGAACAATTTTGTTGGGAAAACAAGAGTCCGAGTGACGTCGCAAAAGAGCTTCACGATTGTTTTAAAGATTACAACGACGACGAAAATCTTTTGGTACATCTACTGGTTTCAGACCTTTATCCGGAAGCGAGCAGTTTTATAGCCGAAACAAACAAATTTAACAAGAGCATAAAATTGGTCGGTGGACTTGCGGGAGCAATTGAAGGCGAGGAGGCTAAAGCCTTTGTGTTTACCGAACAAGGTCTCGTAGAAAAAGGAATGATTGCTTTTTGTACGATAAATCGAGAGATTAAAAACTTTGTCAAAGTCTCCACATCTATGGATATAATAAGTCAAGAGTTTGAAATTACAAATGTGGAAGGCATTTCGATTAAAGAGATTGAAAATCAAAATTCTTTGGGTTGGCTATATAATTTTTTAGGAATAAGTAATAATCAAAAGAAAAACTTTTTTGATTGGAACAAGATTGCTAACGAAGATTTTATGATCAGCTTCCCGCTTATTCTTGACGATGAGGGGTTAGTTGGTAGGTTTGTAAAACATAATTCAAACAAACAAGAACTAAACTTTTTCCATTCGTCCACTACTACGGACAATACTAAATTTAGGATAGGGTACTTAAACCCGAGAAAAACTATTCAAGAGTGTTACGAAACGTGCGGAGAGATTATCGAAGCTTCGGTTGAATATCTGTTTTCGTACGCATGTTTTTTTAGAAAAATATACATTAACAACTGTGCTAAATGGGAGATTAAACCGTTTGCAAAATATAACGTTTGCGGAATGTATCTATCGGGAGAAATCTCTAACCGTCAGGGTTTGAATTATATGCACAACGGCGCAAATGTCCTTGTTGGAATAGCAGAACACGACAGTTATATTATCCCGGACATAAAGGCTTTGGAAGATATAGAGCTTATAGAAACCGATATAGGGATTTTGCACAAAGCAAAAGAAAAAGAGATAGAATACCTTAAAAGCGAAAGTTCAAGACTGGTTGAAAAAATTAATTCGTTAAAACCTTATAAAAAAAGCGAAAAGTTCGATTATAACTTTAATCTACCTAACTACTATCAATTTGAACAAGACAGGGAAAAACTAGAGTTTAACAAAATTTGTCTTGTCGAAAACCAAACAGCAGACACAAATATTGCGTTTGCCGGCCAAGAGATGTATTATGCGGGAAGCCGGGATATCCTTGAAATTGTCAAGAATACTGTGAAAAAGTATAAACTAACGGTAGGGCAAGACGTATATGTATATGCGTTAAACTATAAAACGTTTATAGTCACGATAGATAAAAATGTATCGGATAGTCAGTTTGTAGATTTGTGTCAAAATCTGTATGACAAGTTTGCTTTTTCAACTTCGCAAAAAGCAGGCATCTCGGGCGTTTTGCGGTTTGCTGTTGTGTTAGAACACAAAGACTTAATCGAAGTCGGGCTTAATGCCATGGTTAACTACAAAAATACCCAGGATAACTTTTTTGTTATTGATAAAAATATAGACAGTTCAAATTACTTGGACGAAGAAGTTCGTGTAATTGAACTTATCAGCAGAGCGATTAAAAATAATCTCGTTGTTCCATACTATCAAGGGATTCACAACAACGAAACGAACGAGATTGACAGATACGAAGCGTTAATGAGGATTGTCGACGAAGACGGAACGGTTTATACTCCGTTCGTGTTCATGGACATAGCAAAACGATATAAATACTATGGCAACATAAGTCGGTTGCTTATTGAACAGGTTTTCGAGGATTTTAAGTACAGCGATAAGGTTTTTTCCGTTAACGTATCGCTTTATGATATACAGTCATACTCCTTTAGAACGTGGTTTATAAAAAAGATTAAAAATCATAAAAAACCGGAAAATGTTATTGTCGAACTTGTGGAGTCGGAAAATTATAAAGAACTTGATATTCTTTTAGAGTTTACAAAAAAGATTAAAAAGCTTGGGGCAAAACTTGCGATTGACGATTTTGGCTCGGGATATTCGACGCTTGCGACGATCATTAAACTCGACCCGGACTATATCAAGATCGACGGCGGAATAATAGGAAACCTTATGACGAACGAAAAAAGTATTATAGTTTTGGACACGATAAAGTATTTTGCCGACAGAATCGAGGCGAAAACAATCGCGGAGTTTGTTGAAAATAAAAATTTACAATATGTTATATCTTCGCGTGAAGTAGATTATTCACAAGGATATCTGTTTGCAAAACCCTGTCCGCTTGAAGAAATAATGTAAATCTTTTTCGTGAAAAAAACATTGATTATGGAGGCGCTGGATGAATAATAAATATGCAATTTTTGGCCCTGCGGGAAACTCGATTAGCTTTAGCGAAAGTTATAAATCTAATCTCGATGTTCCGAAATATCTTTCAAGTTTTTCGCTTGATGCGTTTGAATATCAATGTGGAAGAGGGGTAAAGATATCTAAAGAGTCCGCCGAAAAGTTCGGCGTGGCTTGCAAACAAGGAAATATTACATTAAGTTTACACGCCCCGTATTTTATTTCTCTTTCGAGCGTTGAACAAGAAAAGAGAACGGGAAGCGCAAGATATTTTCTTGAAAGCGCCGCCGCAATCTCGGCTATGGGTAGCAAAAGAATTATTGTCCATTCCGGCTCTTGCGGAAAACTTACAAGGGAAAAGGCGTTGGAATATGCAACCGAAACGTTGAAATATTGCTTGACACAACTTGACGAAAACGGTTTCTCCGATATTGTTGTGTGTCCGGAAACTATGGGGAAGATTAACCAACTCGGAACGCTTGAGGAGGTTTTGGAACTTTGTAAGGTGGACGAAAGATTAATGCCGTGTATAGACTTTGGACATCTTAACGCTAGAACTCTTGGCGGAATAAAAACAAAAGACGATTATAAAGATATATTTAACATAATTGAGAATAAGCTAGGGTTCGAGCGCCTTAAAAACATGCATGTACATTTTAGCAAAATAGAGTATACCGCCGGTGGAGAAAAAAGACATCTAACGTTTGACGACCAAACTTTTGGTCCGTCTCCCGAACAGTTTATAGAACTTGTTGCCGAACGAAGATTGACACCGTTTGTAATATGCGAATCGGACGGAACACAAGCCGAGGACGCAGCGTTTATGAGAAATTATTACTACAGTATGCTTTAAGGAACGAATATTATAATGAACGAAAAAATAAAGAAGCTTTGTGAACTCATAGAAAACGACCAAGCGATATTCATAACAGATAAGTATAACAGGAGGTATTTAACAGGGTTTACCTCCTCCGCCGGATTGATTGTTATAACAAAAAGAAACAGCTATGTTTTGGTGGATTCGCGGTATTTTGAAGCGGCAAAAAAAGCTATTGATTTTGCACAGGTAATCTTGTCTTCTAATTTTCACGATGACGCAAAAGAAATACTTTCAAACAATTTAATCAAACAAGTTTATTTAGAATATGATATAAATTTCTCTGTCTTGAAAAGATTTGAAGAAAGTTTAAAAGAGGTTGAGTTTATCCCGAAAAATGAACTTTCAATCAATATAAAAGAGCAAAGAACGATTAAAACGGAACAAGAATTAAATTATATCAAAAAAGCGCAAAGCATTGCGGACAGATCGTTTTTTGAACTTTTGGAACATATAAAACCGGGCGTGACAGAAAACGAGGTAGCAGCAAGGCTTGAATATATAATGAGGCTAAACGGTAGCTCGAAAGCATCGTTTGAAACCATAGTTTTGTTTGGAGCAAGAACCTCGTTGCCACACGGAAGACCAAGCGAAAGCAAGCTTTCTAAAAAAGATATTATCTTGATAGATTTTGGCGCGACAGTGAACGGATATCGTTCGGACATGACAAGAACGTTTTTTATCGGGGAAGCAACAAAGGAACAGCAAACTGTATATAACACGGTTGTAACGGCAAAAAATATGGCGATAGCAAAAATAAAACCGGGTGAGAAATGTAGCGATATCGACGCGGTTGCGAGGGGATTTATAGACAGCGGCGTGTATAAAGATAAATTCGGACATGGTCTTGGACATTCGGTAGGTCTTGAGATCCACGAAACTCCGGCGTTTTCACATGTTTCAACCCAAGCCTTGAAGGTCGGAACGGTTATGACGGTAGAACCCGGTATCTATTTAGAGGGGAATTTTGGGGTTCGTGTCGAGGACATTGGAGTGGTTACAAACGAGGGCTTTTCGGTTTTCACGACCGCAAGCGAACAATTAACAGTTTTATAGAAAAATTCACACGGTAGGTTGGTTACGATATTAAAACAAGAGTTTTCCAGTATTTACTGAAATATAAATAAAAGTTAATTATTATGCTATATAGTTGAAAATCGTAATAGTTTTATGATAGAATATTTAGGACAATTATTTTAAGGAGAAATATAAATGGTATCAGCAGGCGATTTTAGAAATGGTGTAACATTTGAGGACGAAGGAAATGTATTTCAAATCATAGAGTTTCAACATGTTAAACCCGGCAAAGGCGCGGCTTTTGTAAGAACAAAGATAAGAAACGTAATCTCGGGAGCGGTTGTAGATCGTTCTTTTAACCCGACCGACAAGTTTGAAAGTGCGTTTATCGACCGTAGAGAATGTAAATATTCGTACAACGACAGTGGTCTTTATTATTTCATGGAAAACGAAACATACGAACAAATTCCTATTTCCGAGGCAGATCTTCCGGACAGCTTTAAGTTTGTTAAAGAAGATGAAGACATAAAAATACTTTCGTACAAAGGAAAGGTGTTTGGAATTGAACCTCCGAACTTTGTTCAACTTGAAGTTATTCAAACCGACCCCGGATTTAAAGGAAACACAGCAACCAACACCCTTAAACCGGCAACCGTAGAAACGGGAGCAGAAGTAAGGGTTCCGCTTTTCCTTAACATCGGAGACAAGATTAAAATCGACACTCGCACAGGGGAATACATCGAAAGAGTGTAACAGAACTATTTTGTACAACCAAGATGTGTGGAAAATAAACGAAAGCAAAATATGGAAGGATAGGTAAGAAGTTTATGAAAATAAAAGAAAAAGTTTCGTATCTCGAAGGTCTGTTGGAAGGTTCCGATTTAAAATTCGGAAAAAAAGAACAAAAAGTTGTTGACACAATGATGGAGGTTTTGTTGTCGCTTGCGTCTTCGATTGAAGACATAAACGACGAAATAGACAACCTTTATGAAGGTTACGACGCGGTTTGTGACAGCCTTGATTCTATCGAAGACGAGCTTGAGTTTTTGGACGAAGTTAGCTTTGGTGATGACGATGATTTCGACTATGATGACGATATCGACGAAACGTTCTATGATGTTGTTTGCCCGAAATGTAGCGAGAGCATCTGTATAGACGAAGATACGCTTTTAGAAGGCGACATTCTTTGTCCGAACTGTGGCGAAATTTTGGAGTTTGACTTCGAGTGTGATTGTGAAAGTTGTAGCTCAAGCGTAGAAAAACAAGAAAAAGAAGAGAGCAAACAAGAAAGCAAACTAGATAGTAAAGAAAAAACAGAGAAAGTGTCCGAAAAGAAAAAAACATCTAAAAAATAGATTTTTTTAAAGGCACGATTAGTTATAAAACGGTGATTCAGGTGTTAGATGGTTTTTAAAAAAGATGTTGGCATAGTTGATACTAATGACTCTTCAAAGGGGTCTAAGAGTAGTACCGAAAAGTTTAAAAAGATAACTGAAAAGCTTGAAACTATAACGGAAAAGATAAACAAGGAAGAAAAGATAGTATCGGTTAGCAAACAGCCGAAGAAAAAGGGATTTATCGGATTTGTTCAAAAAAATGTTTCAAACATTATAATCGCGCTCATTGTTTTTATTGTAGCGGGGTTTATTGCGGTTGCCTTAATAAACAGATCAAACGCGCCGGTGTCCGAAATCCCAACCGACCCTGAGCCAACTGTTGAAACGATACCTGTTCAGGTTATCGACAAAGATGAGTACGAGGGAGTTTTACTTGAGGAAACCCCAAACGCCGGAGAAAAATATCTTGAAGAAACCATCTTCATTGGAGACAGCAACACCAATCGTTTCCAAACATTTGACTTAGTTCCCTATTCTCAGACTCTTGCGTGGGACGGAATGGGCATACGTCAGTTTTTAACCAAAAGTTGCATTTATTTTTCTGGAATAAGCGGAGCGATGACTATTCCCGAAGCGATAGAGATAGTTCAACCGAGAAGAATTATCTTTAATTTTGGCACAAACGATTTAAAAGATCTTTCGGCAGAAGAGTTTATCGAACACTATGGCGAAGCGCTCGATGCGATAGATGAAGCATATCCATACAGCGATGTTATAATTGCATCAATCCACCCTATCGGAGACTATATCGACAAAGCATTTAACAACGAGGCGGTTAACGAATTCAACGCCGCTTTGCTTGATTTGGCAAAAGAACGTGGGCTTAGATATCTTAACTATTATGAGCTTTTGGTGGACGAAAACGGATATATCAAAGAAGAATACGTCGATAACGACGGGTTGCACCTTACAAGAGAGGCTGTTGAAGACTTGGTTGAATATCTCTTGACACATAGCCTTGACACGGAAGACACAAGGCCTATGCCGCTTGAGGATATTCCAAAAAGAGGGTATCCGCCAACACCTGTTCCAACCGTTCCTCCTGCCGGCGATGGCGGCACAGGAAACGTGTCTACAGGATTGAACATTGGATATATAACGTCCCAGATAGTTGCGCGAAGCGGACAAAGGGGACTTAACGCCGGAGAAACAACCCAGCCGGGGCCTGCTGTAGGATATACTGCTTCGGGCGGCGATGCCGCCGCAGGAATGGAAGAAGTCATAATAGGCTCTATCCTTGGACAGTTTGCCGGTGGGGGAAATATAACAAACGTCAACGTGAGCTATTCGGCGGCAGACATAACGGTTGCGTTTACTGTGACATACGATATAATAATAGCGGCTCCGGTGGTTCAAACGCCGGAACCGACACCTGTTGCTACTCCGGAACCGGCTCCGCCGACACCGGCCCCCGCAACTCCCGCTCCCGAGCCCGAGCCGCCTGCTCCCGAGCCTGAGCCGCCTGCTCCCGCCCCTGAAACGCCTGCCCCGGTTGAGCCATCCGTGACTGTTGTTGAGCCAACACCGGAAGCGGTTCCCACCGCATAGATTTTGGTTTGAACTTTGAAATATTGAAAATGTAAAATAATTTGATTTAAAACGGATTTTTGATTTTTCTCAAATCCGTTTTTTGTTGTTTTCAAATAATTAATTTTATGTGAATAATATCAAAAAACTATAAAATTTTATATTTTTAAATTGACTTTTTAATGTATATAAAATAAACTATATATTAGTAGTTAAAAAACGACAGTTAATTTGAATTGTTATGCAAAATTTATTGTAATTAAATGATCTTAAACAACGGAGAGATTATATGCCTGAAAATCGAAAAAACAAAATTATGATTGTTGATGATAATGTCACAAATCTAAATATTGCACGTAAAGCGTTAGATGAACTTTATGATGTTGTTCTTATTCCGAGCGGAGAAAAAGCGCTTGCTATCCTGACTAAAGTAAGACCAGATATTATTTTGTTGGATGTTGATATGCCGGGACTTAGCGGTTTTGATGTCATAAAAGAGATCAAAAAAATGCCTGTTCCAATCTGCGATGTACCTGTAATTTTTGTTACCGCAAAAGGGGATATAAACAGCGAGTTTGAAGGGCTTAATCTCGGAGCTGTTGATTATATTATAAAACCTTTTTCGTTTCCTCTTCTTCAAAAAAGGGTCGAACTCCACGTTAAACTGGCATATCAACAAAACGAACTTCAAAACTACAGCAACAATCTCGAGAAGATGGTAAAAGAAAAAACAAGCGCAATAACCGAGATGCAGTATGCGGTTGTCCACGCGTTGTCAGACCTTGTTGAAAAGCGAGATGGCTCTACCGGCGGGCACATATACAGAACAAGAACGTTTATGAAACTTTTAATAGACAGCGTTAAACAACAAAATGTATATCCAAAGGAAATGCAAAATATAGACGCGGAACTTTACGCACACGCTTCACAGATGCATGATGTAGGAAAAATTTCAATTTCGGATAGTATTCTTTTTAAAGAAGGTCGGCTTACCGAAGATGAATTCAACATAATGAAAAAACACACCGTAATCGGGGAAGAAGCAATCAAATATTCGATGAACGATATACAAGATTTTGAATTTTTGAAAGTGGCGGCAGAGTTTGCAAAAACCCACCACGAAAAATGGAACGGGACAGGGTATCCCTTAGGTCTTAAAGAGAAAGAAATTCCGATAAGCGGAAGGCTTATGGCTATTGTTGATGTGTATGATGCACTTATCTCGGTAAGGCCATATAAACCCGCGATGAGACACGAAGAAGCTGTTGAGATTATTGTTAACGACAGCGGAACCCATTTTGACCCGAAACTGGTTTCGGTTTTTATGTTGGTTGCCGATACCTTTAAAGAAATTTCTGTTGAGAATGATAACGGAGGCGACCGATGAGCGAACAACTTCAACTTACCGAAAAACAGATGATTGAGATGATGTCGATAACTAAGATAGGTTGTTGGGTTTGGGAACTCGAAACGGGACATGTTACATATAGCAAAGAATGGGCCGAGATAGTTGGATATTCACTTGACGAGTTGGTGTTTGATGTTTCAACGTGGGAAAACATGCTTTTACGTGACGACCTTGAATATGCAAACTCTATGGTTGAAAAACATGTTTCGGGACAAAGCGAAGTCTATGAAGCCGAGTTTCGCATGGTTAAAAAAGACGGTAGCATAATCTGGGGACACGACAAAGGAAAGATCACGGAATATGACAAAGACGGAAAACCACTTGTATTGTGTGGAGTCTTACAGGACATTACGCATATAAAAGCAACAGAGGTTAAACTTCGAGAAAGTACAGAAATTTTAAACCTTGCAATAAGTGCCGCGGAGTTTGGTACGTGGGATTGGGATATTGTCGGAAATAAAATCGAGTATAATAAAGAATACCTAAGAATGCTCGGATACACCGAACAAGAAATCGACGGTTCGCTTGAAGAATGGGAAAGCATGATATACCCTGCGGACCTTGAAACGGCGTTGACTAATCTAGACAACTATGTAAGCGGAAAAACCGCAAAATATGAATGTGAAATCAGAATGATTCACAAAGATGGAACACCGCATTGGACAAAGGATATAGGGACGATAGTTTCGTGGGATTCGGAAGGAAACGCCACAAGGCTAATCGGCGGACATCTTAATATAGACAGTTTGAAACGTTCACAAGAAAACCTTGAAAATGCGTTGAAAAAGCTTGAAGACTACCAATTGAACCTTGAAGAACAAATTGCCATACGTGCAAAAACTCTTGTAGAACAAGACAGGATGTTGATTGCGGTCAACAATATTTCGCAAAGGCTGGTGGCGTTAAACTCGAGCCAAGACATAAACGAGGTTATCGAACAGTGTCTACACGAGCTGTGTGAAGCAACAAGCAGCAATCGAATTTCTATTTGGCGAAACAAAGTAATTAATAATGAACTCTGTTGTTATCCGGCCCACCGTTCACAGTTTGATTTTGTTTTAGATGAAAATGAGCTGATAGCAAAGATGCAAGACCTTAACTTTGTAGATTTTTCAAGCGAAATGTACAGCGGTATGAGCAAAAGTGAGATTATAGATACCGTAATGGGCGACATAATTCCGGGCGACTTTGTTTCATACAATAAACATCTTCCAACTATATATGAACATTTGAAAAATGAAAAGATGGTAAATGTATTATCAAAAGATCTCTCGGTCATTGAATATATATTTATGGCGTTACAAGGGATTAAATCGCTTATTATTTCGCCTATTTACTTAAATGGCGAACACTGGGGATTTATAGGCATAGACGATTGTGCAAAAGAAAGAATTTTTTCAGATGTCGAAGAAAACATGATCTCGATAAGTGGAACTATCTTTGCTAACGCTATACAAAAGGTTGAATTTGATGAGCAACTAAGGCTGGCCCACGAAGAGGCGCTTATGAGTTCGCAAGCAAAAAGCAACTTTCTTGCCAACATGAGCCACGAAATACGAACACCTATGAATGCGATTTCGGGAATGGCAGAAATAATTTTGCGCGAAAGCAAAGAAGACACAGTAACGGAATATGCTTCGGGCATTAAAAATGCGTCAAGCAATTTGATTGCGATAATAAATGATATACTTGACTTTTCAAAGATCGAATCGGGTAAACTTGATATAGTTAATTCGGAGTATGATCTGGCGGAAGCTTTAAGCGACGTTATAAACATGTCAAGGGTAAGGCTTGAAAACAAATCGCTTGGATTTTTTGCGTTTATCGACAGCTCTCTTCCGACAAAACTTTTTGGTGACGAGATACGTATTAAACAAATTCTTATTAATTTGCTCGTTAATGCCATTAAATTTACCTCAAAAGGACACATTGGACTTAACGTGACGGGCGAGTACAAAAAGGGGAAAGTTAAACTTAAGTTTGAAGTATATGACTCGGGAATTGGAATAAAAGAAGAGGATGCAAAAAATCTTTTTGAGGAGTTTGAAAGGGTTAACACCAAGAAAAACAGGAATATAGAGGGCACGGGACTGGGTCTTGCAATTACAAAAAAACTTTGTGAGATGATGAACGGTTCTATTAAGATTGACAGTGTTTATAGAAAAGGTTCGACATTTACCGTTGTCGTGGAACAAGAGTATGACAACTATCAACCTATTGCGACGATTAAACAACAAAAAAAGGTGCTTTTGTACGACGCGCGAGAACAGTATATCGAATCAATAGTAAAAAGCATGGACAATCTTGGGGTTAATTGTGTCGTTTGTCAAAATCAATCTATGCTTTATGATACGTTAAATGATGTTGAATATGATTTCATCTTCACTCCGTCCATTCACTTAAGCAAGGTTAAATCGCTTAAAGAACGCCAGAAGTTTAATTCCAAGATAGTTCTTTTGGCGGAAAACGGTGAGATGGATTTTGGGGAGGACTATGAATGTCTTCATACCCCCATTTCGTGCATACAACTGGCAGATGTGTTCAACAACATAACGTCGCGAAACAAAGATACCCTTAGCACACTAAGGTTTGTTGCGCCAACCGCCAGCGTTTTGGTTGTTGACGACAACTCGGTTAACCTTAAAGTTGCACAAGGTCTTATGAAGCCTTACAGCTTTAAGATTGAAACTGCGATGAACGGCTTAGAGGCGGTTGAGCTTATTAAAAAGAATGTTTATGACGTTATCTTTATGGATCATATGATGCCGGTCATGGACGGAATTGACGCAACCGTAACGATTAGGAAACTAGAGGGGGATTATTTTAAAAACGTCCCGATAATAGCGTTGACGGCAAACGCGATACTTGGAACTAAAGAGCTTTTTATTCGCGAGGGTATGAACGACTTTTTGGCAAAACCAATTGAAACAACCAAACTTAATGACATTCTTCTTAAATGGATACCGAAAGAAAAGCAAGAGTTCACAAAAATTGCAGCCCAAGCTGTCGCGGTTATCGAAACAGACATCAAGATAAAAAATATCGACGTAGACCACGGAATAAATCTTTTGGGTGGAAGCGTGGAAAACTATGTTGACATCATAAGAACGTATTATTCCGATGGACTTAAAAAACAGTCGCAGATATTGGAGATGTATCAAGACAGAGACATCAATGCGTTCAGAACCGAAGTCCACGCGATTAAAAGCGCCTCGGCTTCGATTGGTGCGTTGCAACTTTCCGACGCTGCTTTAAGGCTTGAACAAGCGGCTATTGATTTTGATCTTGCGTTTATCGACAGTAATGTTGAATTTTTCCTAGATGATTTCAACCATATACTTGAAGCGATAAGAGATTTTTTAGGGACGTTACAAGTGGAAGACGAAGACAAGGCAAAGGGAGAAATAGCGTTTATAAAAGAACAGCTCCCAAACCTTGAAGAGGCTATCCAACTCGTAGAGATAACCAAGATAGAAAATATATTGGGTCAACTTATCGAGTTTGATTGGGGAGAACAAGTTTCAAGTTTACTCAAAACTATCGAAGAACATATAAGCTCATACGAATATGACGAGGCATTGCCGCTAATTGACGAGATAAACAAATTGCTTTTTGAAAACAAGAACTAACCATAATAGTTAAATTCTAGCTTTAAAGATTTTTATTAAACTTAAAAAACATAATAATTAAAACATCCATTTTTATAGTTGTAAGTTGCAACGTATAAAAATGGATGTTTTTTATTTTTTTGTCTTTATTTTTTCTATTGATTTTATCTGTAAAATAGAGTATAATACCCATTAAGTGGCGGTTGGTGGCTTAAAGTGGTTGAAAGTGGTGAGTTATAAACGTTTTCAACAGAGTTTTCAACAAAGGGGGTGTGAAAGATGTTAACCGGCGAATACTATCATACGATTGACGCGAAGGGAAGAATTATATTTCCATCGAAACTTCGCGAGGAGCTTGGCGAACGTTTTTTCATAACCCGTTGGTTGGACGACTGTTTGGTTGTTTTTTCCGAGCACGAGTGGGAAAAAGTATGCGAAAAACTAAAAAATCAATCACTTTCCAAGGCAAGAGATATCCAACGTTTTTTATTTTCCAACGCATGTTGTGCCGAACCGGACAAACAAGGAAGAATTCTAATCCCTGAAAATCTTCGCATACGTTCAGGGCTTGAAAAAGAAATAGCGATAATCGGTGTCATGGACAGAGCCGAGATATGGGACAAAGAGAAATGGCTTAAACGTAGCAACGAGATAGACTCCGCCGTTTTCGACAGTCAAATGGAAGGGCTGGATTTATAATATGAAAGAGATTGATTTCAAACATTTTCCGGTGCTTCTCAACGAGACGATAGACGGGCTTAACATTAAAAAAGACGGTGTTTATATAGACGGAACCGCCGGAGGAGGAGGACATTCCTCCGAGATACAAAAACATTTAGATAAAGACGGTAGACTGTTTTGTTTTGACAAAGACCCCGACGCGATTATTGTGCTTAAAGAAAAGTTTAAACAAAACGACAATGTCACAGTAATACATTCGGATTTCTCGAAAGCGAAAGAGAAGTTGCATGAACAAGGCGTTACGATAGACGGAGCATTGCTCGACCTTGGGGTGTCTTCACACCAACTTGACACGGCAAAGCGAGGGTTTTCGCACAGGTTTGACGGCGAGTTGGACATGCGTATGTCGCAAAGCGGAATGACGGCGGAAGATATAGTTAACACAGCGACGTTTGAACGTCTTTGTGAGATAATCGGAGGATATGGCGAAGAAAAGTTTGCGGGGCCTATCGCAAGAAAGATAATATCGGTTCGCGAACAAAAAGCTATCGAAACAACGTCTCAACTTTCCGATATCGTTTTGTCGTCCGTTCCGCCGTCTTATCGAAGAAAATCAAAACACCCGGCAAAAAAAACTTTTATGGGTCTTCGGATTGCGGTTAACGACGAGTACAATGTTTTAAAAAAAGGTCTTGAAGAGATATTTGATATCATGAACCCTAAAGCAAGATTTTGCGTTATAAGTTTTCATTCATCTGAAGACAGAATTGTGAAACAATTTTTCAACTCGCTGTTAATTTCGTGTACCTGTCCAAAAGAATACCCCGTTTGTATATGTAACGGAAAAGCGAAAGCAAAACTTATAACAAAAAAACCTTTAGTAGCCTCAAACGAAGAACTTGAACAAAACAACCGCTCACATAGCGCAAAGCTTAGAATTATTGAAAAGCTGTAAGAAAAGTTTTGTGTTTGCATTTTTTAAATGTAAAATTTTTGAAATGATTAAATTTAAATGAGAAACGAGTTTTCGCATTTAAGAAAGGATAGTTGTAACTATGAAAACAAACACAGCGTATGACCTTAACAGTTTCTCGCAAGATAGCTATGCTCCGAACATAAGAGTTTTAAAAGTAAAGACACAAAAAAAAGAGCAAGCCTTGCGTAAAAAGAACAAGATTAATCTGGTTGTCGTTTTGGAGGCGCTTATCTTGATTTTCTTTATGGCGCTAACTGTAAACAGCAGAACGCGACTTATCGAAGTTCAAACCGAAGTTAACAACGCAAACACCGAGCTTAACGCGCTTAAAAGCGAAAATGCTTATTATAACTATCAACTTGAAAGCATGGTTTCGCTTAAATCAATCGAGGACTATGCCAGAAATGAACTGGGTTTGATTAAACGAGATTCAAATCAAGTCACATACATTAAACTAAACGACCAAAATAAAATTGAAGTTGCAAAACAACCCGAAACAGGTTATGAGCAACTCAAAGAAATTTGGAATTCAGTAATAGATTTAATTGTTCAATAATAAAATATAATTAGCTGATAACCGATTGATAAACTTTCGACAAGGATTTTATATCAAAAGGTTTTGCGAAGGATGTGAAATTAGACTAAAATAACGTTATTTGATATAATATAATTATACCGTTTAAAACATAAAAACTAATCGAAAAAAAGTTTGAAAATAAATTTTTGGCAGTGGTTTTTGTGCTTTCAAATCGTGCGACTTAAATTTTGCATAGCACAAAGGCGCGTAAAACTTTGTTCTTAATGTGAACCACTAGGTTCACATTAAGAACAAAGTGTTGCATCTAAGAAAGGATTGTCATATATATGAGCAACAAAAGAAATAGTGTGAACGACGAAATAGGGATAAAGAGAAGGATTGCGTTTGTCATTACAGTTCTTTCCGGTTGCTTTATTTTTTTAATCTTTGTACTTTTTAATATATCTGTTGTGGGATACGAAAGATACAGCTCGCTTGCGCTTTCGCAACAACTTCGCGACACGGTAATAGCGGCGGACAGAGGAACTATATACGACCGAAACATGAATGTGCTTGCAGAAAGCGCGCCCGTGTGGACGGTTGCTATCTCTCCGCTTGAAATTGACGTGGACGAGAGAGAAGCTGTTGCAACCGCCATGGAGATGTTTTTGGAGGTTGACAAACAAACCGTTCTTGCAAAGTGTGAAGAGAACACTTATTATTCGATTATCAAGCTTAAGGTCGACCAACCGGTTGTAGACGAGCTCAGAGAATATATTTCCGAGCAGGGCTTAAGCGGAATTGCGTTTAATGAAGACACAAAAAGATATTATCCATATGGCAACTTTTTGGCGCAAGTTTTGGGTTTTGTCGGCACAGATAACTATGGTCTTTCGGGGATAGAGGCATATTACGACGACTATTTAAGCGGAGTTTCGGGAAGAGTTGTTTCGGCAAAAAACGCCCTTGGAAGAGACATGGACTACGAATATGAAACAGTGTATGACGCACAAAAAGGAAACAACCTAATCCTAACTGTCGACGAGATGATCCAACACTATCTTGAATCGGCACTTGAAACGGCGGTTAAGGAACATAACGTTAAAAATCGCGCAAGCGGAATTATAATGAACGTTAACACGGGCGAGATACTCGCGATGGCAACTAAAGGGGATTTCGACCCAAACGAGCCGTTTTACATATTTGACGATGAAACACGGACTCAAATAGAGGCGATTGTCGACGACGAGGAAAGGGCGGCGGCAACGTCGCAAGCACAACAACTTCAATGGAACAACAAAGCGATACTCGAGCTATATGAGCCGGGTTCTGTTTTTAAAGCCGTAACTGCGTCGGCGGCGCTTGAAACGGGCAACGCCACGCTTAATAATACTTATCATTGCTCCGGGGAATATCACGTCACGGGCGATGTTTCGATAAGTTGCGCAAACCTTGACGGCCACGGAACTCTCGATTTCCAATCAGCCCTCGTGAATTCGTGTAACCCGGCGTTTATACAGATGGGTATAGACATGGGGATTGAAAATTTTTATAATTATTTCAGAGCTTTTGGCTTGACCGAAAAAACCGGAATAGACCTTCCGGGCGAAGCGACAAGCATATATTACAGAGAAAGCGAATACGGCATAGTCCAGCTTGCGAGTAGTTCGTTCGGGCAATCCAACGCGATTACACCGATACAGATGATAACGGCGTTTTCGGCGGTCGTAAACGGCGGATATCTCGTTGAACCACATATAGTTAAAGAGATTGTGGACGACGACGGAAACGTTATTGAAAGTTTCGGAACAGAGGTTAAAAGACAGGTTATAAGTGCCGAAACTTCCGAAACGATGACGGGGCTTTTGCAACAGGTTGTAAACCTTGCCAACGGTAAAAACGCATATGTTGCAGGTTACAGGCTTGGCGGAAAAAGCGGAACTTCGCAAAAACTCGGCGGAGAAGAGGGGGTTTATGTTGCGTCGTTCAGCGCAATTGCCCCGGCAGACGACCCCGAGATAGCTTGTTTAATTCTGCTTGATGAAACCGACAGCTATTCTATATATGGCTCAACTCTTGTAGGGCCTGTTATAGCCTCGGTTATGTCAAACACCCTTTCTTATCTTGGTGTAGAGCCTATATACACCGAAGAAGAGATACAAAACACCGACGTGTCGGTTCCAAACGTCGAGGGCTATTCGTTAACCGCCGCGTATTCAAGGCTTAACAGCGTTGGGCTTTCATATTTCGTAGTGGGCGAGGGGACAGAGGTTTTGCGCCAGTTCCCCGAAGCTTGGCAGGCAACCCCGCGTTCATCTTCTGTAATTCTGTATACAGAAGAGATCGAAGAGGAACAGATAGTTGAAGTTCCAAATGTGTTGGGGCTTACGATAACCGAAGCTACCGAAATTCTTAAAGAGTTTAACCTTAACATAAAGATGTTGGGGCCTGTTTCGGATGAGGCGGTTGCTGTTTCGCAAGACTATCAAGCAGAATCTTCTGTTCCGGTCGGAACGGTGGTCACGGTTGAGTTTGTTGACACCTCTACGCAAGATGAAGCGATATAGTTTTTAATATACGAATTATTTTTGTATATTCGGAGAAAATAATGAAATTATATGATATAATAAAAAGAATTGAGTTTAACGGCGAGGTTGCAGACTGTGAGGTGTGTGACATCGTTATCGATTCAAGAAAAGTGAAAAAAGGTTCGCTGTTTGTCTGTTTGAAGGGAAAAAAATTCGATTCGCATACTTTGGCCAAACAGGTGCTTGAAAACGGGGCGTGTGCGGTTGTCTGCGATCGAGATCTTTCGCTTGACAGGCAGATTATCGTTAAAGACACAAGGGCGGCAAACGCAGCACTTTGTCAAGCTTTTTTTGGTAACCCAAACGAAAAATTAAAAATAATTGGGGTTACGGGAACAAACGGAAAAACTACTGTCACAAACATCATCAAACAAGCGCTTGAAAATTTGGGGAACAAATGCGGTCTTGTTGGGACGATATGTTGTGAGGTTGCGGGAATCGTTATACCGGCGAAGTTCACAACCCCCGAGCCATGGGACCTTGCGGCGCTTATGGATAGAATGGTTAAAGCCGGCTGTGAGTACATGATTATGGAAGCGTCGTCTCAAGGTTTGGAACAAGGGAGACTTTTGGGGATTAATTTTGACGTTGCCGTTTTTACAAATTTAACACGAGACCATCTCGACTATCACGGGACGTTTGAAAACTATTATGGCGCAAAAAAACTTTTGTTTAACTGTGCAAAACATGCTGTGATAAATATAGACGACGACTATGGAAAGGCGCTTGAAAGCGAGATAAAGATAGCTAAAACTACCGTTTCGGTAAGTTTGAACGATTCGGATTATACAGCAAAGGATATAAAATATTCTATTTCGGGAGCAAAATTTATTTTAAACGGAATCGGTTTTGTAGAAAGAATATCGGTTAACATGCCGGGGGTGTATTCGGTTCAAAACGCTATGCTTGCGGCTTGCAGTTTGTTTGCGCTCGGAATTAACAAGCACTTTGCGTGTGAAGCTGTCTCGAACACACGAGGCGTTAAAGGTAGATGTGAGGTATTATATTCAAAAGATGACAAAACGGTTATCTGTGATTTTGCCCACACAGGAGACGCCCTTGAAAATCTTTTAAGTTCGATTAAACCGTTTGTAAAGGGTAGAATGATAACGCTTTTCGGTTGTGCGGGGGACAGAGACGCGGCAAAACGCCCCGACATGGCAAAAGCGGTTTGTCGTTATTCCGATATAGTTGTTCTAACTTCTGACAACCCAAGAACCGAAGACCCGATGGTCACGATAAATCAAATCAAACAGCTTATAGAAAGCCATGATGTTAAATTCACGGCACATCCCGACAGAAGAAACGCGGTTATATGGGCTCTTGATAATATAAAAAAAGACGATGTTTTAATGTTGTGTGGCAAAGGGCATGAAGATTATCAGGTTCTTGATGGATGCACGATATATTTCGACGAACGAGAGATAGTTGAAGAATATTTCGCAAATTATTAAAATAAAGGTGAAGAGTTCGCGCACAAGAAAGGACGGACATAAAAATGGTTCCGATAAAGTTAAAAGATTTAATAAAAGGCGTTGGAATTACCAACAACCCCGAGACGCTTGTGGTTGATGTTGTTACCGACTCCAGAAAGGTTACAAAAGGCACGGTGTTTGTTGCTATAGTCGGCGAACGACTTGACGGAAACGACTATGTTAAACAAGCCTTTTCACTCGGAGCTGTTGCGGCGGTTGTCTCGAGAAGGAGCGACTGTGAGATAGAACAGATAGTTGTAAACGACACAAAGGATGCGTTTATACAGATGTCGGGGAATTATCGCGCGAAATTCAATCCAAAGGTTGTGGGTGTTACCGGAAGCGTTGGGAAGACAACGACAAAAGAGATGCTTGCGGCTATCTTTGAAAGTTTCGGAAACACACTTAAAAACCAAGGAAACTTTAACAATGAAATTGGGCTTCCGACAACTATATTTAACATGAATAAAGAGACAGAGCTTGCGGTTCTTGAAATGGGAATGTGCGCTAGCGGTGAGATTGAAAAGCTCGCTCTTGCTGCGCGACCGAAAGTTGCGATTATAACCGCAATCGGCCTTGTCCACATCGACACTTTGGGCTCGATTGAAAATATTTTGAAAGCAAAACTCGAGATTATCGAAGGACTTTCAAAAGATGGAATTCTTGTTTTAAATGGTGACGATGAGATGCTTTTAAGGGCAAAGAACGATCTTAAAGTCGACACCGTTACTTATGCAGTAAACAACCTTGAAGCGGATGTTGTTGCAAAAAATATTATGACAAGAGCAATGTCGACAGAGTTTACAATCAGCGACAGGATAAGCGGATCATTTAAAGCGATGATACCAACCGTTGGCATACACAACCTTCTTGATGCGCTTGCGGCTTATACCGCGGCGACAAGGATAGGGCTTGACCCAAAACGTGCCGCAGATGCGCTTAAAAACTATCGCCCAACCGGAATGCGCCAAAACATAGTGTACCACGACGGAATAACCGTTATCGAGGACTGTTACAACGCTAACCCGGATTCTATGAAAGCCGCGCTTGAAACGCTTTCTACCATGCAAAGCAAAGGGATTAAAATAGCGGTTTTGGGGGATATGTTAACGCTTGGAGAGATTACACGTGATGCCCACAAATCTCTTGGGGTTGTCGCGGCAAGATGCGGAGTCGATGTTCTTTTGTGTTATGGCGAAAGCATGAAATATTGTGCCGATGCCGCAAGGGCCGCGGGGGTAATCTGTGTTGAACATTTCGAGAACAAAAGCGCGGTTGCAAAATATCTTTCAAAAACCGCACATTCGGGAGACGTTGTTTTGTTCAAGGCTAGCCGCGGACTTAAACTTGAGGAAGTAATCGAGATGTTCTATGAGATAGAACGATAGACGAATTTGCATAAAGCAATAAAGTTGAATGATAAAAAATATCTGTCGGTTTTTGATAAACGTCAATTTCTGACATATGCAAATTGGTATTATAATCGGAGGGTGCAATGAATAAAACAGCAATGCTTGTTTGCGCTTTTGTCGCAATAGGCTTAACGGGAATATCGGGATATTTCTTTATCCCATGGTTAAAAAGACTTAAGTATGGCCAAACTATAAATAAAATAGGCCCTGTTTGGCATCAAAATAAAGAAGGAACCCCAACAATGGGCGGTCTTATGATGATGTTAGGCTCTGCTGTTGCTCTAATTGTTGGGTATATAACGCTTATAATAGATGTTCCCGAGTTTCTTAACGACCAGTATAAGATTGAAAACATAAGGCTTTTTTCGGGTTTCGGCGTGGCACTTGCGTTTGGCTTAATCGGATTTATTGACGATTATACAAAGATAGCGCATAAAGAAAACCTCGGACTTACGGCAAAGGGGAAACTTGTTTTACAATTTTTCGTATCAACCGTTTATGTGGTGGCGATGTATTATTTTGCAGACATAGGCACAGCGGTTGAAATTCCTTTTCTCGGATCTATCGAACTTGGTATTTTTTATTTTCCGATAATGGTCGTTTTTGTTTCGTTTTTTGTTAACGCGGTTAACTTGACCGACGGAATAGACGGGCTTGCGGGAAGCGTAACGTTTTTTGTTTCGCTGGGGTTTATCGTTATCTCGGCGTTTGTCGGCTATATCGGAACGGGACTGTTTGCAACCGCTGTTGCGGGGGCTTGTGTCGGGTTTGTTATATGGAATTTTTACCCCGCGAAAGTTTTTATGGGGGACACGGGGTCGATGTTTTTAGGCGGCGCGGTTGTCGCCATGTCGTTTGGGATTTCGTTCCCGACGATAATTGTCCTTGTTGGGATTATATATCTTTGCGAAGCGCTTTCTGTTATGATTCAAGTTTCATACTTTAAATTAACCAAAGGTAAAAGAATATTTAAGATGACCCCTATCCATCATCATTTTGAGATGAGCGGATATTCCGAAATAGCTATTGTGCTTTTGTTTTGTTTTATAACCGTTGTCGGCTGTGCGTTGGCATTTTTCGCAGTAACATTATTTTAAATAGGGTGATAATTTGGAAAGAACTTCAATCAGACGAAAAGGATTAATAAATAATTTTATTGCAAGGGGTAACGTAGATATGCCGTTGCTTATTGTGACGTTAATTCTTGTGGTTTTCGGCCTTATAATGATGTTTTCCGCAAGCTATGCAAACGCCATTTATTATCAAGATAACGCATATCATTATATAAGCTCTCAACTTATATACGCCATTATTGGATTAATAGGCATGTTTATTGTGTCGAGGGTAGATTATGGGTTAATTCAAAAATTTAACTGGATTATCTATTTTATCTCACTTATAATGCTTATAATAACGCTTTTTATGCCCGAGATAAACGGAGCTAGAAGGTGGATAATTTTTGGTGGTTTTACGTTCCAACCGTCCGAAGTTGCAAAGTTTGCTACGATTGTTTTAATAGCCTCTTTGGTTGCGCGATACCCCGACAGAATGAGAAAAATCAAATATGGCTTTTTCCAACCGCTTTTTTTCGTAGGTTTGTTTTTGGCGGTCACGTTAAACCAAACCCACCTTTCTGGTTCGATAATAATTCTCTCGATAGCGTTTGTGATGATGTTTGCCGGGGGAACAAAACTTAGATGGTTTATCGTAAGCGGTTTAATTGTCTTAGGGCTTGTTTTACTTGTTTTGTTCGCGATGAACCTAATAGACGGCTCGCAAAGCGAAACGGCAATTGTTGACGGTAATTTGGTTTATGAACAACCGAGTACGTCAACCAACCCTATCGTAGCGAGGGCCGAGGACCGAATAGGTCTTTGGCTCGACCCGTTTAACCATGAATATGGATACCAAACGGTCCAGTCGCTCATTGCAATAGGTTCTGGAGGAGTTTTCGGATTAGGACTTGGAAACTCTCGTCAAAAACATCTCTATGTCCCCGAACCGCAAAACGACTTTATATTTTCGATAACGTGTGAAGAACTAGGATTTGTCGGCGCAGTTTTTGTTATAGTTTTATTTATGTTGTTTATTTTCAGAGGCTTTTCGATAGCGTTAAAAGCACGTGACAAATTCGGCGCACTAGTCGCCCTTGGAATTACGGCACAAGTAGGCATCCAAACTATCTTTAACATAGCGGTTGTTTCAAACACCGTTCCAAACACAGGGATAAGTCTTCCTTTTTTCAGTCAAGGGGGAACGTCGCTTGTCATACTGCTTCTTGAAGTCGGGGTTTTGCTTTCGATTTCGCGGTCGTCCGAGACTAATTTTAGGTGAATGGAATAATATATGAAAGTTGTCATAGCCGCCGGCGGAACAGCCGGGCATATAAATCCGGCTCTTGCGATAGCCGGAGAGATTAAAAAAAACCAACCGAATTCCGAGATAGTTTTTGTGGGGCGCGAGGACGGAATGGAAAAAGACCTCGTGCAAAAAGCCGGATATAGACTGTTCCCGATAGAGATGCATGGGTTTATGCGAAAGCTTTCTTTAGAAAACATATTGTTTAATATAAATTCGATTAAATGTGTTATACTATCCGAAAAAAAGATAGGGGAATTTTACAAACAGTTTAAACCGGACGTAGTAATCGGTTGCGGCGGATATGTTAGCGGGCCGGTTTTGCGAAAAGCTGCTAAAATGAAGATACCGACAGCTATTCAAGAACAAAACGCAATCCCCGGAATAACCACAAAACTTTTATCAAAAAATGTAGATGTTATTTTTGCGGCGTCGGGCGAGGGTTGCTCTGCTTTGGGTCTTGAACAAAAAACCATAGTTACGGGTAACCCGATAAGGCTTGAATTTTTTACTGCAAACAGAGACGTTTTAAGAAAACAATGGAACGTTAAAGACAGGGTTTGTATAGTTTCTTTCGGCGGTTCTTTGGGTGCTCGAACTATAAACAGTTTGTCTGCTTGTCTTATGTCGAAACATCAAAACAGCAAAAACATTTTCCACATCCACGCAACAGGGGGATATGACAAAACCTCGTTTGCTCAAAGCGCCAAGCAGTATGGCGTGGACACAAACTCGAAAAACATCAAGATAGTCGAGTATATAGATAACATGCCCGAGTGCCTTGCGGCGGCCGACCTTGTCATCTGTCGGGCGGGGGCGCTTACGATAAGCGAACTCGAAGCATCGGGCAGAGCGTCTGTTTTAATTCCGTCTCCAAATGTGGCGGAAAATCACCAATATTACAACGCTTTGGCACTTAAAAACGACGATGCCGCAATTTTATATGAAGAAAAAGATATCGATTACGAGGATGTATCGGAACAAATTTTTAAACTTGCAAGCGACAAACAAAAACTTGTAAACATGGGTATAAACGCAAGGAGTAGGGCAAAGATCGATAGTTCAAAAAGAATCTATAACGAAATAATAAAATTGATTGAAACTAAATAAAAAGGGAATGTGATTTCTATACAACAAAGAAACAATTACAACCAAAGAAAGAGAAAAAAAAGAAGATTGTCCGCGAAAGTTAAACTGTTTTGGTTTGTCTGTTTTGTTGGAGGTTTATTTGTTTGTGCTTTGTTTATATGCCAAACCGCGACGATATCTGTTATTGGAAACGATGTTTATACCAAACAAGAGATAATAGCGGCGTCGGGGATTGAAAAGGGCGACAATCTTTTGTTCATATCGTCGGACAATTCCGAGAAAGATATCCATTCAAAACTTTCGTACATAGAACAAGTTGCGGTTAGAAAACAGTTTCCAAATCAAATAAAGATAGAAGTTGTCGAGTCTAAACAAAATGTGGGAGTTGTTACGAACGAGGGAGTTATAACAGTTTCAAAAAAAATGAAGGTGCTTACCGGAATTTCGGAACTGCAAAACGAGAGCATAACTGTTTTGGGGCTTAGCCCGACAGAATATGTAGTTGGCGAAACGCTGGTCGACCAAGACCCCGAAAAGGTCATGCACCTTGCAACTATCTTTGAAGTTTTGAACCAAAATAATGCTGTGGGTGAAATAACCGAAATCGATATCTCGGACAAGCTTAATATTTTGATTAATTATCAAGACCGAATAGACATTCTTCTCGGAACGGCGGGGGATGCGGAATATAAACTGCTTATAGCGCTTGAAACTTTACAAAACAACATCGACCCCGGTATAACCGGCGAACTTGATGTTTCGATAGCCGGACGGGCGTTTTTTAGCGAGACAGTCTATGTCGAGCTAACCCCGGAACCACAACCCATTGATGAGGAACCGCCGGAACAAGACGAGCAAGAACAATAGAGGATTTTGTAAAATTGGGTGTAAATTACAATGTTTGGCGCTAATATCACAAAAAAATGAATTTTTTTTCAATAGTTTTTCAACTAAATGTTGAAAACCACATTAAAATATGGTATCTTATATAAATAAAGGTATATATATCTCTATGTAGGGAGGGCTTTTTTTGAACTTCGCGTTTGACAATGAATCTGCATTTGCAACCAACATTAAGGTAATAGGTGTTGGGGGCGGCGGCGGCAATGCCGTTAATCGAATGATTGAATGTGGGATGCAGGGTGTCGAGTTTGTTGCAATGAACACCGACAGCCAAATTTTAAAATACAGCAAGGCTAACTACAAGCTACAGCTTGGGGATAAGCTGACAAAGGGAAAGGGTGCCGGAGGGGACCCTGATAAAGGCAAGCGTGCCGCCGAGGAAAGCCGAGAGGAGATAGCCGCGACGCTGAACGGAACCGACATGGTTTTTGTAACCGCCGGAATGGGTGGAGGAACCGGAACTGGTGCCGCGCCGGTTATCGCGGAGATTGCTAAAGATATGGGTATTTTAACGGTTGGTATTGTAACTAAACCGTTCCATTTCGAGGGCAAAAAAAAGATGGAGACGGCGGAAAACGGGATATCCGAACTTAGAAGAAACGTAGACTCGTTGGTGGTTGTGCCTAACGAACGTCTTAAAAACATCTCTGCCGAAAAACTAACGCTTACAAATGCGTTTGAAATGGCAGACAACGTTTTAAGACAGGGCGTTCAAGCGATATCAGACCTTGTAAATGTTCCGGGAATAATTAACCTTGATTTTGCGGACGTGCTTTCTATTATGAAAGGCGCCGGAAACGCCCACATGGGTATCGGAAAAGGTTCCGGACGCGACAAGGCAGAGGCTGCGGCGATTTCTGCTATATCAAGCCCGCTTCTTGAAACAACGATTAATGGCGCAAGGGGTGTTATTATCAACATAACATCTTCTTCCGATGTAGACCTTCAAGCGGTTGAAAATGCGGCTTCTATGATAACTGAGGCGGCGGACAAAGACGCAAACATCATCTGGGGTATTGCTCTTGATGAATCGCTCAAAGATGAGTTGCTGTTAACCGTAATCGCAACAGGGTTTGACCAGGGACCGCTCTATTCCTCAAGCGCAGACCAAAGCCCTGAAAAAAAGCTTGAAACGTTTGAACTTGACGACAGCGACGACAACGATTACCAATCTATTTTGGATATACTTAACAGCAGACAGTTGCCAAACGAATAATGTGCAACGTTTTGTGGTTTGATTAATTCCTAAATGATTTAAATGGAAAAACGCGTAAATCTAAAAAAGGTACGGTACAGGCGATGAATGACAATGAAAAAATGTATCATATAGATCTTTCGATAAAAGACATCGAAGGCGCAAAAATAGCGATTATACCGGGAGATCCCGGAAGAGTTCCAAAGATAGCAAAACATCTTGAAAACGCAAGACAGCTTGCATTTAATCGAGAATATAACAGTTATTTGGGCGAGCTTTGCGGTCAAAAAGTTTTGGTCGTGAGCACAGGAATTGGCGGGCCGTCCGCTGCTATTTGTGTTGAAGAGCTTGCGATGATTGGGGTTGAAAGTTTTATTCGAGTCGGAACGTGCGGAGGAATTAACACCAAAGTTGAAGCGGGTGACGTGGTGGTTGTTAACGGTTCGATACGATTTGAGGGTACGTCTAAAGAATATATGCCGATAGAATTTCCGGCTATATCAGATTTTGATATTACAACCGCTTTAAAACAAGCGGCGCAAAACTTAGGGTATAAACATCATGTTGGTATTGTCCAATGTAAAGATTCGTTTTACGGACAACATGCCCCCGAAAGAATGCCGACAGAACCCGACCTTTTATACAAGTGGAACGCTTGGATAAAGGGCGGAACGCTCGCTTCCGAGATGGAATCGGCGGCTTTGTTTGTCGTTTCGGCAACGCTTGGGGTAAAAGCCGGGGCTGTTATGCATTGTGTTTGGAACCAAGAGCGCGAAAAACTGGGTCTTGGAAATAAAGAAGACCACGACACAGAAAAAGCAATTCTTGTAACTATAGAAGCGGTTAGGTTGCTTTTGAGTGACAAATAAGCGTAGCTTCAAAAAGTAATTATAAGCAAACATTTAAGTTTAAATAATATTTGTAAAAAAAAGGAGGTGGCATCATGGATTATAATCCGGACAGATATGACAACAGTTCAGATTCTACATACGAGACGGGAACGTTTTCGACAAGGAGCTTGTTATCAAACTCGACAAACGGCGGAGCGGACGCGTTTAAAACAGCAATGTTAGGTTTTGATAAAGAAGCGGTTTTGATGTATATCGACGATCTTTGTCATGATGCCGCGGAGCAAGAACGCAAACTATATCAAATTATTTCGGATCTTGAGAAAAAGAACAAAAAACTTTTATCCGAGATGAGCGATGTTAAAAACAGATATGACAGCTTGTCCGATCAAGCAAATGCCGGAGTTGACCCTGCGGCTATTGAGGAGCGCGAGCAACTGTTTCAACAAGCCATTAATATGCTACAAGAAAAGGTTAACGCCCTTACGGGTGAACTAAATGTGGCGAGACAATCGGCGGCGTCCGGTATGCAAGGGGCAAGCAAAGCCGAGATTGAAAACTATATTCGTGAGATTAACAAGCTTCAAGAGGCTGTTGCGATTGAGCGCAACAACAGAGATGCGGCGCTTGCGAACCTTCGCAAACTTAATTCTCAAATATCACAGCGAGATAATCAAATTAACCAGATGCAAACGCTTATTCAACAAAAGGATTATGCGTCGTCGGAACTTAAAAACAAGATAAACTCTCTTAACAATGCGTTGACTCAGCTTAACGAAGCTCAAGCGCAAAACCCCGAGCTTGAACAGCAAAATGCTTTGTTAAAACAACAGCTTGAAGATTACCAAAATCGTTATGAAGATTTGGTTTCAAACTCAAAAAAAGCCGAACAAAGCGCAAAATCTTTGTTTTCAGATAATGAACATCTTAAACAAGAAGGATCTGAAATTCAAGATAAACTTGCTAAATCTGTTAAAAAGAACGAAGATTTATCAATTTCGCTTAATGCTTTGGAAGAAAACTATAAGATTTTAAAACTGGAAAACGAGTCGTTAAAGAATAAAACGCTAAGTTTTGATAAGTTTTCGCAAGAAATGAACGAGAAAACGGTTCAACTTGAAAAACAAACACAGTTTTTAAGCAATGAAAACGAATCTTTAAAGGTAGCAAAAAGTTCTGCCGAGATGTTGGCTAAAAAGTATGAGGCGCAACTTATCGAGCTGAAAAATAAAAGCGAGCAACTCCAGCATAAAAACGGAGAGTTCGAGAGCAAGAGTCTTGAACTTGAAAATAAAAATGTTGAACTTGCCAACAAGAGCGCCGAACTTGAATTTAAAAGTAAACAACTTGAAGACATAAACGCGGAACTTGCTAATAAAAGTTTTGAACTTGAAAGCGAAAAAACACAACTTGTTAGCAAAAAATCTGAACTTGAAAACGAAAAGATTGAGCTTGAGGGTGTACGGGCCGAACTTGAAAACAGCAAAGCTGTGCTTGAAAGTGAAAAGGCCGAACTTGAAAACAGCAAAGCTGTGCTTGAAAGTGAAAAGGCCGAACTTGAAAACAGCAAGGCTGTGCTTGAAAGCGAAAAGACCGAGCTTGAAAACAGTATGGCTGTGCTTGAAAGTCAAAAAATTGAACTTGAAAACAGCAAAGCTATGCTTGAAAACGAAAAAGCAGTGCTTGAAAATCAAGCAAACCAGTTGAACAACGAAAATCAACAGTTAAAAACAGCATACACTGAAGCAGAAGCTTTGGTGAAAAAATACGAAACTCAAGCCGTTACGCTCCAAGGAAGGAGCACACAACTCGAAAATAAATCGAGTACTTTGTTCCACGAAAATTCCTCGCTTAGAACGGCGCTTGACACGGCAAAAGCCGAGGCGGAAAACCTTAAAGGAAGCATCGAAGCCATAAGACGCGAAAATAACGATCTTATGTCGAATTCCTATAACATTATGCAACAAAGTCTTCAATTACAGGTTTCCGCGGACACAGCAAAAAGAGAAAGCGAGACTATTAGATTAAGTTACGACAACTTGAAGTCGGAAAACGAAAAGCTTGTGGAAGCGACAACCGAGTTGCAAAGAAGCATATCTTCGTCGCAAAGCGAGAAAAAGACCCTGTTAAGTGAACTTAACAATCTAAAAAACGAATTGAGTATTGCTCAAAACGAACGCTCTGCCTTGCAAAGCGAACGTTCTAACCTTCAGCTTAATTTGGAAAAGTTGCAACAGGAATACAGCATACTTGTTGAACAAGCTAACGGACTTTATGCCCAAGTCAATGAGTTGCAACAGCAATGTGTAAGCATTGATGAAACAAAACAAGCACAAAATAGCGAATTGCAAAAGCAACTTAACGAAATAGCGGACAGATACGAGAAACTAAAGAGAAGTTTTGACGAAATCCAGTCACAAGAAGATGTTTTAAAGCAACAAAATCAAAAACTAATCGAACAAAACGAAACTCTTTCACAAGAAAGTTTTGCGGCAAACGAAGCAAACCAAAGGCTATCGCAAGAAAACGCCGAGGTTGTCGAACAAAACCAAAGGCTTTCGCAAGAAAACGCCGAAGTTGCCGAACAAAACCAAAGGCTCTCGCAAGAGAAAGCTGAGGTTGAGGGACAAAACCAAAGGCTCTCGCAAGAGAAAGTCGAAGTTGACGAACAAAACCAAAGGCTCTCGCAAGAGAACATGAATTTGGGCGAGCTTAACCAAGCCTTAACACAAGAAAATGTGATAGTAGGGGAGCAGAACCAAAAACTTTCACAAGAGAACAAGAACTTAGGAGAAGCTTACCAAACACTATCACAAGATAGCAAAAACCTAAGCGACGCATATCAAAAACTATCACAAGAAAGCAAAAATTTAAGCGACGCTTATCAATCGCTCACATTGGAAAACAAGAGTTTTGGCGAAACCAATCAAAAGCTATTGCTTGAAAACAAAAACTTTAACGAGACAATTCAACTGCTTACACAGGACAACAAAAATCTTGGTGAAGCAAACAAAGAATTGTCCGAACAAACAAAACGTTTGAACCAAGAAAGCGAAAAACAACTTGAAGAAAACAAAAAGTTGCTTGACGAGATCGAACAAAATCTTAAAGAGAAAAACGATCTTGATAGTCGCGAAAAAGATTGGCAAGAGTATCAAACAAAGGTTTCCGAGTACATCAACGCAGTTACCGTTGAAAATCAAAAACTTAAAAAACAACTTGAACAGATGGCTACAGAGGTTAACAACCTTAGAAACAACGCCGGCAGCGTTCAAAAGATTGCTAACGACAATAGGATGATGGTAACGGGACTTGCAAACGAAAAAGGCAACCTTCTTGCGACGATTAACAAACTCCAAGGTGAGAATGAAAGACTTCTTTCGACACTTAACAAGTTGCAAAGTGACAATAATAACTTAAAATCGTTCGCGGCAAGTATAGATACCGAAAAGAAGAATTTCCAACAAATCGCACTTAATCTCAAACGACAGGTTGATGAACTTAACGTTCAAAACGAGAGTATGAACAAACGCATCGACCAACTCCAATCTCAAAAGAGAGACACCGTTCAAAAAGAGAGCTATCCGCCGTTGTTTGGAGATAAACAAAGTTCCTCGCAAAAAAATTCGCAGAAATCAAAGCCAAACACAAGTAGCATAACGATGCAACTTCCTAAACAAAACGGAGCGTCTCGTGGTGGTGCGCAAGACAGACCTCCCCAACAACAACGTAAGGCGACTTCAGCGAAACAGCCCGGTAACGTTCAAGGACGACCGAACAACGGCCAACCGCAACGACAGCCAAAACAAAACACAGCCCAAAATTCCAACCCTAATCGTCAACAGTCGCAACAACCTCAAAACAGAGGAACGACAAACAGGATTGTACATTAAATAGGGAACAGTTTTTTTAAAAGCTGTCATAGTGGGGAATAATATTACTTCATTAAAAAACCGCCTCTTTTAGGAGAGACGGTTTTTTTGCTTCGTCTTTGAGTTTTGTATTTTTGTTTAAAGGTTAAAGTATAATACAAACCAAACCATTACAACCTTCGTTAATAATTCCTTCTAGCGTTTGTTGGAGTTTTCCCCTAGCTTCTGCCGGCAAACGGGTCAGTTTGTTTTGAAGTCCTTCGTTGACAAGTTCGTTAAGCGATTTTCCGAAGATGTTCGATTGCCAAATTTTCAGCGGATTTTCTTCAAATTCACCGAGAAGATACATGACAAGTTCTTCCGATTGCTTTTCGCTTCCGACAATTGGGTTTATCTCGGTTGTGATATCGGCGGAAAGCATGTGGATAGACGGGGCAGAGGCCTTAAGGCGAACCCCGTACTTTCCGCCTTGGTTCATTATTTCGGGTTCTTCGAGACGAAGTTCATCGATAGTAGGCATGACTATTCCGTAGCCGGTAGCTTTTGCTTGTTCGACGGCGGCGATAACCTTTGAGTAGCTTTCTTTCATGGCGGCGAGTTCGGCGAACGAGCAGAACAAACTTGCCTCGTCGGTTACGTCAATTCCCGTCATTTCGCCAATCGTCTTGTAGAAAAGATCATCAGGAAGATTTACTTCGATTTCAATAGTTCCGTTTCCAAGGTCTGCCGAGACTTTTTGTGCTGTTTCAATCGACTCACATTCCTCAAATTCGGGGATTAATACCCCGACGTCGCGCATCTTGCTTACGTTAGAACAAAAATATCGGATAGTTCCGTATATATCTGATTTAACTTTATGTTCACGAGGAAGAAAGTTGACCCAACCGGGGAGATTGAAATTTATTTGGTGAACAGCAAATTCGCTTGTGACAAGTGTTAAAATTCTTTTTAACATAGCTTCGTCAAGTTCGAGACAGTTTATAGGCAAAACGGGAACATCGTATTCCGATTGAAGCATCATTGCAAGACCGATACTTTGCTCTGAACGCGGATTTAAACAGTTTAAAAGCATGACAAACGGTTTGTTAAGCATCTTAAGCTCGTTTACAACTCTGCGCTCGGGGCCTTCATATTCCGAACGACCTATGTTTGTTATTGAACCATCTGTGGTAATTACAATACCTATCGTTGAATGTTCCGTGATAACCTTTTTCGTTCCGGTCTCGGCGGCGACATTAAACGGAACCTCTCCGTCATACCAAGGCGAAATTACCATGCGCGGTTGTTCATTTTCGACGTGACCTATGGCTCCGTCCACGATATACCCGACACAATCTATCAAACGCAGACGAAGGTTTGTGTTGTCTTCAAGTTCTACTTCGATAGCCTGTTCGGGAATAAACTTCGGTTCGGTCGTCATGATAGTTTTGCCCGCCGCCGATTGAGGAAGTTCATCAACCGTTCTTTCGCGTTGCAAGCTATCTTTTATGTTGGGGATTACAAGGGTGTCCATAACCTTTTTTATAAAGGTCGATTTGCCTGTTCTAACGGGACCTACAACCCCGATAAAAACCTCGCCGTTTGTTCTTTTAGCAATGTCTCTATAAATGTTTTCCATTTTTCTTTTCTCCTTAAACCGAAAGATTCGGAATTAATAGCATTAAAGGGTTTTCAATGAGTTCGCTTGAAATTCCGTTTTCCTGTTTAATTATCTTTGCCGAGGAATTAAAACGTTTTGCGATATCAAAAACCCGCTCGTCGCCGGGCGAATAGTACACGCTTAACGAATAAGGGGATTTTTGCTTTACGTTATCTTGCTTTACATCTATTCTGGTTATTACATCTACTTTATCGGAACAAAAACTGTTGCTTTTAATGTATCCGCTTAGTAGGATATCTATTGATTGATCTTGTTCGGTAAAGTCTAGCTTTTCAATAATTACGGGAAGTCTAAGGCCTTGTGCAGAGGGTTCGATTTCTCTATTTAATGAAAGAGTGAAATTGAACGCTGTTTCTTTTGTTTCGACATCATCGCCAAACGAGAGTACTAAACAAATTTCTCCTTTGCCGTTAACTATGCCGTTTTCTGAAATTTCGGCAAAAACCGTTTCGCCCGATACAAAACAATCAATCAATTTTTGGCCGGCGGCTTTTGTAGCTTTTGCGGACGCTTCAAACTTTAAATCTATGTCGAGATTTTCTTTTTGAAACGTAACTGCCGTAGTTTCGAGTGAGATTTCATATTTCGGAGAAAAAGCATCTACGGCTGCTGAAATAGTTTGTGGTTCTATTGCGGAAGCGGTTATGACAGAAGTTATCGAAACTTCATTTATTCCTCCGCTTACGCGTTCGCTTTGAACCGACGCCGAAATTATATTGATGTCTGCAATTGCTCCAAGCGAAGGGTTGGCGTTTTGTGCATCAATCGTTTGATTAAAAGGTACGGTATAAACAAAACGGCGTACGAAATAATCTTCATCGTTGCAATAAGAAAAAGCAGTTGAAACGATAAAATATCCCGCAACTTCGATGTATCCGTCCAAACAAACAGCGCTTTCTATAATAGCTTCACTGGAGTTTCGTATAAGCTCCGGTGTCATTCCTTCGATAGCTTCAATCTCGATATCTTCTTCAATCGTAAACCTTTTCTCTGCTTGTTCAACTATCTTTACACCGGCTATCGAAGTGTTTAGAAACTCGACTTTTTCTTTGTCTTTTCCCTCGACTATCTCAAGCTGTTTTTCTTTAACCGCTTTGATGTCAACTTGAACAGCGCCTCGTACGTCTAGTTTGCGTTTGTTTGTTGCCCTACAGTTTAGGTATGAAATTTTAGGAACCGCAAAGACGCTTCCCGTGTCGCCCGAGTCTTCTTTTGCGTCGAGTTGTTTTGAAAACGCAAGTCTTGTTCCAACCCCGAAGATGCCTGGTTTTTCGTCTGAAAGATAGATTACGGTTGCTTTGACGTAACCTTCAACAGTAATGCGGCTTCCAACGATAAGTTTTTGCATGATTACCGGTTCCGAAATAACCTTTAAAACCTTAAATACCGACGGTCGATAGTCGGGGATACAAAGCTCGTCTTCAACCGAAAGTTCTACATTTGTTTCACAGATTATCTCGCTTGACGAAAGAATAGTTTTAG
>CAYJJR010000008.1:0-45697 GCA_964370565.1 uncultured Oscillospiraceae bacterium | reverse complement strand
GCTCGTCCATCTCGGGTGAAACTAAAATTATTCCTTTTCCTTGTTTCGCTAGTTCCGTTATTATGTTATAGATTTCATACTTTGCTCCAACATCGACACCACGTGTCGGCTCGTCTAGCAAAAACAAATCGGTTTCACGCAGCAACCACTTCGCTATTACAACCTTCTGTTGGTTGCCTCCCGACAGTTTGCTTATACTTTGCCAAATAGACGAATATTTTGTCTTCATCTTTTCGTTAATATCGTACGCTGCGTTAAGTTCCTTTTTGTTATCTTGGAAAATTTTCCATTTTTTAAACTTGTGCAACGAAGCAATTGTTGAGTTGTCCTTAATACTAAAACTTGTGTTAAGCCCCAGCGCCCTTCTTTCATCCGGAACAAGACCCATTCCCCTTATTATAGATTGATATGGTCTTTTGTAGATTTTGCTTAAACCTTTATAAATAACCTCTCCGGAAACTATTTTGTGGTTACCGTATATGGCTTGAATGAGTTCCGTCTTGCCAGCGCCGAGAAGACCTGCAATTCCTACAACCTCTCCGGCGTGAACCTTGATGTTGATGTCATTAAACGCTTTTTTAGCAGAAAGGTTTTTTGTTTCAAGCAAAAGCTCTCCTATCTCATCGTTAATAGGCGGATATGCGTTTACAAGTTCCCTTCCAATCATCATCTTTATAAGTTCGGGTTTGTCAATATCTTTTACGTCTCCCGAGTTTATGTGTTTTCCGTCACAAAGCACGGTATACGAATCGCAACATTCAAACACCTCGTCCAAACGATGGGATATGTAGATTATGCCTATACCTTTTGATTTAAGCACATTTATAACCCTAAAGATGTTCTCGATATCCTTTTCTTGCAAAACCGCGGTTAGTTCATCGAAAACTACAATTTTCGGATCGATAAGCATAGCTTTCGCAAGCTGAACAATCTGGCGTTCGGCGGTTCTTAATTGACCTACCGGAACATGCAGATTGACATCGCATTGCAAAAAGTCCATAAGCTCTTTTGCGTGTTGTTCGAGCTTTTTCCAATTTACAAAAGGACCTTTTTTTTCATATCTTCCGATAAAAATGTTTTCTATGCCCGACATGTCGTTCATAAGAGTAAACTCTTGATGAACTATAGCAATTCCTTTCGCTTGCGACTCTCGCACATTATAAGAGGACATCTTGACGTCTTTGCCTTCAATAGCAAGTCCTCCCCTTGTCATTCGATATTCGCCCGTTATACATTTTGATAGCGTGGACTTCCCTGCGCCGTTTTCTCCGACTAAAGCGTGACATTCGCCCGGCCTTAACGTAAAACTTACGTCGGACAAAGCCACAACCCCCGGGAACTCCATTGTACAGTTTTTAACCTCTATTAAAGGAGTTTTTTCGTTACTGTTCACAACCTATCTGTTTCTCCTTTCTAAAATTTAAAGCCATAACCACCCAAGAGCTTCTATTCCGGAACATATAATGTCCTCGTCTTTAGCTTTTGGATTTCTTATGTTGTGTATAATCCTTTTTATCTCGTGGTAAGGATACATACAACTTTTAACACCCGTTTGACCAACAGGGTTTATATCAAAGAACATCTCTTTAACTATATCGAAATCCTTTTCGTTAAGTTCCAATATCTTTTCAAGAAGCAAATCTTTTTGTTCACTATCTGTTTCTTGGTCGTATTGAAGTGAACAAAGCACCAAATCGTATATGACCATATTTCGCCGTTGAGCGTTTTCCCATTTATCAAAATGGGGTAGCCAAAACTTATAGTCTTTGTTTTGGGTTGCAAACTCTTTAAGCTCTTTTATAATCCCCATGATTTTCAAATCAAGCTCTTTTGCTTTTTCTATTTCTTCTATATCGGAATTTTTTATTTTGTTCTTTTGGAATGGGAACGGCGTTGTATAGATATTTATCTGACTTTCATGTATCGTCAACATGTTTTTCATTACATACAATACTTTATCGCCAAATTCACCAAAGTTGAGATTAGCGGCTTTTTGATAAAACTCTTCGTTGTCCATCACCGAACCCCACCCATAGTTTCCGTGGGCAAAAAGGTGCATAGGAAGCCCAAACCATTCAAACATAAAGCCGTTTATACCATGAACCCCCATCTTCACACTTCCGATATGTTGAGAAATGTCTTTTTCAATAGTCTGCTCGTTTGGCTCGTCTTTGTATCTTATAAGGTTTGACTCAAACGTTCTGTAAAGTCGACCCATAGTCGAAGTAATCGCGTTTGCTTCGGTATCCCTCGCCCAAATTCTATGTTTGCCGAAAGCGTTACACCATTTTTCAAACTCTGTTTCGGGAACATATAGTCCCGGTGCCCAAAACAGCACCACATCGTCCGGCAAACTTTCGACGCATTCTTTGAGGAACTCGGGAGATTTTTCCAAAGGAGGTTGTCTAAACGCCCTTATTCCTATTACAAGTTCCTGGTTAATCTCGCGCACTGCATCATATATCTTGTTAAGTAGTTCAAAGTTTGCTTTGTGTTTTGCTTCTCCCGGCGAACTTGAAGTTGCGTGATAAGTCGCTTTACAATCGTCGCATTCACAAAACCAGAAACCCTCTTCGCTCTCCTCAAGTGAATATCCATCAAATCCAAGTTTTGCAATCTGTTTCATAGATTTCAAAATGTATTCAACGTTTTGTTTGTCACTTAAACAGATTGAATCGAAATCGTTTAGGAACGTGCTTCCTTCTGGTTTTACCATACGTTTTTCGGGATGTTTAATGCTGTATGCCCCGTTGTAAGAGTTAAGTCCAACATACGCAAATATCTTTATTTCAAGCTTGTGCGCATATTCTATCAACCTATCAAGGAACGGTTCGGCAAGGTTTGGATGTGTGTAATTAATTTCAATCCAACGCCTGTTTTCCGCGTTCCAAATTTTTATAGGAACGTTACGGAAAACCGTTTCGTCATATCCTTCAAGATCAAACGGCCAATAGCCGTACATAACCATATTAAGTTGATTAATCTTGTTGTCTGCACAGATATTTAAAAACTCAACCCACTCATCATAACCCCAAAGTTGGCTATCAAAACCAATTCTTCCATAGCCCGCATACCATGAAAATGTCGGCGCTACCGCGCGCACAGAGATTGAGGGATAGTCTAAAATTTCACACTGTGGTAAGGTATAACCTTCATCTATTAACATTTTTAAAGAGGTAATGGCATTAATAAGCCCCTCGTTGTTGGCATAGTTAATATATGCTTTATCGTAAGTAATTTTAAGCGAATAACCCATTTGATAAAAAAGTTCAATTTCGCCTTTAAATTTCTCTTGAAGATTTTTTTCAAACTGTATCTCAAAACTTTGTTCTGTCGCTTTATCCAAAATTTCTATGTCGGAATAGTTCCAAAATCTTAAAGCTGTTATCTCAAAAATAGACTGTTTATCTATATCAGTGACTATATTTAAACTAGTAAATTTCTTTGTAGTCTCGTTATTATAAGTTGCTTTTTTAGGTTCGGGTAACAAGTATTTCATTATTTATTCCTCCTACTATTGATAAACAATAACTTTATCCGGCTCATAGGAAAGCGTTTTGGTCTTTCCTATGAGCCTTTTTTAAGTTGTTGCAAGCGACTTATCCAAGCCAGCTCCAGTTTTTCCAATCATATTCCGAAACGTTTTCTTTTGTGATTGCTTCGGGGCTAGGTAGGTCATATTCTGCGGGGAGCTCTGCTCCATCCATAAGAACGCTCATAAGAGCTTCTGCCGAGGTGTATCCAAGAACGACAGGATCTTGAAGGATTTCGCCAAGCCAAGCTTCGTTGCCCTCTTCAAGCCATGTAAGTATGTCGATATCTCCTGCTATACCGATAAACTTCATCTCTGCGTCTCTGCCTTGTGCAACTGCTGCATTATATGCACCAACAACTGCTGCATCGTTGTGTCCAGAAACTACGTCGATAGTTGTTTCTCTTTGAAGAACATTTTCTGTAAGAGTTTGCGAAGAGTCACGGTTTCCTGCGCCTGTGTCGCCCTCTTCAATTATCGTTGCATTGGGGAAGGCTTCAAGAACAACTTCAGCAAAACCTGCATGTCTGTCAACTGCCGATTGTCCGTCTTGTGGTCTTGTAATGAAAAGGCATGTCGGGTCGTCTTTTCCAAGTGTTTCAAGATATTCAACTGCAAGAGCACCGGAAGTTTGTCCCAAGGCTTTCATATCGTGTCCTACGAATGTTTCCCAAACAACATCATCTTCCGAAGCCGGTTCTTGTTTATAGTCGCCGATTACAAACGGAACACCTTGTTCTGTGTATGTTTTCATAAGAGGGATTGCGGAAGAAGCATCTGCCGGGAAAAGAATTATTCCGTCACAGCCTGCTGCAACCATGTTTTCGATGTTTGTCAACATTGTTTGAACGTCTGAGCGGGAGTCTTCAACCAAAAATTCAATCTCTACTCCATTGTCTTCTGCCCATTGTTTTGCACCATCAATAGCACCTTGATACCATGTGTATGCTGTCATTTCCATTACCGAAATTCCGATTTTATACGAAGTTTGTGCTTCTGTTTCGGTTGTGGGTTGTGTTTCGGTTGTATCGGTCGGCTCTGTCGCAGGTGTTGAACACCCAATCAAACCAAAAACCAAAACCATTGCCAAGATAATAGCGAGTAACTTTTTCATTTTAATCCTCCTAAATTGTTTTTAATGGCTTGCGCCATTTGTTGTTATAATTGTATAACAATCATTGAACTAAAGTCAATAATTTTAGTAAAATTTCATTCAATTTAATTTAAACGTTTAAATTAACATGTTTACTTTTTTAATTGTATGTGGTAAAATAATAACAACTGAACAATGAAAGGTGTTTAAAATGGCTACTATAAAAGAGGTTGCAGAGTTTGCAAACGTATCTATTGCTACCGTTTCAAACCATATCAACAGGACAAAGCCTGTAAGCAAAGAACTTGCACAAAAGATTGACAAAGCGATCGAAACACTAAACTATTCACCAAACATTTCGGCACGAAGCCTTAAGGCTTCGGTGTATACCGATATAGGAATTGTTCTTCCAAACTTTGATGATAAATATTATGTTCAAATTTTCAACGGCATCGAACAGACGTTGCAAGGAACAAACTATTCGATAAACGTTGCATTTTCCTATGACATTCCGGAGGTTGAGGAAAACATAATTAAGAACATGTTGAAAAAGCAGATCTGTGGGCTTATCATCGTAACATCTAAACCTAATAATTGGAACTTTTTTTATGACAACTTCACTTCACAAGGAAAACCTGTCGTCACAATTGATCGTTCTATAAAAAACCTCGATGCAAACTTTATATCTTTTGATTACAAAAACATGATGTTAAGTTTGACCAAAAACCTGTTGAAAAATAACTTTACAAATCTTTGCCTAATATCGGGTAGCAAAGAATTTGATTCGGAAGAAAGCGCAATAAGCGGTTTTATAAACGCACACAACGCCTATTCGATATCTGATTATAGTATAATTACTTGCGACATGAACAAGGAAAATTCTTTTAAGAGCACCGTTAAATTGCTATCATCTAACGTTCCGGGAGGAATTATCCTGACAACCGAATCTATGGCCACCGGCGCAGTAGAGGCGCTGAACCTTTTAGGATATGACAACATTCCTGTAGCGACGCTTGGCGAACAACACTGGAACCTTCGCACAAACTCTTTCGCTTCGTTCTCTGCTCCGAGACCTGCTATAAAAATAGGTTCGACAGCGGCAGAGGTTTTGTTAAACAACATCCAATATCCGGTTTTGGAGACGCAAAAGATAATATTTCCGAATGATATTCTAAAAGAACAGGGCAACGAAAAGATTTTTCCCCATGTAAAAAAACAGGTGGTTTCTCGACACGAGCGAAAAATCAACCTGCTTTTGCTTGACACCCCGATAGTACATAACTTTACGGGGCTAATAAAAAATTTCGAAGACACTTTTGGGATTGAAACAAACATCAAGACCATGCCTCACCAAAAAATATATGAGGCGATAACAGAACAAAATATTTCCGATTCGTATGATGTTGTGATGTTCGACATCCCGTGGCTTGGAACACTTGCTTCAAAAAATATACTATCCGACATATCCGATATGCTCCGCAGTGTCGACACCGGCATTTTTTTCAAAGATTGTCTAAAAAATTTCGGAGAGTTTAACGGAAGATTTTACGGCTTGCCGTTTATGTATGCCCCCCAAATGTTTTATTATCGAAAAGATCTCTTTAACAACCGTTTGCTGCAAAACCAGTTTTTCAGCAAACACGGCATATCTCTTCGCCCACCAATAACCTTAAAAGAACTAAACGTTGTATCGGAGTTTTTCACAAACGACACCGATATCATTAACTATGGAATGTCTGTCGCAGCAGCATACACCGAATGCCTCGCACCCGAAATCCATATGCGACTGCAAAGCTACGACAGCTTAATTTTCGACGAAAAAAACAATGCTGTGTTTGACAACCCCAAAACGCTAAAGGCGTTGATAAACTTCAAAAAAGCGCTGAATTTTGCAAAACCAAACTATCTTGAAGCTACCGATGTTTCGATAGTGGACGATTTTTTGAATGGTGAAACCGCCATGCTTATAACATATCCCGCTTTTTTGACCGACATTTCAGACCTTAGGAAAAACAGCCTGCTCGGTTCAATTGGATATAGCCTTATCCCCGGAAGAACTCCGCTTCTCGGTGGTTGGAGTATGGGTATCAGCAACTCTTCGCAAAACAAACAAGATGCTTTCTCGTTTATCGAATGGACTTGCAGCCCACAGATAAGCAACTATTTTTCGCTTATGGGTGGGCAGACCGCCATCACTAATACCTATACAAACGACGAACTTGTCAAGATGAACCCTTGGCTGCCACTCTACTACAAAGCGTATGAATACACAAAGTTTACGGCAAGCCCCACTTTGCAAAACGGAAAGGTAATCCCCGCGGAATATATGGACGAAATTATATGCAAAGGTGTGTATAAGCTTATAAAGGACGAAGTTTTAGTTCATCAAGCGATTTCTTCAATTCAAGATGACCTTTGCAAACTTCTCGAACATATGAAAGCTTCGCTTTATCCGTGATAGAAAATCTCCTGCATAAACCATTCTTTTTTGCCGGTTCCGTGTTCTTTGTACACATAGTTTTCCATCTCGTCTCTCCACCACCTGTACTTTTCACTTTTTGAAAGAATTTCGTTCGCCCTTTGTTGATCTTCGAGCTCGTAGTAGCCGAACAACATATCCCCCTCGCACCAAATTGAATAGTTTCGATATCCCGCCTCGTCAAGCAACGCGCTTATCTCGGGCGGGATATCTTTATGTCTTTTTATATACTCTTCCTTTTTTCCAACTTTAAGTCTGTAAAAAACTCCGTATCTTTTCATCTTATACAACCTCGTTATTTAATTATTTTGCTAAAGGAACTCTTAAGTTGCTCGTACAATCCTTATCCCTCAATGTTATTTTAATCGGACAACGCTTTATTTGAAAGTTCTGAAAAAACAAGTGCAATCATTGCCAACAAAACAGCATAGAACGGAAAGAAAGTTAGCCCCGCGAACGACGCTATTAATCCGAACAGTGGTGGAAGAAATGTTGTTCCGGTATATGCACTTGCCATTTGTATTCCTATAACAGTTCCCGCATTTTCTTTTCCAAAACTTTTTGGTGTAGCATGGATAATGCAAGGATATACCGGAGCACTTCCAAGGCCTAAAACAACAAGACCGCTAAGCGATACTATATTACCGCTATCCCTCACAATCACAAGCGCTCCACCTAAAAACATAAGGATAAGGCCGGCTCTAACCATGTTTTTATCGCCTACTCTATCCGCTATAAATCCGCAAAAAAATCTTCCGACTGTAATTCCGAGATACATAAACGAACCAAACAACGCCGCAAGTTCTGTTTCAACCCCTCGAACTTCAACCAAAAAGCTAACCGCCCAAAGGCCTACCATTGCTTCAAGCCCACAATAGGCGCAAAAGCTCACCATAAGATATTTTATCCCTTTAAGCGAAAACGCATTTTTTAAACTTACGTTAACCGCTTTCGGTTGGTTTTCTTCTCCTTTTTGCCCCTTTTTCCAAAGCGGGAGAAAAATAAAAAACACTAAGCAAAGCACCGCTTGAATACAACCTACTATTCGATATCCGCCTTGCCAGCCAAAATTGTTTGTTAACGCAAAACTCATAATATATGGACTGACAGTTGCACCGACCCCCCAAAACGCGTGTAGCCACGTCATGTGTTTCGATTTGTAGTTTGTCGCGACATAATGGTTTAGCGCGGCGTCTATCGAACCCGCCCCAAATCCATATGGGATGGCAAACATCAAAAGCATAACAAACGAGGTTGATATCGAAAAACCAAAAAGAGCTATAGCAGTCAACAAAACGCTTACTGCAGTTACCGTGCCGGTTGAAAACTTGTTTGTAATCTTTGAAGAAATAAGGCTTGAAACTATTGTGCACGCCGCAATAAACATCGTTATTACACCGGCAGCCTCTATCGGCGCGCCCAACATATTATACATCGAGGGCCAAGCCGAGCCGAGAAGCGAGTCGGGAAGACCGATACTTATGAACGCAGCGTATATCAAAGCAAGAAGTAAAGAAAACATAACGCTCCTTTTTAAAACCTGTAATTATATAGTCGTCGCAACTCGGACGCTTTTTTAAAATAACACCGATTAAATATTTTGTCAAACTCATACTTATATTATTTGTAAACAAAAAAGTTGATTTGATTTTTGTGCATCCCCCTTCCATAGACGAAGGATACACAAAACAAGTCATTACATTTTTAATAATATTTTACAGATAAATCAACTCTAAGTATCCACTACGCAAATATTCTGTACTTTATGTTTTGACAAAAAACAATATTGTAAACGATTAATACATCCACCCTATAGCTTCAACGCCGAGATAGATCATTTCCTCGTCTTTTTGGTCGGGGTATAGTTCGTTGTCGATCACCCTTTTCAACTCATGGTATGGTATCATGCACGACTTAATCCCGGTAGTTTCCATTGGAGCGATATCATAGAAGTTGTTTTTAACGATGTCAAAATTTTGATCGTTAAGTTGTCTAAGTTGTATCAACAACTCTCGTCTTTTTTGCCTGTCTTCTGTTTGCAAAAGTTCAAGATCAACAAGCGCCATTTTATAAATAATCAAGTTTCGTTTGTTTGCGCAAACTAGTTTTCTGATATGTGCAATTTCAGATTTTAACGCACAACTTCCGCTAATTTTTTCATATATGCTCGAAAGTTTTTCAACTATTTCAAGGGTTGTTTTCTCGGCTTGCTTTATTGTTTCGATATCTTGCTCTTCAACCTTATGTGCTGCAAACGGCAAAAATTGCGGAAATATATTAAGCTGGCTTTCGTGGATAGTCAGCATGTTTTGAATTGCAAACAAAACATCCTTACCGTCGTTACCGTACAGGTGCTCACAGCATTGTTCAAAAAATTCTTGTGGTTCGCTTGTTCCTCCCCAAGGATAGTTTGCGTGCACCATAAGGTGAAGAAAAAAACCATACCATTCAAACATAAATCCGTTTGTGCCCATGACAGACAGTTTTGCCGATTGCATATGTTGACGAACATCTTCTTCTATATATTGTTGTAAAGGTTCAGTTTCACATCTTAAACCATTGCTCCTAAACGTTCGTATTAGTCGTCCGAAACAAGCTGAAATTCCGTTTGACTCGGTGTCCCGTCCGACAATCCGTTGTTTTCCGAACGCTTGTATCCATTTGGTATACTCGCTGTCGGGAACATAAAGGCCCGGCGCCCAAAAGAAAACAACGTCGTTCGGAACGGCATCTTTTATAAGTTTCATCTCTTGTTCCGATTTGATTAACGGTTGTTGTCTAAAAGCCCTTATTCCAATAGCGCAGTTGGGGTTTATCGAACGGACAATCTCATATATCTCGTTAAACAACGAAAAACTGGCTTTATACATAGCTTCGCTTGGAGATTTTCCACCCGAAAGAAAATTTTTCTTACACTCATCACAACCGCAAAACCAAGCGCCCTCTTCGCTTTCTTCAAAATCAATTCCGTCAAACCCAAGATTTACAACACTTTTTACACACTCTTTATAATATTCTATATTTTCCGGTTTCGAAAAACACATTCTATCAAAATCGTTTATATATGGGCTGTTAGACGGCAAAACCATCCTTTGTTCTTTGTTCAAACAAGGATATCCCCCCGAATAGCTGTTAAGACCCATATAGGCATATATCTCGATGCAAAGAGCATGGGCATCTTCAATTAGTCTAGACAAAAATTCCTCAACGAGGTTTGGGTGTGTAAATGTCGTTGTTATAAACGAATCACTTTCAGGATTATACGCCTTAATTTGTACATTGCGAAATTCAGACTCGGGATATTTTGGCATCTCGAACGGCCAAAAACCATAGATACAAAGATTAAACTGATTAATTTTCAAATCAGAACAGACATTTAAAAATTCAAGCCATTCATTATAACCGAAAAGCTGCATATCAAATCCTATTCTTCCATATCCGGAATACCACGTTAAACAGTTTGATATGCTTCTCTTTTCAACCAACGGCCAGTCCACTATTTTACAACACTGTATTTGATATCCATTTTCATTTTTTTTCATAAGTTGTTTCAGCGTTGAAATTCCGTTGACAAATCCTTGTTTTGTATCGCATTGTAATAGCACGCCGTTTTTTGAAACCACAAGCGCATAGCCTTGTTTTAAGAACAAGTCCTTTGGAGCCTCGGCAGGAAATTCAAAAAACTCTTCAACCGTTATTCTTAATTCGTCGCCAATAGACAAACCTTCAACATCCCAAAGTTTACGTTTTAAAATATCCTTTGCATCATCAATTATATCGGTCGGTGCAATATATATTGAACTAAATTGAATTGTCTCCAACTCAAAAATCGTTATTTGCTTTGGTTCAGGTATAAGCATATTATCCCCCTCGTCTTATAAGATTTACGAGGCTGTGACGAAATCAGAAAATTTCATCACAGCCCCTTTTATTATTCAGGTTTAGCTATAGAAGTCTTTAAGTTCTTCAACCTGTGAAGCTTTACTTTCCATATAGTCAAGAACGTTATCTCTTGTTACCAAAACAACGTCAGGATTAAATGTATCGCTTTCAAACGTTTCGCCGTTGTAAAGAGCAATGCCTGCTTCAACCGCTTTCACACCCATAGCTATAGGATCTTGAACAACCGTGCTTTGCAACGAAGAATCGGGGTCTTGAAGTGCTTCGTAGATAGCGTCCGAATCGTCAACTCCGAACAACGCAACGTCTTGCCTTTGAGCTGTTATTATAGCAGAATTCGCACCCTCAAGTTGGGTTTGGTTTGAAGCAAAGATTACGTCTATCGAGCCTTCTCCGTATATTTGAAGAATGTCATCGGTCAACGTCATCATATCTACCGCGTTAAAATCTGTTGGGAACTGCTCGTCGATAATTTCAATTCCGGGATATTCGCTTATAACCTCTTTGAATCCTTCTGCGCGGTCAATCATACTTGTCGTAGTTTTTGAGGAAAGTATGGCGACTTTTCCAACAGGTTCTCCGTTTTTCTCGGTCAGATATGCTACTGCATTTTCACCCGAAGTACGTCCGATTTGTTTATTATCAGAGGCTATCCAATAATCTACACCTTCTTTTGTTCTTATATCACAGCTTACAATTATAATACCTTGTTCTTTTAAATCGTTAAAAGTGTTGATCATGCTTGTGTCGTCGGTTTCCTCTGTAATAAGTATATCTGCACCCATCGCCACGAGGTCTTCAACTTGGTCAAGCATAACCGCTGCATCTCCACCATGATATAACTCGAAAAATTCGCTTCCGGCTTCCGTTGCGGTTTTGTTTGCGGCAGCACCCATATCCATAAAATACGATATAGTTGCATAGTTTGCAAAGCCTATCATCGGAGCTTCACCGGTGGTTTCTGTCGTTTCTGTGTTTTCGGTGGGTTGTTCGCTTTCGGTTTGTTCGGGTGCGGCACAACCTACCATCATCAATGCTAAGATTAAAAACAATGCCAGAATACAAATGGTCTTTTTCATTTTTTTACTCCTCTTCTTTTTTGGTTTACTTTGAACTTTTTTTAGAATATATCAATGCAGCAACGATAAGCGCGACCGCTTTGACAACTAGTTGCCAGAAGTTACTAACTCCTGTAAGATTTAACGCGTTTCCTAAAACAGCTATAAATGCCGCGCCTATAACCGCGCCAATTATGTTTCCTTGTCCACCGTAAAGGTTAATACCTCCTAAGACAACGGACGAAATAGCGTCCATCTCAAGGCCGGAACCCATACTTGGGTCTCCCATGTTCATTCTTGCTGCATATGTTATTCCGGCAATCGCGGAAAAAACTCCGCATAGCGCATAGCCTATTATCTTGACCTTAACAACGCCAATTCCGGCAAGTATCGCCACGTTTTCGTTTCCGCCAATGGCATAAAGATATTTTCCAAAGATAGTTTTATTCATCAATAAAATCATTATAATAACTAAAACTACCATTATAATAACAGGAATAGGAATAGGTCCAACATATCCACGGCCGATTTCTGTGAAGCCGTCGGGCAGTCCGATTATCTGTGCGCCGTCATTATAAAGATACGCGATTCCCCTTGCGGCATTCATCGTTGCAAGAGTAACTATCATAGCCGATATATTAAACTTTGCAATTATAATACCGTTAATCATTCCGAAAAGTATCCCTATTAAAATAGCTAGCAAAATAGCTATTGGCACAGGAAGATCCCAAAATGATATCGCTCCCGCCGCAACCATTCCCGAAAGGGCGACAACGGAACCTACCGAAAGGTCTATACCGCCCGTTATAATAACTATACCTTGACCTAACGCAAGAATAATAACCGGGCTAGCTTGTCTTAAAACGTTTATCATATTTCCCATCGTCATAAACTGTTCGCTCACGAAGCTGGCAACGATAACCAATATCGCCAAAAGATAAAGAATTCCAAATTTTAAAAGATGATTTCCTATTGAAAAATGTTTGCGTGCTCGTATTTCGTTTTTCATTATTCCCCTATCCTTCTTTTAGCCTGTTTTTTTGTTAACTGTAATTAAAAGTTTAGTATTAATAAAACTGTAGCGTATTACGAAAAATCCGTTAAACGGTAGCTAACGTAGCAAGTTTCATAATTGCTTGTTCCGAAATAATCCCCTCTTTTTTTCTTGAAAGTTCCCCCGAAACAATTCCGTTTTTCATCACAACAATTCTATCGGACAACGACAATAGTTCCGGCATCTCGGACGAGATAACAAGCACTGCCATGCCGTTGTCTCTAAGTTCTCTTATTAGCTGATGTATCTCGGATTTTGAACCGACGTCGATGCCTCTTGTCGGCTCGTCCAAAATCAAAAGATTTGGTTGCATAGCAAGCCATTTTGATAAAACTACCTTTTGTTGATTACCTCCCGAAAGCGTTTCAACCCAAGCGTTGCTGTTACTTGCTTTAATCGAAAGTTGTTCAAAATATCTTTCAACAAGATGTTCAAGCTTTTTTGTTTGTATAAACCCTAACTTACTAATCTTTCGATATATAGTTAATCCTATATTGTTTTTTATCGACATCGTAAGGCAAACTCCCTCGTGCCTTCTGTCTTCGGTAACCCAAGCAACCCCGGAAGATATCAGCCTTTTAATTGTCGGGCGCAAAATCTTTTTCCCCGAAACGGTAACTGTTCCTTTTTGAACAGGTCTAATTCCATGGATAGCTTTGATAGTTTCGGTTCGGCCGGAGCCTATAAGCCCAAACATTCCAACTATCTCTCCGGCATGAACTTCTAAGTTTATATTTTGAAGCGATATCTCACCAAACGTCGTGCTTGAAAGGTCGTTGATTTCAAGAATTAAATTTTTCTCCCCAATAAATTGAGACGATTTATATTCGTCATTTATATCTCGACCGACCATAAACTCTACCATGTCATTTATTGTGATATCGGCTATGTCGTGTCTTCCAACCATGTTTCCGTCACGCAAAACAGCTATGCTGTCGCAAAGGTCTTTTACCTCATCAAGTTTGTGCGAGATAAATATTACCCCTACCCCTTTTTGTTTTAAAACCGGAAGAATTCGCTTTAGACATTCCATCTCTTTTTCGGTAAGCGAAGAAGTAGGCTCGTCGAGAATTAAAACTTTCATCTCGGCTGCAAGGCTTTTGCATATTTCGACTAGTTGTTTTTGTGCCGCAGAAAGAAAAACAACCTTTTGTTTTGCATCTATGTCTATGTCAAATTCGTTTAAAAGGTTTTGTGCTCGTTTTTCACATTCTGCTTTTTTTATTGTTCCAAAATGGCCTTTTATCTCTTTTCCAAGAAAAATATTTTCCGCAACTGTCATGTCGGGCAAAAGCGACAACTCTTGATGAACTATTTGAACCCCATGTGCTTGCGCTAATGAAGGGGTTAATCGTGCAGGTATTTCCCCATCGATTTCAATCGTTCCACCGTCTGGCCTAACAACACCAGATATAATATTCATAAGCGTCGATTTTCCTGCTCCGTTTTCACCTATCAAACCGACAACTTCACCTTTCAACAGTGAAAGTGAAACCCCGTTAAGTGCAACAGTTCCACCAAATCTTTTCGATATGTTGCGAAGATCTACAACTGTTGAAGCTAATGTTTGTTGTATCATCTTGTAAATCCTTTTCTTTGTTACAAAATAAAATATTGACTTTTCGTTTTATTAATGATAGCGTTAAAAAGAGTTAAAATCAACGTAACAAAATCTTGAAAATGTGTACAAATTCAACAATTTAACTATTTTTTTAATATTTTATTTAGATGTTTGATGAAATACTATAGGAAACCGGATTTTTTTTAATTTTGTAAATCTTTTAAAAAGGAGAATTTTTCTTTTGATCGAAGTTTTAAGACTTAAACATATTATGATAGAAAACTCAAACGGAAAGCTAGTTCGAGATCTTGTTTTCACAGCGTTTTCAGGAGAAGTCCACGGTTTAGTCGGAGACTTCGGTATAAGCAACAAACACCTCAGTCGAATTTTAAACTTTACCGAACGAATAGACGCCGGCAAACGTTATTTTTTTGATAAGCCAGTTACAAACTTCAAGATTTCTGAGTCCATCAAAAAAGGGATTTACGTTATTTCCGATGAAACATTACAACAAAACCTAACTGTTTTAGATAATTTATTTATAACTGCCAACAAGCAGTTTGGCTGGATTTATGATAAAACGCGAATTATAAAACAAGCGGAACAATGGCTTGAATATTTTAAGATTGATATAGATCTCGAAAGCAAAGCGGAAAACCTTACTTTGTTGGAAAAATATATAGTTAGTATAATGGGTGCATTGATGTCTAATGCAAAAGTTTTTATTCTTGATACTATAACATCTAACCTTAGCGAACAGGAAGGCGTTGTTTTTAAACGTATTCTTCTTTGCTTAAAATACAAAGAATTAACAGTAGTTTGTATAGCTAACCGAATTGAAGAGATGATAGCTTATACCGACCGTGCAACGCTTGTGAAAAACGGGGAGACTGTCCGTTGTATCGAAAAAAAAGATTATTCATACGACAAAATGATGGCAATGTTACTTTTTTAAGGAGGATTATAATATATGTATAAGGCTTTAATTGCCGACGACGAAATATGGGTAGCTTCGCTTATAAAAAAAAGTGTAGATTGGGAAGCTTTTGGAATAGAAATAGTTGGCGAGACACATGACGGCGAAGACGCTTTTAACAAAATTTTAAGCCTCAAACCCGATATCGTTATAACCGACATCAGAATGCCCGGAATTAGCGGACTTGAACTTATGGAAAAAGTTCGACTTTTGGGTCTTTCGGTCGAATTTATAATCCTTAGCGGTTATAACAGCTTTGAATATGCCAAAGAAGCGATAAAATATAGCGCGGTTAGTTTTATATTAAAACCGTTAGAACCGGAAGAACTTGAACAAGCCCTAACCGTTGCTATCGAGCGAATAACAAAAAACTCGTCAAACAATGTCGGTTCGGTTGCTATAAATCAAATCGACGATCTTCGATATTCTTTTTTACTAAAATCGTTATATTCGGAACAGATGTCTGCTCCCGCAATTCCGTTAGAGGAAATAAATAAAAAGTATAGTTGCAATTTTTCGTACGGTAGTTTTTTTGTTGTTATAGCATATCTTAACCGGCCAATTGAACAAAATAAAATCGCTCAATTCACCTCGGTTTCAAACAAACTCTTAAAATCAAACGTTTCAGACCATTATTGTCTATATGATAATTCTCGCTTTATAATTTTAATAAACACTTGTTTTTCCCCAGACGATAACTACGACAACTTAACCCAACTGCTTTTAGAAAAACTCGACAATCTTAGTCGCGCCGACAACATTGAGATAGTTTTAGCGAAAGGTTCCACGGAAGGATCTTTTTCGAACATTAATCAATCTTTTAAATCGGCAAATCGTCTTTTAAGAAATCGTTTTACCCAAGGTTTTAGGAGATTATACAAACCAAACAACAACTCATCAAACAACGTCCACATGCGTATGTTATTAAGCAAAGAACTACAGATTACAACGATGATCGAAACGTTTCAAACTGTTGAGCTCGAAATCTACCTTAACAATCTTATAGATCAAACAACCGAGCTTTCCTTAGATGCCGAAAAGTTGTTTTTTGTTTTAGAGCGTATTTTTGATGTATACACACGTTCGATCGACAGAATGGGTATTGCAAATTTTAAATCTTTCAGCTCGATTTCTGATTTTTGGAAAGAAATTGACGCTTGCAACACTAAATGCGAGCTTAAAAAATGTTTAAGAAAAACGCTTATCGAGCCAATAAAAGAATATTATCTTGAACAGCTCAACCAAGATGTTCACATAACAGCACAGATAAAAGCATATATCGGAAAACACTACAAAGAAAATATACGTTTAATAGACATAGCGGACCACCTTTGTCGCAACCCATCCTATATTGGTAGCGTGTTTAAAAAAGACATAGGAATAGGTTTTAATGAATATATCGCGTCCTATCGTATAGATATTTCAAAAACATATCTGCTTGAACCTGGTTTTTCAATTTCTCAAATTGCCGACATGGTTGGATTTAGTGATGTACGTCATTTTAGCAAAACTTTTAAAAAAATCGTCGGAATAACTCCGGCAGAATACAGAAAGAAATCTATTAGGTGACAACATGAACAATGTCGTAAGCGATAACAAAAAACAGAAAACTTCGGTGTCTTTTTTTCGTGTAAATAGCGTGGTTTTGCTCGTGCTGATGTTTTTCTTAATGCTTTGTTTTCTCGCAATGCTCATTTATGTTTCGTTCAACAATTATGCTATGCAAGAACGTTCGATAATAGTCGGCATCGCTTCTTTGTTGCTTGTTTTGTGCATAGGTATAATTGTTGTTTATATCTCAACAATATATATCCCCATCTGTCGGCTTAGGCGTTCAATTCAACTTATTTTAGACGGAAAATACGAACAACTTTTTCCTGAAAACAAAATAAACGACTCATCCGAAATGTTGCAGGAGTTTAATTCCATTCTATTAAAAATTCATGAGATCGTTTCAAGCGAGTACAGTTCTAAACTATCTAAAAAACACGCAGAACTTAACGCGCTTCAAAGCCAAATCAATCCACATTTCCTTTATAACACAATAGATTCGATCCGCGGACAAGCGATAAACGACGGCGTCGAAAGCATAGCAAACACCGCAAAATCACTTGCGGCGGTATTTAGATATTGTATCGATAACCCTACTATGATGGTTTCACTTAAAGATGAACTTGAACATATTTCAAACTATTTTGCTATACAGCAGTATAGATTTAACGATCGTTTTGAACTAAATGTAAAATATGAGCAAGGGCGTGATGACCTTTCGTCTTGTATGCTTCCGCGCCTTACAATACAACCAATTGTTGAAAACGCAATAGTCCACGGTCTTGAAACCAAAGTAGGAAAAGGTGTCGTTAATATAAACATCGTTTCAACACAAAGCCGATTAATTATCTCGGTTGAAGACGACGGTTTAGGGATAAACCCTTCCGATTTAAGCGCAATAAACCACGCGCTTTTAACTTCAGATAAAACCGAGCTTAACAAACTTTCGAAAAACGGACACGGAAACAAGATGGCGCTTTTCAACGTTAATTCAAGAATAAAAATGACGTTTGGCTGCGACTACGGCATTCATCTCTACAGCACCTACGGCATAGGAACAAAAAGCGAAATTTCATTGCCTATTGTTAAAGACGTTTTTTAACAGAACTTATCATTGTCAAATTTACCGATTATTTTTAGAAATTTTTGCTGTTTATATACTCAAACCAACGATTTTTTATTCGCTGTAGCGGGAGTAGACAAAAAGAGTTGATTTAGATATATCCCCCGCCGGCGGCAACACCGTTGGTGGGGGATATATCTAAAAAGTTAATCAACGCCATTGTCCACACCCCATAATACTCAATATTTGACATACACTACAAATTGCGTATAATTAAAACTAGCCTTTGACAACAAAATGGCAACATAAATTATGAAAAATAAAAACAGCTAACTGATTTTTTAAAAAAATTGGTTAGCTGTTTTTTGTGTTTACGTGATGAAATAGTTTTAAAAGCTTAAAAAGTATATGGGAGCAATTGTTAATTTTTGAATTTCAATGGATTTCTATTGTATCCAATAGTCGGGTCGTTTGAGTTATACAGTCTAATAAATTCAAATTCTTTTTGGCTTACCTCTTTTTTGTCAAGTGATTCAAAAATGATTTCTTTGGTAACTGTAAAATTTCTAAGCTCTTGGTCAGTAAAATCATTCATTACTGTTTCATTATCCCACGAACCAAAGTATTTAAGCGAATGACCCGTACCACCGACATCTTTTCCAATATATATCTTTCCATTTGGAAATGTAACTTTATATATAACATAGTTTATTCTGTTCATAAGACCTCACAATAGCCAAAACTGGATGCAACCAATGTTTTAGTTTTGCTCCCAAAAATCAAACTCGTGCGTAACCATTGATAATTTAGAAGCAGGTGTTCAGTTATATCGATTAAATTTGATGATTTTTCGGGTGGAAAGTTAATCTATCAAAAAGATGTTTGATAGATTAACTAGATTTCATTTAACCCCTTTTTTCCTACAGTTTTTTCACGCAAAACCTTACAAAGGCTTTCCCGACATATTGCCTATATATATCGTTAAATTCTTCATAGTCGACAGTTCCGGCAAAAGAAAGAACCTCCATGTCAATCCCTACAAGTTTTATAAAAAGTCCTGTTTCGGAAAATCCACTTTTCAGATAAAAATTTTTTCTTCGCACTCTTGTGTCATAATCGCCATATTTTTTATCAATTTTTTCAATTTCAAGAATGATCTTTTTACCTTGATGATGCTTTTTTAACGCTTCAATCGCTATGCTTCCATATCCTTTTGAACGATGTTGTTCATCAATTGCAAAATAGTCTACAAACACGGTGTCACGAACCACAGCATTTATAAAAAATCCAACACTCTCCCCCGCCGTTTCAATCACCAAAATTTCGGCTAAGTTTTGTTTTTGTTTTTTTCTTATAACGAAAAAAGGTTTTCTCTCAGCTTGTGGGAAAGCCTTTTTATAAAGCGATTTTATATATTTTATATTTTTTTGATCTGCATTTATTAGTTTCATTTTTCACCTTTCTATTAAAACTGTAACTAGTTTTGTTATTTTAATTGTATCATATATTGGGTTATGTTAAAATATATTTAACTGAAAACTTCGCCAAAGGCGAAAATGATATACTTTGTTTTAAGGTGACCATAATGAAATTTGAAAAACTATTAGATAACTTTAATATAAAGAACAAAACATTGAATATTTATGTCATATTATTCAATGCTTTTGTTTTGTTTTGTACTGTGTTGTTCCTTGTTCCCACCGCCGTTTCAAACGATGACTATTTAATACACATGATAACTTCGGGTGCATATTCGGAACATTCAGCGTTTGTTGTGCTGTCCAACTATTTTTTTCTTAGTTTTTTGAGCTTTCTTCAATCTACTGTTGGAGTTTTCAACTTTTTAACGTTGTCGCAGTATCTTTTTTTGTTTATTTCTTTCTGTCTTGTTGGGTTTGTTTTTTTACAAAAACAAAAAAACTTTATAGGCGTTTTATTGTACATAGGATTTATCCTAGTTTTCGGGACGGATTTTTACAACAATATACACAACACAAAATCGGCAATTTTTATTGCGTTTTGTTCGCTCGTCTCGATTTACTTAGGAACAATAACAAAATCAAAAACCATAGTTGTTCTAGGTTGTTTCGGCGCGGTTTTCTCTGCTCTTATACGCATTAGTGCGTTTTTTATGGGTGGTTTATTCGCGTTTGTTTTTGTTGTTTTTTTCTTGTTATTGAACGACAATTCAAAAACTTTAAAGCAAAAAGCAGTTAATTTTTTACGTTTGGGAACACCGTATTATATAACTTTTGCGGTAATATTAACTTTGTTTATCGGTGACAGAATAGTTTACGCCTCTAACGATGACGCAGTTTTTTATGAGAAATATAACAGCGCGCGTGCCGAACTCATGGACTATGATCTTCCCCCTTATGCCGAAAATAAACAATACTACGAAGATATTGGAATATCGGAAAACGACCACAAACTTATAAGCGTTTGGGCATTTTCCGAAGCAGATACTTTTGATATTCAAACGCTCATTTCGATAGGTGAAATAACAAACAACCAAAACGCAACGACATTTTTTTCAAATCTTGGCGGACAGGCGTTAAGCTTAATAAAAAGCATTCCGTTTATTATGTTTGTGAGTTTATTTATCGGGCTGTTTGTGTTTAACACAAAACAAGGCAAACTTCTACTTCTAGCTTTTCCGCTTGCCCTTATCGTTGTTATTGTTTTGACTTCGTTTATCGGCCGCATGACACCGTGGGTGTTGTCGGGGCTTATTTCGTGCTCGGTCGGTCTGCTTTTGTTGTTGATTGATTTTAAAGCGGTTGCACAACGTTTTAAAAAAGCTTCGATATATCTTTCGTGTATAATCGCCGTAACATCCTGTGTATATGCAGTTACGGTTAGCGTTCCGGAAGTTGGAACTCCAAAAGAACATTTTAAAACAGAGGTAATGGATATATATTCAACGCTAAACAGCACAGGAAACTTGTATCTTGTAGACCTTTTCAGTACAGAACGCATTGAAATTCAACATGTAATTTCGCCGTTTTACGCCGTACCTTTTGACTATTATAAAAATATATATTCACTAGGAAACTGGGACACCGAATCTCCCGCCAAAAACTCTGTTCTCGAACGTCATAATATCGAGGGTAGCGCATACCTTTCTCTTGTCGAGACAAACGATGTTTTTTTGGTTGATGTAATGTATTACAACGAGAAACTAACTTACCTAAAAGAAAACGTAAGCGAAGATGTTACCTTTTCAATCTTTGATGTTGTGGATGGTTTTTTTGTGTTCGGGTTTACAAACGAAGCCCCAACGCCGACAAAACAAGGTGTCTCGATAGATGATATTTTGGTTCAATCGAGTAGCCTGTTGCCGGAATTTGCAAACGTTGTTTTGAAAACCGACAGCATAATAGCTGAACATGAAATGATATTTCTTGAAGTAACCAACGTTGACAATCCAAGCGAAAAGTTAATATATAAATCAAAGATACTTAGCAATGAAAATGGCGTTACTACGATTTCGCTTGATGTTCCATACATTGATTTTAACCTGTTTGGCTCAAACTACACAGCTAATTTAATTGTACAATATGATGACGGCAGCGTAAGTAAAGGAACAAACGACATTCAATTTATTATTTAAAGGTGGACAAGTTGAACTATGACTATTAAATCCAAATTTTCAAATAACAAAGTAACAGCTTTTTTTGTTGTAGCGTTTAACGCAATAATAATGCTGTTTTGCGTGTTTTTTCTTGTGCCGACATTTATGAACAACGACGATGTTTTGATTAACTATATAGTAAGCGGAGCATTTGGCGAACCGTCTGCCGTCACTTTTTACAACAACATAATCTTTTCAAGCGGTCTTGTCTCGCTGCATTCTTTATTCCCCGAAGTTAACTGGCTTGCGGTAATTGAAATATTGCTTTTATTTACCGCTTTTTGTCTTGTTGGGTTTATTGTAATATCAAAATCCAAAACAACCTTTAGCATTACTGTCTCAGTTGCTTTCAGCCTTATTTTTGGGGCGGATTTTTACAATAGCCTACAATATTCCAAAATAGTGCCGTTTGTTGCGCTTGTAGGGATAGTTTCGGTTTTGTTTGGGGTATTAAACAAACAGACGGTAGTTACGGTTTTGGGCGCTTTAATAACGGTGTCTTCGTCTCTAATTCGATTTAACGTTTTTTTAATCGGCGCGGCTCTTGGCTTTTTTGTTGTGGTTCAGTTTATATTTAAATTTAACAAGCAATCAAAATTTAAGTTTGATATCGACAAAAAGTTATTAACGATTTTTTGTTTGGTGTTTTTAATTATTTTTGGGTTAAAGCTATATGATGTATATTTTTATTCGACCGACCCTTTGGCAAAAGAATATTCCGATTACAACAACGCGCGTATGGCAGTGTCCGACTATTTCTTGCCCGATTACGAGCAAAACGAAACTGAGTTTCAAACGCTTGGAATATCAAGCAACGATCATAAATTGATTGACAGTTGGAATTTTTCTGATTTTGAGAAATTTGGAACACAAACGCTTGACGATATCTCCGAAATATCCTCCCCCGATATCAACTATTTTTTTGAAACCGTTTCTAAGGGTCTGTCCGAAATCTTTTTAAATGATTTGTTATATTACATGCTTTTGGTCGTGGTTGTGTCGGTTGTGGTTTGCAAAAATAAAGCTAAAAACCTTTTTGTTCCGCTGTTTTCATTTTTGTTTGTTGTAACCGTCATGTTTATTTTAGGACGTGCAACACGTTGGGTGTCGGCGGGAATTGTTGCGGCTTTGTTTGCGCTGTTGTTGTTCACGTTGGATTTGAAACAGTTTCGCTTTGACACAAAACAAAAAGCAATAAAAAGATGTGCCGTTATAATTATATTGTTCCTTTCAATCATACCGATATCGTTGCTGTGTGTTAACGAGATATCGGAAGACTATAACACCCATTTTAGAACCGATTTAAACGCCGTCCACAGTTCCCTTCCGTCGCAAAATCTCTATCTTTTTGATATAGCTACATTTCCGCCAATCGAGAGAACTTCGCCAACCTTTTCTTCCGCCCCAAAAGGACTATACCAAAACACTTATATTCTTGGCGGTTGGGACAGCAACTCTCCCGCAAAAAACAGCGTCCTTGAACGATATTCGATACAAGGCTCGCCCTATAAAGCGTTGGTTGAACAACAAAACGTGTTTTTAATTGATAACTTCAACTTGCAAAATAAGGTTACTTTCATACAAGAAAACTACTTCCCCGAATCGTTTGTTTCGATACTTGAATATATAGAAGGCTATCCGATATATTCTTTTACAACAGTTCCCGATTTTGAAATTAAGGGCGGCTTCCCAATCGTTGACATGGCAGACTTAATCTGTGAAGCCAATTCCGAATTCACTTCGTTTGCTATAAAAGTTGAGGGAGAGGTTCCGGTTGGCGAAGAAATTAAAGTCTTGTTTGTTGATAACGACACAGGCAAAACTTCGGCATACAGAGCAAAGATTTCCGATTTCAAAGACGGAACAAGTGTTATTTTGTTTTGTGCTCCGTTGTCTGATTTTAATTTCTTTTCAGAGTATACAGTTAATATCTTAACGCAACAAAACAACAATTATTTTGCACACGACCCATATCTTTTTAGATTTTAAAAAACACAAAAACAAGGCTTTGCTATTTGTATATCAATACAGATGACAAAGCCTTGTTTTATTATTACAATTTTAAGAAATATCAGGTTATTTGAAAAAACAGTCATGGATTTTATCAAGACTATTCCGACAACGCTCGCTTAAGATCGTTTGCAATAGCGGCTGTCCAAACATCGGCGCCCTCGTTTGTTAGGTGATATGCCGTATCAAAGAAATATTCTGTCGGGTAAACATAGCTGCTTAAATCGGATATAAACCCCGGGACATTTTGTTCCAATTTTTTTTGCTCTGTCTCGATATCATACATAAGTCCCGGTTCAAAGATAGGCGAGGTTATAACAAAAAGCTTTGCGCCCTTATCCTCGACAGCTTTGCTAAACTCGGAAAGTTGCAACATGTATTCGGGGTTAAAAGCAAACCCTCCGTGAGACAAAAATTCGGTTGTATACATATAATCCAGTGTGGTTCTCGGATAAACGTTATCCCCGTATTCATTAAAAGAATTTCGTTTGTAAGCAGGGTCGGACATAACCAACAAATCGTCAGACACCGCGCCAAGAGGTTCTCTTATAAAAGTGTCAAAAACAAGACGAGGGACAGCTTTGCTCGGATAAACCGTATAGTAATACGGCAAAAGTTGTTTTATCGTTTCGCTATCCAATCGTTCCCAAAGATGTTTGTAGTTCTCAAGAGTTATGAGCGACAGCTCAATGTCGTTTCCCCACGACCCAAAAGAAACGGTAGACACAATAACTATATCGCCTTCATATATGCCGGGCAACGACATGTCCCACATAAATTTATCGCTTAATCCCCCATGTAACCCCATGTTAACAACCGGCATGTCAAACTCTTGTTCCAAAATGTCGGAACTAATTCCAAACGCCAACTGTGAAGTTCCAACTAAAACTATCTTGGGCGTCGTTGTGTTGTCTAGACGTTCGACCTTGTCAAGCAAAGAAGCTTGAAAACTTTCTTCAAATTGAGGAGGTATTAAGGGTACCGCTATAGCTGTTACTATGACAAAAATAATGCAAAAAAAGATAAACAAAGCCGTAGTTTTTGCAAATTGTTTCATTACTATGTATTATCCCCTTTTTAAAATTGAAAGTATATAAACTGGGTTGTTCCGCCAAGCGAGAAATTTGAAAATCCTAACACCATCCAGATGCTCGCGATATATATTGTATATCGAACGGCTATCGGGAATTTATCTAGCTGTTCCCTTAACCGTATCTTGTTTTCGTGTAAAATATCCACCAAAAGCAGAATAAACACGCCAACAGCAAACGAAACAAGCCAAAGTTGCATATCGTCTATATCAAATATACTAAGCCAACTGTTTGAAAAATTATGTATAAGCTGATTAAATATAAGCGGCAACTGTCCGTCTGTTGACCTAAAAAGCATTAGGGTAAACGAAATTAACGTGAACGTGGTTAATATACTTATTCCTTTAAAGATTGGTTTTGTAAAGCTATATTTAGAGATAATCTTGTTTTTAACCTTTCGCCTACGCTTTGCCGAAAAGTTTCCGATTACCTGTAGAAATCCGTTTGCTAGTCCCCACAAAACATAGTTCCAAGCCGCGCCGTGCCAAATTCCGCTTATTGCAAAAACAATAATAAGATTAGCGGCAAAATGCGGAGATTTTTGTTCCCATGTTTTCGGGAAAAAAAGTTTATTAACCCAACGAGACCACACAAGTGGGATAAATACATAGTCTTGCAACCAACTTGAAAGCGATATGTGCCAGCGTTTCCAAAAGTCTTGGATAGACACTGCGAAATACGGTTGCTTAAAGTTATCCATAAGTTTGAAGCCCAAAACCTCGGCCGCACCTATCGCAATGTGGCTGTATCCGCCGAAATCGCCATAGATTTGGAACGCGAACACCATCATTATGACGATAAGTTGAATACCTGAATATTCCCCGATATTTTCAAACGCCTCATTAACGATTATAGCCGCCCTGTCCGCAATCACAAGCTTTTCAAAAAAGCCCCATAACATCAAGAGCAAACCGTTTCTAACCCTTTTGGCGTCAAAATAATGGCGCTCGCTAAGTTGTGGCAAAAGGTTTTTGCTTCGTTCTATAGGTCCTGCGACAAGTTGTGGAAAAAAGCTTACAAAAAGAGCATATTTCAATAGATTTTTTTCCGGCTTTAAATCCCCTCTATATACATCAATTGTATACGAAAGGGCTTGAAACGTATAAAAGCTTATGCCAACCGGCAACATAACATCAAAAAGCGGCATATTAAGTTGTACATTAAAAACCGAAAACAAGCCTTGTAACGAGTCTATAGCAAAATTATAGTATTTGAAAAAGAAAAGTATTGCAAGGTTAATAAAAACGCTTAAAAAAACAACAGTTCTTTTTTTAAATTCGTTATTGCTAAAACGCTGTATCGCGATACCGCTAAGATAGGTTATAACGGTGCTCGCGGCAATCAACAAGGCATATTTGGCGTTCCAACACATGTAAAAATAATAACTCGCGACCAAAAGCCAGATATATCGAAACTTATGCGGTATAACGAAATAGATTACACACACTATCGGAAAAAATATTAAAAAATCTAGCGAATTAAAAAGCATGTGCTTTGACTCCGTTTCGTAATTGCTTTTGTATTGATATTAAAAAACTTATTCATAGAAAAGATTTGTGAAAAATTTTCTTAAACCACTTTTTTCTTTTTTTTGACTTTGAGCATCAATAGCGTTAAATCTGTCAAACAGTTGTTGTTGTGAATTAAACTGTTGAACGGCATATGAAGGGATAAGTTTTTGATATTCTCCGTTTTTTATCTGGAGATTTGCGTTCATGTTGTCGTTGGCAGAATATTCAAAAACCATCTTTAGTTGTTCTTTTAGGTTGTGGTCGTTGACTCTAACCGCAACTTCAATTCGGCGTTCGGTGTTTCTCGTCAAGAAATCTCCCGAGCTTATGAAATATTGAGCGCCGGTTCCCGTACCAAAACAGAAAATCCTTGAATGTTCAAGGTATCTTCCGACAAGGCTTATAACCCTGATGTTGTCGGTTAATCCGATAACTCCGCTTTGCAAACAACATATTCCGCGAATGTACATCGTTACCTTAACCCCGGCAGACGAAGCTTCGACAAGTTTAGTTATTATATCATAATCGCTAATCGAATTGCATTTCAAATTTATCTCAGCCGGAAGACCGTTTTTTACTTTTTCAATTTCAAGTTCAATTAATTTAATAAACTGCGATTTAAATCCAATAGGTGCGGCAAAGATATCACCGTCAATTTCGGGAAGTTCTCCGCACGAAATCGAGTTAAAAACCTCAAGAAGTTCGAGACATATCTTTTGTTTTGAAGTAACAAAACCTATATCTGTATAAAGCGAGGCGGTCTTTTCGTTAAAATTCCCTGTGCCGACATAGCCTATGTGGCTTAGTTTATTTCCGGTTTTTTTAGTTATTAAAATAAGCTTTGCATGTACTTTATAGTCACCCAAACCATATATAACGGTACAGCCGGCTTCCTCTAAAAGTTCGGCATATTCGATGTTGTTTTCTTCGTCAAATCGTGCACGAAGCTCGATTATTGCCAAAACTTGTTTTCCCTTTTCGGCAGCTTTTATTAAAGCGCTTATTATCTTGCTGTCGTTAGACACCCGATAAAGCGTTATTTTAATCGAAACAACATCCGGGTCGTCTGCCGCATTGTCAATGAGGTCGATTATCTTATCAAAACTTTGAAACGGAAAAAACATAAGTTGGTCGTTTTTCTCGAAAACTTTGCTTTTGTAAAACGAAACTTGTGGTTTTATCGCGCGGTTTTTATTATAGTAAAATTGTGAAAAATTTCTTGAATCAAACGCCGATTCAATCATCATAAGATGTTTTAAATCAAGTGGTGTTTGTTCTACATATATATCGTTTTGTTCAATTCCAAGTTGGTCTGTAAGGTGTCGAGCCATCGCTTCGCCAAGTTCCTGTGAAACCTGTAACCGAACGGGGGCTAGTTTTTTGCGCTTTTTAATAAGCATAGTCATTTCGGAACGATAGTCTGTGTCCAGTTTAAACACACCTTCGTCCGGGTTAATGTCGGCATTTCGTGTAACCCTGAATATTATCTTTTCATCAATTTTATATTTTGAAAAAACTATATCAATAAATTTATATATAAGTTCAACAGCGGTTGTAAATTCGGATAACGGTTTTTCTTTGTTCCAAACAACCCCACGCCCAATCGTCGGAACCGGAACAACACCAAACAAAACCCCTCCATTTTTTTGTTTAAATCTAATATAGATATACTGTTCACAGTTTTGTAAAAACGGATACGGATGCCTTTTATCTATTACCTGTGGAGATAAAAGCGGCATTAATTCCGACATGAAATAAGATTTCCAAACTTGAAGCTCTTTTGAAGAAAGCTTATCGAGGTTGACTTTTTTAATCCCCTCTTTAGAAAGCTTTTTCATAAGATCTTTATATGTTGCATCTTTTTCTTTTGTCAGTTCTTTAACCATTGAAATCGCGGAGCTTAACTGTTCTTTTAGGTTCATGCCTGTTTTGTTGTCAATTAAATCGGGCGATACTATCATCTGGTCCACAAGTGTTCCAATTCTAACCATGAAAAATTCGTCAAGGTTAGAACCGTATATTGCAAGAAATTTAAGTTGCTCAAACAACGGATTATTAGCGTTGTCGCATTCATTCAAAACCCGCCTGTTAAACTGTAGCCAGCTTAGCTCTCGATTGACAAATATATCTTTGTTTGTTTTGTTTTCATTTTCTGACATAATAACACTACCCATATAAAAAATAGTTTAACATTAAAATAAAAATGCTTACTAGAATTGAAATTAAAATTAAAACAACATTTAGTTTTCCCATAAAAAACCTTTTTAGCCGACAGAAAATTTTCTGCCGGCTAACTAAACTGAATTACTTTTTTAATTTAACTGCTGCGCAACACTTTTCTACAATATTTTCCGCTGTTAGTCCGAAATATTCCAAAACTTGTTTTGCCGGAGCGGATTTTCCAAACACATCGTTCGCCCCAACTTTTAAAACAGGAACCGGATATTGTTCACAGACTAACTCAGAAACCGCTGAGCCCAGTCCACCAATTATGCTGTGTTCCTCTGCCGTTACAATAGCGCCGGTGTTTTTTGCGGCGTCTAAAACAATCTTTTGATCAAGCGGTTTAATCGTGTGGATGTTTATAACTGCGGCCGAAATTCCTTTTTCTTCAAGCAACTTTGCGGCTTCAAGGGCTCTTGACACCATCAACCCGTTTGCAATTATCGTTACGTCGCTACCCTTAACAAGCTCTACGCCTTTTCCGATTTCAAATTTATAATCTTCTGAATTTATAACCGGAACCGCAAGACGCCCAAATCTTAGGTATACGGGGCCTTCAAACTCTGCCGCCGCCGCTACTGCCTGTCTTGCTTCGATGTCGTCAGACGGGGAAATAATAGTCATTCCGGGGATAGTTCTCATTAACGCTATATCTTCGTTACACTGATGTGTCGCGCCATCCTCACCAACCGAGAACCCTGCGTGGGTTGCGGCTATCTTTACGTTAAGGTGTGGATACCCAACCGAGTTTCTAATCTGTTCAAACGCTCTTCCGGCGGCAAACATAGCAAAAGAACTCGCAAACGGAACCTTTCCGCTAGCGGCAAGTCCCGCCGCAACCGAAACCATGTTTGATTCGGCAATTCCGCAATCGATAAATCTTTCGGGAAACTGTTTTGCAAAAACCGCGGTTTTTGTTGCGCCCGCAAGGTCGGCGTCCAGCACAACTATATTTTCATTTTGTTTGCCAAGCTCCGCTAAAGCATTTCCGTAACTTTCGCGTGTAGCAATATTTTTTACTTCAGCCATACCCATTAAGCCTCCAAACTCTTTTTAATGTTGTTTAAATCGGTCATCGCCTGTTCGTATTGCTCGTCGTTAGGAGCAGTTCCGTGCCAAGACGCTTTGTTTTCCATAAAGGAAACGTCTTTTCCTTTTATTGATTTTTGAATAATCACTGTAGGTTTGTCGCAAGGCTCAGCAGCTTTGTCAAAAGCTTGTTTAAGCGACAAGAAATCATGGGCGTCGGCTGTCAAAACCCTAAAGCCGAAAGCCTCGAATTTATCCGTAATCGGATAGGGAGAGTTAACCTTTTCGATCTCGCCGTCGATTTGTAGCCCGTTGTTATCAACAATCAACACAAGATTGTCAAGTTTTCTGTGGGCGGCTAGCATAGAAGCTTCCCAAACTTGGCCCTCTTGAAGTTCTCCGTCCCCTAAAATAGAATAAACTTTGTACTTTGCGTTGTCGAATTTTGCCGCAATAGCCATTCCGACTGCACACGAAATTCCTTGTCCCAAAGAACCAGAGCTCATGTCAACGCCCGGAATGTTCTTCATGTCGGGATGTCCTTGCAAAATAGAGTCAAGGCTTCTGAACGTTTTCAGTAATTTTCTGTCGAAATAACCCATCTCTGCAAGCACGGCATAAAGCGCGGGGCAGGTATGTCCTTTTGAAAGCACCACACGATCGCGGTCTTGTTTTTTCGGGTCTTTCGGGTCTATGTTTAAAACCTCGTTGTAAAGATATGCATAGGTGTCGCACATAGAAAGCGAGCCACCCGGGTGCCCGGCCTTTGCGCTGTGAACTTGGTCAATTACGTCGATTCTAAGTTGATTTGCAAAAAGCTTTAGTTGTTTTAATTTTTGATTGTCCATTATATTTTCCTTTCGGTTTATTATAAAATATCTTGATATTTTTTCTCTATAAATTCAATTGCCTCGGCAACGCCGCCTTTTAAACAAGAAGTAACAACAAGGTCGGCTTCGCTTTTAACGTCTTGTGGCGAATTGTCAACCGCAATTGAATACCCCGAAGCTTTAAACATTCCTACGTCGCTGTAATAGTTTCCGATAGTTATTACCTTTTTTATATCAAATTCAAACATCTCACACAATTTTGCGAGCGCATTTTCTTTAGTTGATTTTGTCGGCATAATCTCATAATATAGTTCGTTGGTTCGAGAAAAGTTAAACGTTTTTGAAAGCTCGGTGTTTACGTAGTTTTCGTTAAAATACTGTTCAACCTTATCAATATATTGTTCGTCGCCAGCAAACAATACCTTATTCCAACCGTTTGGAACAGCGGTTATGTCGGTCATTGTATAGGTTAGATGTTCCATAGTAAAATGTTCCGAAACATGCCTGTTCATCTTGGTTGAATAGTTTTCTTTTTGTTTCATTATCACGACGCCGATATTTGAAAAGTGTTTTGAAACATCATTTATAATCTCGACAACATTTTGTTCCAAAACTTCGTCAAACACAAGTTTTTCTTGCTTATAATCATACATTATTCCGCCGTTGCAAAGTATCGCCGGATGGGTGAATTTAACCAGATTAGTGTAGTATCCAACCGAGTCTATCCCTCTTCCCGTAGCAAGCGTAAAGTTACCGCCTTTTGCAATAAAGCTCTCGATTGCCTCGATGTTGACTTTTGGCAATCCGTGTCCAGCTTCAAGCAATGTTCCGTCCATATCACATACTACAAGTATGTCGCTCAGTTTAGTTGACATTGTCTACCTCAATTTTTATTTTTTCAAGATAATCTTTAAAATATCTTGGAAGTTCGCTAACAAATTCTATATATTCGTTTTTTGTTGGGTGGACAAAGCCCAATAGCCTTGCATGTAGACATTGTCCTTCAAACGTATCTTTAAGCGGTTTTCCTCCGTATACCTCGTCTCCAACAAGCGGGTGTCCTATCGAGGCGAGATGAACCCTAATTTGGTGGGTTCTACCCGTTTCAAGCTTAAGCGACACCAACGAAAATCTATCCGTTTCACCTAAGACTTCGTAATGTGTCACAGCATGTTTAGAGTTTTGCTCGGTCACGCAGAATTTTTTTCGATTGTTTTTGTCGCGACCAATAGGCTTGTCTATCGTTCCAACTTTTTGTTTAAATGTTCCGTGAGCCACCGCAACGTAAACTCTGGACATCGAGTGCTGTTCAAGTTGTTTTGAAAGCCCAATGTGTGCCCTGTCGTTTTTTGCAACAACCAAAAGGCCGCTCGTGTCTTTGTCTATCCTGTGGACAATTCCGGGACGTTTTACTCCATTTATACCGGAGAGTTCACCCTCAAGATGATAAAGCAACGCGTTGACCAACGTTTTGTCGGGATTACCCGCCGCCGGATGTACAACCATTCCTTTCGACTTGTCGACCACCGCAATGTCTTCGTCTTGATAAACAATGTTTATCTCAATATTTTGTGGCACCACGTCGATAGGTTGAAGTTTTGGAACTACAACTTCAACGACATCTTTATTTAAAACTTTGTTGCCTTTAGATATCTTTTTTCCGTTTTTTTTCACAAGACCTTGGTCAAACAACCGTGTTATAAGCGTTCTCGAAAAATCCGAAACAGCACCTTGAACAAATACGTCACAACGTTTGCCGTCATCGCTTTCGCTTGCCGTCAACTCCACTATCGATGTGTTTTCAAAATCGAGACTATTCATCTTTGTTGTTATTATTACTATTAAGTTTATCGGTTTCGTCAAGCGACTTTTCGCTTTGTGGTTGTCCGCTTGGTTGTTCTGAATCGATTAATTTTTTATCTTTGCTTTTTGAACTCTCGTCAAAAAACAATATGGCAACAGCAAAAACAACCGCGCCAACCGTCACAAGACAATCGGCAAAGTTGAATATTGGGAAATCGAAAAACAAAAATTCAAGGTAATCAAAAACAAACTGGTTGAACACCCTGTCGTAAAGATTTCCAAGTCCCCCGGCTATTATCATTATCATCGAAATTTTAAAAAGCGGATGATATTTTTTTGCAACAAAAAACAAGATGTAAAGCATGACCAAAATGATGATAAACGTGGCAATGCTTAGCGCCGTTGTTCTTCCTTGAAACAAACCGAAACCTGCGCCGGTATTTTCAACATAGGTTAACCCCAATATTCCGGGGATTAGCGTATATGTTTCTCCGGTGTTAAGAATAGGCATCAAGAAAACCTTTAAAGCCCTGTCTATAACGACCAATAAAAACATCGAAACAATAGAAATAATCAAATTTACCTCGTTTTAACATAATTTAAATTTGCCGTGCGACGATGTGTCCGTCACGGCAAATTTTTTTATGTTTTAATATTTTAAAAAAACAACTGTTTTCAGGCAGTCGGACGCAAAACTAGTTATGTCCGCCAAAGTCAAGCTGTCCAAACCTTGATGTCGGTTTGTTGGGCTCAAGTTTGAAAACCGAAAAATCAAGATCCGGCTCAACAGCAGAAACTTCGGGAGTTTCCGGTTTCTTTTCAGCTTCAGCCGGAATTGTTGCAGCCTCTTCGTTTGGTTGCTCGGCCGGCGCACTTTGTTCCGGCGCTGTCTCGACAGTCGCAACTTCAGAAGCAGTTTCGACAACCGGCTCTGGTTTTGCTGCTTCCGGTTCATCAGTATAGTCTTTCGACAAACTTCCCGCCACAAGTTTTCCGGCTTCGTCAAATTCCGGAACAAGACCAATCGCGTTTATATGGCTATTATACATAGCAAGCATTTCTCTTCTAAAGCTTGTTATTTCTTTTTTCATAAGTTTTAGAGTTTGTTTGCTTTCTTCCGCTTGTTCAACCGCTTTTGCCGATATTCTTTCTGCGTCCAATTTAGCTTCTTCAATTATTGAATCGGCTTTTTGTCTCGCTTCTCTAATCATGGTGTCGCTCATTTTTTGCGCAGCAATCAACGCATTTTTAAGCGTTTCTTCATCTTTGCGATAATCTTCCATTTGAACGGCGATAGAGTTAACTCGATTTTCATAGTTTAATCTATCCGCCATTAAAGCATCAATTTGATCGGCTATTTGTGACAAAAACGCCCTAACGTCTTCGACTATATAACCCTTCTTGTCTGTTTCGAACTCTACGTTTCTGATATCATTTGAACTGAACATATATATCTCCCCAAAAAAATATTAATTTATGAATTTAGAAATAGACGCCACTACTTTCAAGCTCGTCTAAAAGATCGCCGACAATTCCAACATTAAACGGTGTAATAATGAAAGTGCTGTTTGCAACCCTTTTTATCTGTCCGTTATTTGCGTATGCAACACCACTTAAAAAGTCAATAAGCCTTCTTGCGACATCTTTGTGTGTCGATTCAAGGTTAAGTACAACGGTACGTTTGTTGTTGAGTTGGTCGGCTATACCGCTTGCGTCCTCAAACCTTTCGGGTTTAACAAGAACAACCTCAAGCTGTGTCGTTGCGTTAATGTTAACTATCTTGTTGCTTTGCTTCATTTTAGAAGCAAAGGCTTTTGGCGGCTTTCCCGTTTCAACATCCTCAAGGCTTTCAAGAGCCTCAAGTTCGTCGTCATCAATCATGTCGTCCTCGGGACCATACCCGAAAAGATCTTTAACCGTATCAATAAAACTCATACATTTACTCCCAAGAAATTATTTGAATAGCGAAGAGCCTATTCTAACTACGTTTGAACCGCACAGAATAGCGCTGTCGAAATCATCCGACATTCCCATCGACAAAAAATACATATTTATATTATCTAATTTTTTTTGCTCAATGTCAATAAATAGTTTGCTCATTTTTAAAAACAATTTTTCCGTAGTCGGTTGATCTTCAATAGGCAGGATAGTCATAAGCCCCATAACCTTTATTCCGACAAGGTCTTTTGCCTTTAAAAGAAGCCCTAAAAGGTTGTCCTCGCTTATCCCCCATTTGTTTGGGTCGTCACCAATATTAACCTCTATCATTATCTTTTGAACAACATTTTTTTGTAAAGCCTTTTTGTTTATTGCTTCAAGGAGTTCGGCGCTGTCCACGCTGTCGATATAATCAACCTCTCCGACAACATATTTAACCTTGTTTTTTTGCAGATGTCCGATAAGATGAATTTCGGCTTTATTATTTTTAAAAAAATCAAGCTTGCCCAAAAGTTCTTGAACCCTGTTTTCGCCCACAACTTTAAGACCCATATCAAAACAACATTGTATTTCTTGTACAGTCCTGTTTTTCGTGACCGCCATTATCGTTATGTCGGAAATGTTCCTGTTTGATTTTTTTGCCGATATTTCAACTTGTTCGATAACTTGTTTAATGTTTTGATGTATTTTATCAGTTGATCTGTTTTCCGTCATAAAGTTCCTTTCCTTCGACGATTATATTGTCATAAAGCTCTATGCCGCCTGTGTATCCGTTTGAAGCTTCCACTAATAAAAAGTCGTTAGTTTCGTATAAAATCGTATCTTCGGTTATCGGCTTAAACCTTATTTCGGTTCCGTATTGAATATAAACCCCCAAAACTCCTTGTTCGGTTCTAAGATGAGAACGATCTATTTTTATGCCGTTGTAGTTCATAAAGTTTATGTTGACGTCTTCTATTCTAAGCCTTACTATATCCGGGCTTAAATTATCACATTCAAACACAACAACACTTTTGTCGCTAGTTTCATCGTTTAAAATCGAATACACTTCACCTTTGATAGTGCCAACAGCATCGTGGTTAAATTCTATACTGACTCCGGTTCCGACAGAAAGCCTTTCCGCTTCTTCCTTTTCAACGATAGCGGCAAAATACCATATATAGCTGTTCATTATCTTACACTTGTCAGATGTTTCAAAATACTTGTTGTTGTCGTTTACAAGCGTTTCTATCCCCTTTACACTCATCTCAAAAAGAGAGGTCGGGTTAACCGCCGTTTCAAATCCATCACATGACGAAACAAAAAAACCATCCGCATCGGAAAAAACATATCCGCTTGGCTGATAATCCAAAGCTTTAAGTCGCGCAATCTCGTTTACAACGTCAACCGTCTCTTGTTCGTACGAAATATTGTTTCCCGATATCGCGGCATAACCGTTCAGATGACGTTCAATATCACTTGAAAGCTTTATAACCTCGTTATAATCAAGCTTTTTGTCCGAAATATCCTCGGAATATTGTGTGAGCGTTCTATATATATTTTGTCTTAACGCGTCTACGTTTACAACTCCGCTTTCCCCAACTCCACTCAAAAGTTCAAGCTCGTCAAGTCGTTGTTCCAACAGCTTAATTTCAAGCGAATTTGCGGCGGTCTCGGGCGAGGAATAAACGTTTGCAACGACAGAGCCTTTGCCTACCTTTTCGCCGTTTTCGACAAGATACTCGCGAATTCCTTGCTCTTCTTCCGCAACAATTCTTTCGTCGCGAACCGCAATTCCCGAAGCGCTTATGCTGTCCGATATACTATAAAGAGTAGCCGTTTCGACAACTATGTCAGAGGACACCACCGAAAAAATATTGAACGCGATATAAAAAACGGTTAAAGCTAAAAAACCCATAATTAGGTTTCGTATAAACTTACTCCGCATCGTTTAACACGTTGTCCAAAGTTGGGATATACTTAGACGGAATAATCGTTGATATAGCGTGTTTGTACACAAGATTTTGACGACCGTCACTTTCAAGAATAACGGTAAAATTATCAAAACCCCTTACAAAGCCTTTAAATTGAAAGCCGTTTGTAAGATAGACAACTAAAGAAACTTTTTCTTTTCTTGCGTGGTTCAAAAAGGTATCTTGCAAATTAATATTTTTCATAACCTCACCCCATCATTTTGTTAATTATATTCTAAAGTTTTCCCATTGTTTAATTATGTCGTTTTTTATACTTTCGAGAGAATTCTCACAAATATCGTACTGAAGCGCCTTTGAATGTCTTTTAAACCAAGTTGTCTGTCTTTTGGCATATCGCCTGGTCGCTTGCTTAAGCATCAACACAGCTTGTTCAAGATTTTCATTGCCGTCAAAGTAGTTAAAAAACTCTTTGTACCCAATTGCTTGTGCCGCTGTTTTAAAAATATCTTTATTGTCATACACTAATTTTGCCTCGTCCAAAAGCCCTTGTTCAACCATCTCATCTATTCTTTTTTCGATCCTGTCATACAGATATTGTCTGTTTGATGCCACAAGAATGACTGTCAAAGGATTATATTTTGGTGGAGTTTGTTTTGATAACATCTCGTGCGTTGTGGCGTTTTTGCCCGAAACGATGTATATCTCAAGCGCCCTTAATATTCGCTTTTCGTCGTTTGTTTCGATACGTTTGGCGTAGTCTCCGTCTATCTTTAAAAGTTCATCGTAAAGCTTTAAAAGCCCCTCTTTTTGAACACGTTGTTTTAGGTTTTGCCTAACCTCAAGATTAGAGGTGTCTTTTGAAAATTTAATTCCGTTTATAAAAGTCGAGATATAAAGCCCCGTTCCGCCGCATATAATCGGAACTTTGTTTCGCGAAAAAATATCGTCTACCGTTTGTTCACAACGATTGTGAAAATCAGATACATTAAAAAGTTCGCAAGGTTCCAAAAAATCCACAAGATGATGCGGAATTTGTTTGCGTTCATTTACGGTTGGCTTTGCCGTTCCAACGTCAAGATGTTTATAAATCTGCATAGAATCTGCGGAAACTATCTCTCCCGAAAGCTTAGACGCCAGCGACAACGCAAGATTTGACTTTCCGGTTGCGGTAGGCCCCGCAACAACCAATATCTTGTTTTTATTGTATTCTTCCAAAACGTTTCTCCAACTCGTGTTTCGTCATTTCAAACATTACCGGTCGGCCATGTGGGCAGTATTTCACTCCATGCTCGGAAATCAACTTTTCGACTATATAGATAAGCTCATTTTCTGAGGTTTTATGCCCCGATTTAATCGCCGCCCTACACGCTATTGAGCTTAAAAGCCATTCCTCTTTTTCAAACGAAAGGTTAGTTTTGGGTAAACAAAGTTTTTGTGCTAGTTCTTGAACGGTATCTTTTACACAACTGATGTTTAAAAATACCGGTATTTCTCTTACCGAAACTTCGTTTTCTCCAAAATCATCGATTAAAAAACCCGTTTGTTCAACAAGTTGTTTTTTTTCAAACAACGCTTGTTTCTCTTTTTTGGAAAGCGAAACAATCACAGGTTCAAGCATAACTTGACGATTTTTTTGTTTGTTATCTTCCAAAAGCCTGTCATATAAAAATCTTTCATGTGCCGCATGTTTATCGACAAAAATAAGCTTTTCTTTTGTCCCACATATTATGTAAGTTTCAAACGCTTCCCCTAGAATCTCAACAGAAACCGGTTGAGCAGAGACTTGTTGTTCACTTTCGACAACATCTTCTAAGATTTTGTCTTGTTCATGTAGTTCCGTTATGCCGACAACCTCTTGTTTTGTCTCGTAGTACGACGTAGGGTCGATAGAAAGGCTGTTGTCGTTTGTTTTAAACGAAGTTTTATTTGAACTTAAAAAGCTATCATTTGACTCGTTTTCCGATGCGAACGAAAAAAGTTTTGACATTCCAAAGCCGTCATCGTTTTTTGGTTTAAAAGTTGTCCCTGTTTGAACAGTCGTTTCAGAAAGCAACGTTTGCGTAACGATTGTTTCGTCTTGTATATCTTTTGATTTTTGTTGAATTTCTATCGGTTGCGTTTGTCTGTTAATCTGTAAAGACTCGCTACTATTTTGGTATCCAAACGAGGTTGTAACGCTTGAAAGCGCCGATTTAACCGCATAGTAAACCGCGTGGAATATCTCTTTTTCGTTGGAAAACTTAACTTCAATCTTTGAAGGGTGTACGTTTACGTCTATCTCGTCAAACGGCATCTCGATATTGAGAACAAAGACAGGGAATTTTTTGTGCATCAAAACATCGGCATACGCTTGTTCAACCGCCGAAATTATAGTTTTGTTTTTTACATATCTTCCGTTGATAAAGGAATATTGAAAAGCTCTGCTTTTTCTTGCGCCCTCGGGCTTGATAATATACCCTTCAACGTTAATCTTACGTTGTTCGCTTTTTTTAACTTCAATCAAATTTTCCGATATATCTTTTGGTAAAATCATGTATATCGACGAAAAAAGAGAACCGTCATTTTGGGTTTTAAAGATTAATTTTCCCTCTTTGATAAAAGAAAAAGCTATTTCGGGATGTGCTAGCGCTTGTTGTTCTACTATTGATTGAACAACGTTTGCTTCGTGTGCGTCACTTTTTAAAAACTTCATGCGGGCAGGGGTGTTGTAAAAAAGATCGCCCACAAAAAATGTTGTTCCGTCGGGCGCTCCCGTTTCAGATAGTTCCCCGTTTTCTCCGCCACAAATTAAAAACTCTGTCGCAAAATCCGCCTGTCTCGTTTTAGTTATAAGCTTAACTTTTGACACCGCCGAAATTGCCGCCAACGCTTCTCCGCGAAACCCCAGTGACTTTATCTCGAAAAGATCTTTTTCACACGATATTTTGCTCGTTGCGTGACGCAAAAAAGCGGTCTCAATCTGTTCGTTTGCTATGCCACAACCGTTATCCGTTACGCGTATTAATTTAAGCCCGCTTCCCCTTATCTCAACTTCGATAAAGTCGGCGCCGGCATCGATTGAGTTTTCTACAAGCTCCTTAACCACCGAAGACGGTCTTTCGACAACCTCTCCGGCGGCTATTAGTTCGCGTAAGTTTTTTTCAAGCAACTTTATGTTTGGCATCTAGCTAGGCTTTTGTTCCTTAATTTTTTTTAATTTTGAAAGTATATTAAGCGCTTCTATCGGTGTTAAAGTGTCTATACAGATTTTATCTATCTCTTCAAAAATCTTACTTTGCTCCTTCGAGATTATATCATCAGAATTTGAAGTTTTTGTTAACAAATTTTGTTTTGGGGTGTGCACAACCTGTTTTTGCTCGAGTTTCTCCAAAAAATCATACGCCATGTCGGTGACCTCTTTTGGAACACCCGCAAGTTTTGCAACCTCTATTCCATAGCTGTCGTCGGCAGAACCCACAACAATTTTGTGCAAAAAAACGATATCATCGTCGCGCTTTTTTGCGGCAATGTTGTAGTTTTTGACGTTATCAAACTCGTTGTCTATCTCGGTTAGCTCGTGGTAGTGTGTCGCAAACATTGTTTTTGCGCCTATACCGCCACACTTACAGATGTGTTCAATCACAGCGCGAGCCATGCTCATTCCGTCATATGTAGAAGTTCCGCGCCCTATCTCGTCGAGTATTACAAGGCTGTTTTTTGTTGCACAGTTTAAAATTTCGGCAACCTCTTTCATCTCAACCATAAAAGTAGAGTCGCCCGAAAAGAGGTCATCCGACGCTCCTATCCTAGTAAAGATAGCGTCTACAACACCGATATGTGCAAACGACGCCGGAACAAAACACCCGATTTGCGCCATGTAAACTATTAGCGCAGTCGCCCTCATGTATGTCGATTTCCCTGCCATGTTTGGGCCTGTTATTATGTTCACAAGGTTTTTTTCACAGTCTAAAAGGCTGTTGTTCGGAACAAAAAGTTCCCCGTCTATAACCTTTTCAACAACGGGATGTCGGCCGTTTTGAATGTCTATAACGTCCGAATTGTCAACGCTCGGTCTAATAAAGTTATTTTCAATCGAAACTAAAGCGAACGAACAAAGCACGTCGATAACCGATATACAGTCAACCGACTTTTGAACCCTTTCGAGATTTTTTTCAAGTCGTTCCCTTAGGCTGTCAAAGATAGCTCGTTCAAGATTAAGGAGTTTATCGTTGGCTCCTAATATCTTGTCTTCAAGTTGTTTAAGTTCTTCCGTTATAAACCTTTCGCCGTTAGCCAACGTTTGTTTTCTGATAAAGTTATCGGGAACACTGTTAGAGTTTAGACGTGAAACTTCGATATAATATCCGAAAACCTTGTTATAGCCTACCTTTAACGTTTTAATTCCCGTTTGGTCTTTAAGCTTTTGTTCCATTCGTGCAAGATATGTTTTCGAGCCCTGCAAAATCTCGCGCAGTTCATCTACTTCCGGGTTATGTCCGAATTTAATATAACCTCCGTCCTTTAATAGGGCGGGCGGCTGTTGTTCGATAGTCGCTTCAATCTCCTCTTTGATATCGTCGAGCGTATCAATTTCAAGGCTTAACTCGCTTAACATCTCGGAAGCAAAATCGCTTGTAAGCGCTTTTAGTTCAACAAGTTTTCCGGCCGATGTTGAAAGAGAAATCAGGTCTCGAGGCGACACGGATTTATAAACAATCCTTGTCATAATTCTTTCGATGTCGTGAATTGTTTTTAAAATATCGTTTATCTTTAAAAGCCCTATATTGTTTTGCACAAGTTCTTCAACAGAGTTAAGGCGCTTGTTTATCTCGTCAACTTCGACAAGCGGTTTTTCCATAAAAGATCGAAGTTGTCTTTTGCCCATTGCCGAGCCCGTTTTATCAAGCACCCAAATAAGGCTTCCTTTTCGTTCTCTTCCCGAAAAAGTTTCGGTTAGTTCAAGGTTTTTTCTTGTTTTTGCGGAAAGGGACAGATATTGTTTTTCTCGGTAACAAACTATGTCGTTAAGCCTTGTTGCGCCTTCAAACTGGGTGTCTACAATATATTTTACAAGCGCGCCCAAAGCACACAACGCAAAGCCATTGTCAAACATAGAAACTTTAGATATCTTTTGTTCTGAAAACAGCTTTATCACGTTGGACATAGCTATCGACGGATCAAAGTTTCCGTCGTACAAAATGTTGGGGTTTATATTTTTCGACTTGGTTATAAACCTGTTAACCGTCTTGTTGTTTGTAACAGCTTGGTTGCAGATAATCTCTTTCGGGTCAAATCTCGAAAGTTCGTTTATTATCCCGTCCTCTGAAACACCCGACTCGGTAACAAACACCTTTCCCGATGTTATGTCCGCCGCGCAAAAACCAAACCCGTCCTTCGCCATGAATATACACGCAAGATAGTTGTTGCGTTCCTCCGAAAGCATACTGTTCTCGGTCACTGTTCCGGGGGTAACGACGCGCACGACAGCCCGTTTAACTATCCCCTTTGTTTGTGACGGCAGTTCCATCTGCTCGCAGATAGCGACACGATATCCTTTTTTGATAAGCTTTGCAATATAACCTTCGCTGCTGTGGTGGGGAACGCCACACATCGGGGCGCGTTCCGAAAGCCCACACTCCCTTCCGGTCAGCGTGAGTTCAAGCTCCCTCGACGCCGTTAAGGCATCGTCAAAAAACAGCTCATAAAAATCACCCAAACGGTAGAGAACAAGTTCATCTTTATGTTGTTCTTTTATTTTTATATACTGTTTCATCATCGGGGATATTTTTTCGATATCTTTCGGATACGGCATTGTCTACCTCTTGTCTTAGTTTATCTATTTAAATTTTAATAGTTCCGTAGAGTTTTTTCGCAGTTACATTGTCTATTGTCACATCATAAAATGAATTAATCTCAACGTCTCCTTGTACAAGAACGACCGAGTTGTTGTCAAGCCTTGTTTCAAAAAAACCATCTTTTCTTTTTTCGGTTACAAGACAACGTTTTGTTTTTCCAACAAGTTGCTTTTCCAACTGTTCTGTTATTTGCTCTTGAAGGTTAATAAGCTTTGTTAGACGTTTGGATTTTTGCGAATATTCGGTTTTGTCCTCCATGTCAAACGCCTTTGTTCCCTCTCGCTTTGAATAAATAAACGTAAACAATGAGTGGTAGCCAACCTTTTGAACCAGCTTTAGTGTATCTTCAAACTCTTGTTCTGTCTCACCCGGAAAGCCGGCTATAATGTCGCTTGAAAACGTGACGTCCGGAATAATTTTTTTTGCGCTTTCTATTAATTCAAGGTATTGTTCGCTGGTGTATCTTCGGTTCATAAGTGACAAAACCCTGTCGTTGCCCGATTGAACCGGAAGGTGTATATGGTGGCTTATATGTTTGCTTTTTGCAATTGTATTGAAAAGCTTTTGTGAAGCGTCTTTTGGGTGTGACGTCATAAAACGCACAAGAAACTCCCCTTTAACCTTGTCAATCTCTTCTAGAAGGTCGGAAAAATCAATCTTTTGTTCAAGGTTTTTCCCGTAACTATTTACGTTTTGCCCCAAAAGCATAATTTCTTTATATCCGCTTTTTACAAGGCTTTCAACTTCTCGGATAATATCGTCACTTTTTCGACTTCGCTCTCGTCCCCTTACAAACGGAACAACACAATATGTACAAAAATTGTCGCAACCATACATAATCGGAACAAACGCGCGACAAAGCGAATCTCTGACGGTTGGAAGATTTTCAACTATCTCAAAACTTTCAATGTCACCTTTAAAAATACGCTTGCTACCCGAAAGCCTTTGTTGCAAAAGAAACGGCAAACGGTCAAGGGCGTTGGTGTTGAAAATCACATCGACATAAGGATAACTCTTTTCTATTTTTTGTTCGATGTGTTTTTGCTGAACCATACAACCACCAAGGGCGATTAAAAGTTTCCCGTTTTGTTCTTTAAGTTTTTTCAAATTTCCAACATGTCCGAAAACTTTATCCTCGGCGTTTTCTCTAACGGCACATGTGTTAAAGATAATGATATCTGCGTTTTGTTCGTCGTTTACGCTTAACGCTCCGAGTTTAGTCAACAACCCTTTTATCTTCTCGCTATCATTAACATTTTGTTGACAGCCATACGTCTTGACAAAAAAGTTCAAGCCTTCAATCAAGTTTTCTTTCGTCTTTGAATATTGTACAAAATCACTGTTGTTATTTTTCAAATGTAACCTCTAAATAGATTTTTCTGTGATTTTTAATTATACAATAATTTGACGTTTTTTTCAACATTACAAAAGTAAAAAATCAATGCTGTTTTTGTTGTTTTAAACATGTTTGTTATTTTTACATTGTTCAGATGATGAAAAAGATTTTTTGAAATTTTTACAAGTAATGTATTTCAAAACGACTGTTTCATAGAATAAAAGGTGTATAACCAAAATGCAACTTTAACATACGTTTATAGTCGCCGTAACAAAACCTCCCAAAATATTAAAAAAGGAATGAATAATTATGAAAATAGCTTTTTTTGATACAAAAACATACGACAAACAGTACTTCGAGATGTTTTCTAAGCAGTATAATCACACGATTTTGTTTCTCGAAGCAAAATTAACCGCCGAAACCGCTGCGCTTGCAAAGGGATGTGAGGCTGTTTCTGCGTTTGTAAATGCCGATGTCTCGAGTGATGTTTTAAGTGCTTTGAAAGAATGTGGTGCACAGCTTCTTTTAATGCGTTGCGCAGGTTATAACAATGTCGACCTTGACGCGGCAAAAAAGCTTGGAATAACGGTTTTACGAGTTCCAAACTACAGCCCTGAAGCGGTTGCGGAACATGCGATGACCCTTGCTATGGCGGCAAACAGAAGGGTTCATAAAGCGTATAATCGGGTTAGGGAAAATGATTTTAGTTTGCAAGGGTTGGTTGGTCTTAACTTTTTCAAAAAAACAGCGGGTATTATTGGAACAGGCAAAATCGGTCTTGCGATGATAAACATCTGTAAAGGTTTTGGAATGGATGTTATAGCCTACGACTTATTCCCAAACGAAAATCTCGACATTAACTATGTTTCTCTTGACGAACTTTTTAAACGTTCCGATTTAATTTCGCTACACTGCCCATTGTTTGAAACAACAAGATATATCATTAACGCCGACTCTATCCAAAAGATGAAGGACGGAGTGATACTTGTTAACACCTCCCGTGGAGGGCTTATTAAAACCGAAGACTTAATCGACGGAATTAAATCCCAAAAATTTCACGCCGTAGCTCTAGATGTTTATGAGGAAGAAAGTTCTTTTGTTTTTGAAGACTATTCCAACGACATTTTAAACACAACAACAGTTGCTCGACTTATGTCGTTTCCAAATCTAATTTTAACCTCGCATCAAGGATTTTTAACCGACGACGCTTTGTCCACCATTGCAAAGGTAACCCTTCAAAACGCAACTGATTTTGAACAAGGTGTTGAACTTGTCAACCAAGTGACCCAGTAAAATTATTCCAACTTAAGATAAAATTTTAAACCCCTGCTATAATAATAGCCAGGGGTTTAAAGTATTATTTTATAATTTCATATAACATCTTTATTGAGGATATATGCGTCTACTTTTTTTGAACAGCCTTAGTTTTAAAAAACATTTTTTTAATTATCACCAACAGAACGGTTAATATTACAAATCCAAACACTGTAACAAAAAAAGTCAAAGCCCCAAACGCTAACGGCGAAAGGCTATGTAAAAACGGTCTGTTCGTTTGGTAGAAATAGTTGCCTCCCGTTAGATAGTTTGCAACAAGCGCCAACGGAAAATACACGCAAAATCCGATAATAGCGTTCTTGCAGGTTTTTTTGTTTGGGTACCAATCATATGCGATAACGGCAAACACAGACATAAGCACCGTTATTATATGATTTATCATATAAGAAATTCCGCTTATATGTGCGAAATTATAAACTTGTAACGGGTAAAAAAGCGAGATCAACGCGAATATTCCAAAATAGTTTAGAATGTCCAAACACACCCTGTTTTTACTTATTAAAAAAATTATAGTCAACATAGAGGCCACTCGACACATCTGGAGCGGTAGACCTTCCGACCAAAAGTTGGGGGTAAACACAGCATACCAACCATAAAGCAAAAACACCTGTTGAAACGCAAGTAGACAAAGAAATATTTTTCCAATTATCTCTTTGTTTTCCCTTACTTTCTTATAATTCTTAATAAACAAAAATACCGTTACTATACAAAAAAACAGATATACAAGATGATGCACACCAAGTATCTTGACAAATTCTGCGTTTGGGGATAAAAAATCGTTCATAAAAACCAAGACCTTTTGTAGAAATATTATGTTGTTATTATACTTTATCTTTACTATTAAAGTAAATTAATATTACTAAAGAAAAATTAATAGTTTCGACATATTTTTTGGTGATAATACATATATAATCTTCACCTTCGGTGAAGCTATTGGAAATAC
>CAYJJR010000007.1:38249-45832 GCA_964370565.1 uncultured Oscillospiraceae bacterium | reverse complement strand
AGTAGGGGCGGATACTTTATCCGCCCGCTGCAAAGCGGAGTTTATTTCAGATAAAAAAGGCGAAGAGTCAAAAATTAACTCTTCGCCTTTTTTGTATAACTAAATGTTAAAAATCTGTTTTTGTCCTAAGTTACTTCGACAAGATGTTGGAGATATCCGTATCCCCTTTCGGGCATCTCGTCATAAGGTATAAACTCAAGCGACGCGCCGTTTATGCAATATCTCAACCCGCCGTCGTCGACAGGGCCATCCTCGAACACATGCCCAAGGTGCGAATCACCAACGCGGCTTTTAACTTCAACCCTTTTCATTCCGAAACTGCTGTCGTCGTGTTCAACAATAACACTTTGGTCGATAGGCCTTGTAAAGCTAGGCCACCCCGAACCGCTGTCATATTTGTCGGTTGAGCTGAAAAGAGGTTCTCCCGTTACTATGTCAACATATATACCCGCTTGCTTGTTGTCGTTGTATTCGTGGGTAAACGCGCGTTCTGTTCCACCATTTCTGACAACATCATACTGCATTTCAGACAGTTGTTGTTTAAGCTGTTCGTCGGTTGGAACTTGATATGCCGACGGGTCGATAACCGTCAAGCCCTCGCTCGCTGTGCTAAGGTCTATATGACAATATCCGTTTGGGTTTTTCTTTAGATAATCTTGGTGGTACTCTTCCGCAAGATAAAAATGTTCAAGCGGCAAAAGTTCAACCGCCAACGGCTCGTCATACTGTTGTTGAACGATATCAAGATGCTTTTTTGCAACTTCCTGCTGCATTTCGTTTTCAAAATATATCCCCGTTCGATATTGTGTTCCAACGTCGTTTCCCTGTTTGTTTAAACTTATCGGGTCAATTATCTTAAAATAATGTTCAAGTAAAAAATCAAGCTCAACCTGTTTTGGGTCATACACAACCCTAACCGTTTCTGCGTGGCCGGTATTGTTATAGATAACATCTTCGTAGCTCGGGTTTTCAGTGTTGCCGTTCGCATATCCGGACGAAGAATCGTATACACCGTTTATCCTTGCGAAATATTCCTCGACGCCCCAAAAACAACCACCGGCAAAGTAGATAGTTTCAAGTTCCTCGCTTTTAATAAGTTTTTGAACCTCTTGTTCTTTTTGTTCAAATGACAGGGTCATCTCTTTTGCCTCCTCACTGTTTGTCTCGCTTATTGGCATGTCTTGCGTATATATGTCGGAACATCCTACAACTAAACCGCACAAACTCAGTGTTAATATTATTACCGCGATTTTATTTTTAAACATAAATAATTTTTCCTTTCTAAAAGTTTCATCTGTGTTTTATCTTCATATAAAACATATACCTCCTCCGTGGAAGTACCGATGGTGTAATTATAGCTAGAAAATAATAAGTTAATATGGAGTAAATTTGTCTAATTAATTAATTTTACCGTTGGATTTTTAAAACAACTGTGAACAAAAAAACAGCCAACCTGTTTTAAAGGTCAACTGCTCTTTTATTTTGAATATTAATTTTAATCAATAGTATTCATCATCGTCGTCATCATAATCATCGTCGTCGTCATAGTAGTCGTTGTCGTTAACAACCTTGCCCGTTGACATCACGACAAGCAAAGCTCCTGCCGCAAGGAACATTGCGGAAACTCCCAACATAATCGCAAGATTAGCCCCTTCGGAGGTAAATCCTTTTATAAGCCTTAGTAGCTCTGCTCCCTCAACCGATATTGCTCCGGAACTGTCAACAGTCGGGTCGGGAATTCCAAGCGACATCAAAGTCATTATCAACGCAACGAGTCCGGCAAGTCCGAACAAAATCCCAAAAATAAGCTTAGCAATGCTCATCTTTACAACCGGTTGAGCAACGTCGTCAAACCCTCCAAAACCTTTGGGCGGAGAAAAATGTTCGGGCGCTCCTCTAAAAGCGTTGGTGTTTTGCATCATTGCAGGATTGTTGTTTCTTTGGTTGTTTAAAAACCTGTCATTTGCAACGTTTTGCATAGGCGGTCTTTGTGGAGGCATGCTTTGTGTACCCATTCTTTGGGGCATAGGCGCGGAGATTGGTTGGTTTTGTGGTCTCGGCGCTTGTTGTTCAACCAACGGCGGACGTTGGCTTTGTTGTATCGGTGGTCTTCGCTCGGGCGAAGAAGGTATACGTTCGCTTTGTGAAGGTGGACGTTGATCAGCCAACGGTGGCCTTTTGTCTTGAATGGGCGGCCTTTGTGGCGAATTAATTATTGGGCGAGCGACCGCTTGTTCGGCGTTTGTTGCCCTTTGTTGTTTTAGCTGTGGTGGCTGCGTTGCTATTTCCGGCGTGATTTGCGCTTCGACTGGAGGAAGTTTATGTGCTTGTTGTTGAGCGCGAGGAACCGACATTGGCGCAACGCTTCCCGGTTTAATTGGTTGGTTTGGCGCGGCAAGTTTCTTTTGAGCCGCAACAAGAACCGCGGTTCTTGTTGTCATAACTTCATCCGCGACATAGTCCCCCGCCAATTGGTCTGGAATAAAAAGTTTAGGAACAAAGTTCCCCGATTTACCGGAACCTATTATTATACACAAAGCGTACAAAACGATTATTAAAAATGTAGAGAGGTTTAAAAAGCTTGCAAATTTAAAATCCATCATCGACGAGATGTTTGTAGCCAACGTTTCAGGTTCAAGATATCCGTAGTATCCAAATGCCGCCAACAAAATAACGGTTATTAAAAGAGAAAAAACTGTTGTTATAAAATTGAATTTTTGACGGTTAAGTAACAACGCCAACATCATCGACAGCATTGTAAAAAACAAAACGGCATAAAGCCCGACAAAATACAGCGATATAATATAATTCATAACAAAATTCAATCGAATAAGCATACCGAAAACAAACGTCAACACGTATCCGACAGAATAGGTAACTGCGGCGGCAATTAACGTTGCGGTTAAACGCGCGGCGGTAATTCCGGCGGTCGCAAGACCCATCTTTATCAAAAGGTTACATCGGTTGTTGTTAATCTCCGCAAATCCAAAAAGTTTTGGATGGATTATATAGTGTATCAAAAGGGTTATAAGTGCAAGCGTTACGTATATATATTGCATTCCGAACAACGAACTTGGAAGATATGTCGGTATTACGTCTTCACCAAGCGACGTTTGAAGTATAATCAAGATATAATGTGCGGCAATAGCGCCCATAACTATTCCTGAACCCCAAATCATCTGTCGGGGAAAATCAAATCTACCGTTGCTGAGTTGTTCTTTTTTTTCAATTTTAATAAATCCCGAAATATCACTCATCTATTTCACCAATTCTTTCCGACCCAAAACAAACGACCTAACCCCTAGCCTTACGGTTTTGAGGTCAACTTCGTTGTTACTCAGTTCGACAACGACATTTTCAACAACCGAAGCGTCTGCTCCTTTTCCTTTTACCGTTACTTTATCGTTGTCTGTCGCAAATTCCAAAGTTTCAAAAGCTTTTGAAACCTTTTCAATCTTTTCGGCATCATTTGACTCAAACGTCATTATTTCTTCACAGTATTTTTCGATAAATTCCCTGTAACCTCCGTTAAACGCAACCTCTCCCTCTTTTAACGCCAAAACCCTGTTTGGCAGGTTGCTTGAAAGTATGTCGTTACAATCATTCATGATAACCGTTATGTCACGAAGTCTTAACATCTCGAAAACCTTCATCATACGAACTTCGTCTTCCGGTTCAAGCAATAACTTTCTAAAGTTAATTACAACACATCTGATTAACGGATTTTGTGTAGCCGCTATAAGTAAAACCATGATCTTTCGCGCGGTCGAGAACAGTTTCATCGTGTCGTCCGCAACATTATCAAGCCCGAGTTTCTCAAGTATTTCGGTTAATTTTTGTATCTTAACCTCGTCGTCTGTTTGAACCTTTGCTATGCATTGCATAAGAAAATCAAAAACCGTCATTCGGTCGGGAACCATCGAATCGTCGTCGATGTAAAGAACTTCTTGCATTATGCTTTTGCTTCTTACTTCGTTTCCGTTTATAAGCATATCGCCGTTAGCAAGCCCCAGACCCGTTCCGACAAGTTTGGCTATCGCGTATTTTGTCGCCTCGTCCTCGCTTGTTACTACTGTGCAACTTGAAACAGGAAAGTTTGCTGTGACGTTTGAAAACACCGGAATTCCCTCGTCGTCCGACGAAGAAAGCAGATATTTTGACGTCGCTTCTCGTATGTTTATATAACTCCTGTCGGGAAATTTAAACAGATTGTTTTGTGTGAAAATTTTATCGAAGTCCGCTATAACTACTGCTTGTTCAAGTTTGCTTTGAATTTCGGCTATGTCCACCTTTGGCTTTTGAACTTGGTTTGCTTTCGGAAGCTGTGGTGGAGTTGTTTGTGGTTTAATCGGCACATTTTGCGCCGGTTGCTGTTTTCCCGCCGTCGGCGCGCCTTGTGGCGTTCGTTGCAAAGGCGGCCTTTGCATGGGTGGCCTTTGTCCTTGTGTTCCCCTTTGAGGTGGTCTTGCTTGTCCGACAGGGCCTTTGTTGGTTGGCGGTCTCCTGTCGGGTGGTTTTTGATTGGGATTTGGCCTAGGTCCCCTTTGTGTATCGGGAGACATTGCTCTTTGTTGTCCCCCACCCGGACGCACGGGAGGTTTGTTTCTCGGAGCATTCGGATTAAACGAACTTCCGTCACGGAGGTTCGTTTGGTTTGTCGGTCTTTTGGGCTGTATCGGTCTTTCGTCGTCCTCCGACACAGCCTCTTTAAAATTTCCTCTTTTACCTTTACCAAAAGTTTGATCGAATTTACTTCCAGAAAACGGAGTAACTTCGTTTTTGTTTTGTTGGTCGAATATATCGGAGCTGGGTTCCGAGCTGGCCGAACCGAAAGCATCGTTATCATTCTGTTCAAATCCCTGTTGTGGACCGTTAAACGCCTGTTGTCCTTGCGACATAAAGTTCATTCCGCCAGGGTTGCCGTTTGGTTGCATTCCCATGTCGAACAAGCCTTTTCCGCCGTCAAAGGTATTGCCCATAGAAAAATCATTATAATTCAAATTGTTCGCTACGTTTTGCGGCATATTGTTTGCGCCAATCGAGTTGTTTTGAGCGCCAAATTGTTGCATAACATCATATCCTAAGTTTTGCGCATGTTCCGGTATCGGCAACTGCACCGAACCGTTTTGCATCGCTCCGTAGTTCATTCCTTGAGACACACCAAAATTTTGAACCGAGTCAAGGGCGGGGTTGTAACCTCCCTGTCCCAATGGCATCGACTGCATAGAATTTCCGTAGATATCCTGTCCTATCGAAGTTTGGGGTTGACTTGTCGGTTGCGAAAAATCTTGTGCCGACGGAACACCGTACATATTTTGCGAAAAATCTTGCAAAGGCTGTGGTTGAGGTTGATTTGGAACCATTGCTCCACCGCCAAACATAGCTTGTTGTTGTGGATTTTGTCCGAAAGTTGCCGGCGTTACCATATTTTCTTGATATTGGGCACCATTAAAAAACGCATCTTGTGCGCCGACGTTTGGAGTCTGTCCCATTTGAATCTGATAAGGGTCGACGGGCGCCGCCCCGTATTGCAACGGTTGCTGTTGAACCTGATTTTGAGCGTAAGGATCAAACCCCTGTCCACTGGGTTGGGGCGGTTGTCCTTGAAACGCTTGATTTTGATAGATATCGGCTGTCGCAACGTTTTGCTCCGGCATTTGCTGAGATGAATTTGGCATCTGTCCGTTTCCTGTCACGCTATTTGGGTCGTTTGGATTTATCGGTTGGTTCGGATAAAAATTCTGCATTTTATATCAATTCCTTATTTTTATTATAGATTGAAGATTTCAAAAATATCGCTTATTTCTCGTGAATTAAGGGCACTTGCTATTACAGCAACAAGCCCACAAAAAACAAAAACAACCGCCATTTTTATAACCGCAAACAAAACGCTCAATTGTTGGGATTGCTGTTTTATTTCGGGTAGATTGTTGGGGTTAGCCACACCGGCAACCGGTGCTTGTGGGTTGGTTGATGCTTGTGGGTTAATCGGCGCTTGTGTCCCCGTTTGAGCTTTTACTCCACTAGTGTTTCCAGAAACCATACTTACGATTTTTCCTTCCATATTGACAGTTTGTGTGCTTTGCCGGATATTATTAAAGTTTTGACCGCTTGATTAAAGCAAGCTTAAATTAACAAACAAACTCTGTTTTTTCACACTCAAAAGGCGCAAAAAAACAAGTAAACAAACAATATTTTTTTATTAACTTGATTACTTTTTTTATTTAAGATATAATGGTGTAGTTTAATTATACATATTATATGCTAAAAATCAAGTTTTTTGTAGCTTGAATTTGGAAAAAATAAAGGAAATTTCTCAAAATATGGATTTGAAACACCTAATTGAAATGGACGATTGTTCTGTTGCGGTAAAACTTCAAAACAATGAAGTCATAAAAAGAGTTGGCAAAAGTGTTCGCCCGCTCTACGACATCTATCTTAATTTCAAAAACGAGATGGATAGCGCACATGTCGCGGATAGAATTGTCGGAAAAGCCGCCGCTTGTTTACTGGTCGACGCAAAAGTCAAAAACGTCTATACCTTTTTGCTAAGTCGTTCCGCTAAACAACTTTTAGAGTCCAACGGAATAGAAGTCGAATGTGTTACACTTTGCGAATACATCGAAAATCGTCACGGAACCGACCTTTGTCCAATGGAGAAACTTATAGTCGATATAGACGATATCGCCGATTGTATCGAAAAGATAGATTGGTTCACAAAAAACGTCCAGTATCCAAACAGTTAACTTTAAGGAGATTTTTATATGAGCGATTGCAACAAGGATTGTTCTTCATGTGGGGGCGGTTGTCCCTCAAGCGGAACTAGCCACGAACTTCCTAACCCTATGAGTCGAATAAAAAAGGTTGTCGCGGTAATGAGCGGAAAAGGCGGGGTTGGAAAATCGTTAACTTGCTCTATGCTTGCCGTTTTGCTTAATCGAATGGGATATAATACGGCGGTTCTAGACGCCGACATAACCGGCCCTTCGATACCAAAGATATTCGGTATAAACGAAAAAGCCGAAGGAACAGAGCTTGGAATTCTTCCGCGTTCGTCCAAGACAGGCATAAAAATCATGTCAATTAACATGCTTTTAGCAAACGAAACTGACCCGGTAATCTGGCGCGGTCCCGTAATCTCGGGAATGGTTCAAAAATTTTGGACTGACGTTATCTGGCACGATGTCGATTTCATGTTTATAGACATGCCCCCCGGAACGGGTGACGTTCCTCTCACCGTGTTTCAAGCAATTCCGGTTGACGGAATAGTTGTCGTAACCTCTCCGCAAGAACTTGTTTCGATGATAGTTGAAAAAGCCGTAAACATGGCCGACATGACCGAAACGCCTATAATTGCGGCGGTTGAAAACATGTCATACTACGAGTGTCACAATTGCAAAACCAAAGTCGAGCTTTTCGGACAAAGCAAGATAGAAAAAACAGCAAGCAACCACGGCATAGACGTCACCGCAAAGATTCCAATTAACCCAAAGTTCTCGGCAGCATGTGACGCGGGCACTATAGAACTTTTTGAGTCGAGCTGTCTCGACAACGTCGCGAGCGTCGTCGAACAACTCCTTAAA
>CAYJJR010000007.1:0-38149 GCA_964370565.1 uncultured Oscillospiraceae bacterium | reverse complement strand
TTTTGAGTCGAGCTGTCTCGACAACGTCGCGAGCGTCGTCGAACAACTCCTTAAATGATAGCTGTTGTTTGTGGTTATTATTCCTATAAAAAGCGTAAATATTTAATTTTTTCAAAAAAATTTATATATAATTTAAAAGCGTATGACTTTGATAACCCATTTTTGTTTTATCAATCCGTCGATACGCTTTTTTTATACATTTTTTTATAAAAATTTAATCGGTCATCATCGTTGTCGTTCGTATGTTGTGTGTTTGATTGTGCTACGGCAAACTTTTTCTAATGTTTTCGTCTGTTTCTTTTCATTAAGCCAAAATAAACAACGCCTACCGCCGTAACGGCTGATACAACTATCCCAATTTCAAAACCATTCGGAACAAAATATATCTCTATCTCGTGTTCCCCTTTCTCAAGCGGTATTGCACAAAGCGCACCAAACGCAGGGACTATCTCGGCCGCCGCTCCGTCCACTTTACATCGTAATCCTTTTGAATACGGCATCGAAAGAAACAAAACGTTATCTCCCGACATATTAATCGTTCCGTTTATTCCGTTGTTCGAGGTTTGTGTTATCTTCAACGTATTTTGCGAAAGTTTTATAAGCTCGGCTTCTATCTCGAAAACTTCGTCACCGACAAGCGCCGTCAAAAGAGCCATTTGGTTTTGTTCTGCAACGTCAAACGAAGCTGTCGCAGATATAACCGCCTTGTCCGCCTCGAACCCTAACGGCAAAGCATAGATATTTTCGTAAAGGGTTGTCGTTTCGTTGCTGTCGATTTCTCTAAGATATGGTATGACGTCGTTTGAAAACGCATACTTAACCCCCAAAACACTGTCACTTATTAGCGACGTCGGGCGATAGGCAACCGCTTTAAAATTGTCGTCATACCCAAATTCGCCCATAAGTTGTTGGAATGGAACATCGTAAGTCGAGGTGAAAAACGAAAAGCCATAATACCCCACAACCGAACCGTCGTTTATAGCGGATATGTCGGTTTCTCCTACCCTATATATTTTATCTTGTGTATCAAAATATCCAGCCGAAGTCAGCAACTGTTGTTTGTCGTTTTGGACGGTTGTATATATCTGTTTATTGGGAAAATGGCCGTTTTCAACTTGTGTATTTATAATAAACTTGGCATTCAAAAACATCTCGAGCGTCAAAAACAAAAGCAAACCGACATAAACAGCCTTTATTTTATACTTTTTGTTAATTAAAAATAAAGTTATACAATATATCACACCAAACATCGAGGTTAGTACTATCTTGTAAATCTCTATATCTTGATTAAAGAACACTATAAAAATGTATAGCGATAAAAAAGCCAAAGTCAATACAACAAAATATCTTTTTTTGACGCTGTCCAATGCATTTAAACTTTTTGCCGCCACACTAATCAACAGGAAGCAAAAACAAAAGGCATAGCGATAGGGAAACGAATTCGGATAGGAAAAACCGTGCCACACAATATCAAGTTCAGGCAACAGAAAGCTTATAAACATAAATCCAACAAAAACCATCGTGGCAATTTTTTCTTTAACGCTGAACTTTTTTGACACAAAATAAAGCGCAACAAGCGAAAACACAAGCAAAGAACAGTAGACTGTCGGCGCCGCTTGGTTACCCGCTCCGTCATAAAAACCAATAAAAAGTTTGAGCAAAAGTTGTTTCAACGTAAAATTAAACTCGCCATATCCGTTGTATACGGGAACGGAGTTTTGAGCCATAAAAACTACATTTGGAAAAACGATAAACGCCGAAAGTAAGGCCGAAACAGCCACACAAGAAAAAAGGTTGCACAATATTTTTTTTGTGACTTTGCCCTTTAAAACGGCAAGATATACAGTATACAATGCTACAAAAAGTCCCGTTATATACGCCATGTAGAAATTTGTTATGATAACAGAAGAAACGGAAAATATAAGCAGAAGTCTTGCGTCTTTTCCGTCAAAAATCTGTTCAACCGCAAGCACAATAAGCGGCAAAAGAACAACCGCATCAAACCAAAAAAAGTTGCTGTAAAAAAACAACCCAAACGACATAAGCGAATATGCAACCGAGAAAATAATCGGTTTAATATATCCCGAAAACACGCGACTCTTAAGGTATAAGCTCATAGTAGCCGCCGAACAGGATATTTTGAGCCAAAATATCAAAAGCGCCGCTTTGTCGAGATTTTGCGTATCAAAAAATAAAACAACCAAGTTAAAAGGGCTTGCAAGATAATATGCAAATGTTGGAAAAAAGTTCATCGAAAGCCCTATGTTTTGATTAAAAAAAACATCTCCGTTTTTAAGCGCAGACAAAAACGGTATATACTGGGTTTGCACATCCGAGATAATAAAAGACATCTCGGAGAAAAGCCCGACTCCGTTAATCGAAAACGCAGACACATAAAGCAAAAAACTCAACATAGCAGACGCAGTCACCATAGCAATATCTTTATACTTAATTCTATTTGATTTGTAACCCATATCATTCTCCAACTTTTGGAAATTATTATTTAAATGTCATTTGAGGTTGAAAGTTGTTTGTATTTATTATAATATTATAACAACTAAACATATAATTTGCAAAACAGCGGGTGCGGATAACGGCGTTGATTAACTTTTTTTTCCACTCCCAAAACATCAAACAGATAACAAAACGTTTTTTCTAAGGGGTTTTAATTTGAATATATCTAAACAAAAACTTAAACACCTGTTGACGGTTGATTTCATAAAACAAAATAAACATTTAATTTATGTGCTGTTTGTAACGGTTTTGTTTTTTCTATTTAATCTTTACCTTTTAATGCAACACGAAAGTTGGCTTGACGAAGCGCAAGCTTGGCTTATTGCACGAGACACCGATTTTTTTGGACTTCTTGAACAGGTTAGATACGAGGGACACCCTGTTTTGTGGTTTTTGTTTTTGATGCCGTTTGCAAAGCTCGGGTTTCCGTATGAATACATAGGCCTTTTAAGTCTTACGGTTGTCACCGTATCGGTTTTTTTGGTTTTGAGATATTTTCCGTTTGGCACAGTAGCAAATACAGCGGTTGTGTTGTCTTCGGTTTTTATCTATTACTATCCGGTAATCGCAAGAAACTATTGTTTGGTTTTGCTTTTGGTTGTTGTTTTGGCGATACTCTATAAGCAACGCAAACAGCATCCGTTAAGATATGCTGTTTCGATAGCAATGCTTGCGCAGACACATGTTCTAATTTTCGGGTTTTGTCTCGCCCTTTTTATACTTCATTTTATTGAACTGACGGCTGATAAAAAGATAAGTAAAAAAGGTTTAAGCTACTTAGGTTCGGTTTCTATTCCCATATTAAGCTTTGTTTTTCTAATTTTCGAGCTTTTCGGAAGCGTGGGTGCAAACGTTACAGTATCGGAATTTTCGGCGTTTGGAAAGATTACTTTAGACGGAATTTTGTTTTCCGCCCTGACCTATTTTAAACATATAATGTTGCGATTTTTTGGAATCGACCTAAACCTTTTTTTCTCGGTTATGCTTTTTTCTGTTGTGCTGGGCGCGATTGTTGTTGTAGGGTTTTTGTTCCCAAAATCGGCGTTTATAACAACTTTCGGAGTTGGATTTGTATTTGCTGTACACATTCTTATCTATCAAAGTTTTATGATGCAAAAGTTAATTATAGCGGTTCTTGTTATTATATTTTGTCTCGCAACGGTGTTTTACGACAGACCGTTAAAATACAAGAAAATCCCCGAAATAAACTCACAATATATTAAAAAATCCGCTTCCCTTGCGGTTCTAATTATATCTATCTTGTCGCTAGGTTCCCTTTCTTCCGACATAGTCGCAGAACAAGACCGCATTTATGCTCGCTCGGACGAGATAGCGGAATATGTCACACAAAACCTCCCAAGCGACAGCGTAATCGTCTGCCCAACGGTTGGCGACGGCTCAGCCATTGCGCCATATCTTACAACGCAAAAACTGTTCAGCCCGTCAAGCGAAGAATTCTTTACATATCTTACGTGGGACCAATCGTTAAACGTTCGCCTAACTGCCGAACAACTATCACAAACCATCGACCGCCATCTTTCAGACTATCAAAATATATATATCCTGTTCCAACCACACGGAGTTGTCCCGTCGGTTGACGGATACCCCGGCGGATTAGAGGTTGTCGAAACATTTTCGGAAGATACAATTCAAGGTGAGCCCGAAATTGTTCTATATAAAGTTCCGTAAATAATCACCGATTAAATTTGTTTCAATAATCCCGATTATATGGTATAATTTTTACATTATGTTTTTACCTATTTCAAAAAAAGAACTCGAACAGTCGGGCAAAAGCCGTCCCGACTTTATATTTGTGTCGGGTGACGCTTATGTCGACCATCCGTCCTTTGCAAACGCCGTCATACCTCGTGTACTCGAGGATGCGGGTTTTTGTGTTGCGATAATCTCCCAACCGGATTTTAAAACGGACAAAGACATAACGATGTATGGCGAGCCGAAATACGGCTTTCTTGTAAGTTCCGGAAATATGGATTCGATGGTAAACCATTATTCTGTGACCAAAACAAGGCGCAAGACCGACAGCTATACCCCCGGCGGAATTATGGGTAAACGCCCGGACTATGCGACGACGGTTTATTCGTTAATGATAAAAAAAGCGTTTCCAAACTGCCCCGTTATTATAGGCGGAACGGAAGCTAGTCTTAGGCGGTTCGGCCACTACGACTACTGGAGCGACAGCGTTAAAAAATCCGTTTTAATCGATTCAAAAGCGGATATTTTGGTTTTTGGTATGGGCGAAGCCCCAATAGTTGAGATAGCAAACCTTTTGCGTGACGGGGTTAAAACAGACGATATAACCTCGGTTAGGGGAACTTGTTACATAGCGAAAACAATAGACAGTTTGTCCGACTTTGTCCGACTTCCGTATTATGAAGATATTATTAAAGATAAAAAGAAATACGCAAAAAGTTATATGCGCCAATACAACAACTGTGACCCGTTTAGAGGAAAAGTTTTAGTCGAGCCGTATCTTAACGACGGCTTTGTTGTTCAAAATCCCCCAAGCCTTCCGCTGACAACAGAGCAACTCGACAGGATATATTCGCTCGACTATAAGCGAAACTACCACCCCTCCTACGAAGCTTTGGGCGGAGTTCCCGCTATTGAAGAGGTGAAGTTTAGCCTTATAAGTTCGCGCGGATGTTTCGGAGCTTGCAGTTTTTGTGCGCTCGGTTACCACCAAGGGAGAATTGTTCAATCGAGAAGCCACCAATCTCTTGTCGATGAAGCGCAAAAAATAACGGAACTGTCAGATTTTAAAGGATATATCCACGACGTTGGCGGACCTACCGCAAACTTCCGCAATCCTGCTTGTGCAAAACAACTTAAAGTTGGAACGTGTGAGAAAAGACAATGTCTTTTCCCCTCACCTTGCGAAAATCTAAACACGTCACACACAGACTATATCGAACTTTTAAACAAAATCAGAGAGCTTCCAAAAGTAAAAAAAGTTTTTGTTCGTTCGGGTATTCGTTTCGATTACCTTTTAGCGGACAAAGACGAAAGGTTCTTTCAGCAACTCGTCTCCCATCACGTAAGCGGACAGCTTAAAGTTGCCCCGGAGCACGTTTCAAATAAAGTTTTAAACGCCATGGGAAAACCCGAAAACGCCGTTTACAATCGTTTTTGCGAAAGATTTAAAGCTCTTACGAAAAAAGCAGGGCTTGAACAATATCTTGTGCCCTACCTTATGTCGTCACATCCCGGAAGTGAACTTAAAGACGCGGTTGAGCTTGCGGTCTATCTCAACGAAAACAGAATAAACCCGGAACAAGTCCAAGATTTCTACCCCACCCCTTCTTCGCTATCTACAACTATGTTTTATACAGGGTTAGACCCTCGAACTATGACCGAGATCTTTATCCCGAAAACTACCGAACAAAAAGCTATGCAACGCGCGCTTATACAGTTCAAAAACCCTAAAAACAAACAACTTGTTTACAAGGCTCTTGTATCTTGTAACCGACGCGATTTAATCGGAAACGGAAAAGGATGTTTGATTTCGGAAACGTCCAAACCTAAGGCGCAAACCAAAAATAAAAAAAATATTAAAATAAAAGGAACTAACAAATATAATGGCAAAACTAAAAATCGTTAAAGAACAAAACATTTCAGAAGATTGTATCGTATGCGGAGACAAAAACCTTTTAGGTCTCAACTGCAGATTTTTTGAACTCGAGGACAACTCTGTCGCAGGGGTTGTCACCCCGACAAAGGACCACCAAAGTTATCCCGGCCGCGTCCACGGCGGAATAGAAGCCGCTCTTTTAGATGAAACTATCGGACGTGTTTTAATGGCACTTGATCCCGACGGTTGGGCGGTCACCGCTGAGATGAACGTCAAATTTAAGAAACCATGTCCATATGACACACAGCTTATAATTCACGGAAGAACGGTAGAACACAACAGGCGAATATTTAAAGGCGAAGGAGAGATTTATCTGCCAAGTGGCGAAGTTTGCGCAACTGCTACCGCAACATATTTTAAGATGTCGCTTGAAAAGATTGGCGCAGGCGACGTTGAAACGCTTGGTTGGCGACCGGCTACCAAACCTTCCGACTTGACCGAAATTGAGATACCTTCGATATAACTCAAAATAATCGAAAAAACTAATAAGGACGTTTCATATTAAACGAAACGTCCTCTTATATTTCACAGGAAAAAGATAAAAAACATAGCCACTATTCTAAAATATTGGGGCGAAGAAAAAAAGCCTTAATTACATTACTTTACCGAAATAACCTTCCGATGTTTATTATTACTTCTTTTCAACTCATACATACGAGTATCTGCAATTTTTATCAGTTCAGACGCTGTGATAACTTCATTTGCATGTTTAAATGCTACCCCGTAACTTATCGAAGTATTATAATTTTTATGATAGAGTTTTGGAATGTTGATAACTGCTTTATAGCTTTGAATTAGCCTCTTTGTTACATCATCCTCTGTATTGCATTTTCCAATAATAACAATCTCATCGCCACCATACCGACACGCTACATCATCCTTGAAATAGTCTTGAAGTATTTCAGCAACAGTTTTGATGTAAAAATCGCCTTCTTCATGTCCCAGAGAATCATTGACCGCTTTAAGACCGTCAAGATCTACAAAAGCAACAAAGAACAAATCCTCTTTATTAATCATCTTCTGTATAAGTTCATCTGCGTAATCCCTTGTGTATAGATATGTTAAAGCATCTTTTATCGCAACTTTTTCAAGGTCTTTAAGTTCTTCTAAATCTTCAGAGTTTTTTCGTATAAGCCTCTTGTATGTCTCGGTTTGTATTCTAAGCTCCGCTAAATTGTAAGCAAAAACGATAAACACAGCAAATGCGCTTATAACGACAAATCCGAAAACAGCATAGTGGAGCAACAATCTGTTTCCGACATCTGCCCCTAATGTTAGGAAAAAAACAAACAATGTACCGAAAAGTATCGAGTATGCAGTTGTTAAAAACGCAATGTTTTTATTATCCGATAGGATGGTATCGAGCGAGTTTCTGGGTATCGTTCTCCTTGCAAGGCTAATCGTTGAAATTGACATTGTAAAACAGATTATCGCCGCTAAAATCGAAAAAGTAAGGTCGCTTAAAACATCAGCCACCGTATTATGGTTAAATATCGCAATAGTTGCCAAAACCGCTAATCTCTTTGCAAAAAGATTAATAGTAAATGTTACTGCGATAAACAACATTTGAATTCGTTTCGCGTTAAACACTATTCTTGTCGCCACAAGTAAAATAATTGCATAAAGCAAAATAGCAATCGCTTCATAATTTGAAGAAACAAAAAATATATACACTAGCCAGAAAGACAGGTTAATCGCCCCACAAACAATACTTTCTTTCCACGGATATTTGTTTACGTTAAATATATATCCACAGTATGAAAAAAGTGTACAGTGGTAACCGATAAACGATACAACGAGAAGAATGATCAATAATGTCATACAGTATCACCCTCTCTCTCTTTGTAAAACAGTTCTTTGTTTTTTCTCATGTTTTCATCGGCAATCGACAAAATGTAGCTAACACCCTTTTCTTTAATCTCATCGTCCACATAGATAGAACCAATACTAGCAGAAACCAAAAAATCTTCGGTTTCGTTTTGACGCTTTATACTTTGCGTTGTACGCTCGATAACGTTCTTACAGTCTTGGCTTTGTGCTCTTGGCATAACAACTAGGAATTCGTCCCCACCTATACGGGCAACTATGTCGTATTCACGAACAGTATTTAAAATAGCGTGTGCTATTTTTATTATCAATCTGTCACCGGCACTGTGGTCATAGGTGTCGTTTGTATATTTTAAAGCGTTTATATCTACAAATAAAACATAAAACGAATCGATATCCTTTTTACACATTCTCTCAAGGACATCCATTATGTATCTGCGGTTAAACACCCCCGTCAGTTCGTCCTTTTCAATCTTTGTTAAAAGCGTTTCTTTTTGTTTAGAAATTTTTTGCTGTTCGCCTATAGCCTTGTCTGAATATCTTTTATAGAGGCTAGCATCAATTAAATTTATTGTATATAGGAAAAAAAGATAGAACGTAAAAAGTGACGCAAGTGAAATCGCTAACGAAAGCAATATTTGTTCATAATAAAAAACGTCGGACATCATCGCCATTGAATGGTCGATTTGGAGAAAAACTATTAAGACAATCGAGCACAGAAGAATAATAGAATGTTTACTCTTCACGGTTACCCTTTGAATAGAGGTATTATCGATATATCTCTTAACAATTTCATGCGCAAAAGTTAAAACCACACAAACTATAATTACGGCAATATGATCGTAAATTGTATCTTTAATAAGCTTTGCCGGTGAAACATTAAAGATACCGCTAAGGATAATAATCGTGGGGGTTACAAGCGCGGATATGTGCAAAACAAATATCGAAGCCCCACAAAAGACTTGAATAAAATCTGTTTTAGATATAAGCTTAAACTCTACCGTCAATATAATTAAGAAAAAAATAATAATTAAGTAAAGATCCAACTGTATATACTGAACAAAAGCAAGTATCGAAGTGTTTAATAGCGCAAAACCTGTAAACACCCATTTGTTTTTTATGCCGCCTATCAACAAACTCGACGAATAGGAAAAGATTGAAAACTGATAGATAAACATAGCTATTATAGAAATTGCAAAAACTATGCTGTTTAATTCTAATTTCATATAAAACCACACCTCCTGATATAGTTTCAAAATAGCAACCATTGTTAAAACGGATTAGTATTATCTAAACCATCCAACTCTCGGCGAACAAATAGTTGCCGAATTTTATACAATTGTATATTCCTCGACATTGACAAATCCGTAAAAATATCCGCAAAACAATAAATAATATTAACTAATTACATTTTTAAATATTCTTTTTATACATATTAGCAAAAAAACAGTTAAAATTCAATAGCTTGTCAAATAAAGCTAAATTGGCTACATCTAACGCATCTTTGGAAATCAACTATATTAAATGATACAATTAAATTGAAAGCTTAATTTGAAAGGAGTTAGCATTATGGTAAAACGCTCAACACAAAAAACAATACTAGGCGCCCTGTTTTTTGCCGGATTAATAGCTATTGCTGTATTTCTCGATAATTCATTCAAGCTATTCCCTTCTCAAGGTTCATTTTTTAATCGAATTGTGTTTGCCGTTTCAACCTGTATTTATATAGGGCTTTTTTCTTATTGGACGTTCAGTGTTTACACAAGAATAATGCAAAGCCATGTGCGTAATTTTCTAATGCTTATCGGGTCAAGTATAATTTTTTGGGTAACAATCCGCACAATAAAATGGTCGGCGTTTGACTTTGTGATTTTTGAAGATAGAATTTTATGGTATATGTACTATATCCCGATGGTTCTGCTTAGTCTTTTTTTCTTATTTGTATCACTTTATGTAGGACAAAACGAGCAATATCGTCACGATAAAAAATGGAACTTGCTTTATATACCGGCAATTCTAATAATTATTGCGGTTCTTACAAACGACATACATGGCCTAGCCTTTACTATTGATAGCTCGCTTCATGCTTACGGACAAGACTACAGCCATGGACCCGTGTACTATTGTGTTCTATTTTTTATACTTGGCCTTGTGTTAGCGTCATCTTTCATAATTATACGTAAATTCAGCCTTTCAAAAGCTACAAGAAAAAAAGCTTTGCTGCCGGCCTTGGTAATATTTACGACTATTACATACAGTGTTCTATACATTGTAAAGCCAAATTATGGCATAGGTTACATTCTTGATTTAACTGTTTTCGGGTGCACTATGTCGGTTGCGTTGCTAGAGTCTTTTATAAGAACAGGGCTTATTCATTCAAACATGGGACACCGCGAATGTTTTGCTATGGCGGACATAAGCGCACAAATTTTAAACACCAAGGGCAAACCCATTTACATCTCGGAAAACGCATCACCAATTACAAAAGCTGATTTTGAAACCCTTCTGAAAAACAAAACAATTTTGTCTTTCCCGTCCACACTTTCACGTATAATGCCTATTCGGGGCGGATATGTTGCTTGGAACAGCGATGTTTCGCAAATTAAATATATGATAACAAATCTAGAAACATTAAATGAAAAATTACATAAAGAAATGAACCTGTTAACTATAGAAAACGAGCAAAAAAGCGAGCACGCGCGACTAAAAAAATTGAACGATCTACACAGTATTATGCTAAAAGAGATTTTGCCATTAAGCGAAAAAGTAAAATCCGAAATAGAGCATAACAGTCAAACAAATGCAGCTGAATTTAAACGTTTGTTGTTTGAAACCGGTATGACATCAATATATCTAAAACGAAAAGTAAACTTGATTTTAACCCAACAAACTGAAAAATGCATCTGTGCCGAGGACATGCGATACTGTTTTTTAGAATCTTTCCAACTGCTAAGGCTATATGATAAAACTTGTGTAGTAAATATAATAAACACCTGTGATATATGCCTTTTGGCAGGGGTGACAAGCTTAGATTTATACCAAAACATCATAGAAAAAACAAAATACAATTTCGATACGGTTTATGTCACATACAATTTTGATAACGATAATATGACTTTTACTGTGCAAATTTCGGGAGATATTAATCTTTGCCGTGATGATATACTGATTGATGGAATTGACACTCAAAAATGCGAAATTAAGTTTTTGGACGAATCAGACAGTTATTTTATATCACTTATTATGCCAAAATAAGCGGTAACAACTTTTGATACAGTCATGCAATCGAAAGGAGCCGGACGACGTTGACATTTTTAACTTTAAGCGATAGATCTAAAGCATACATGATTACGCTTTGTATCCTCAGTTTTATATTATTGTTAATAGCTTTAATTTTATATGCAACTCAAAAAAACAAATTTCCCCGTGTGGCTCTGCTCGCCTTTTGTTTTACTGTAAGCATTTTGGAATTTTCGCTACTCGTACAACTTAATAAAATAAACAGAGTGAAATATGACTTTTCGCTTACGCCCACACTTGTTTTTTTTAACAATATACCGTATTTTATATACATATCCCTAAACGTAATTTTTGTGATGTTTGCAATACTATCAATTTACGATTTATATAAAAACAGCAAAGATAAAATTAATTCATTTTCTATTAAGCAAGCGCTTGAAAATTTGCCAACAGGAATTGCGTTTATGACCGACGAAGTTGAGCTGTTGCTATCAAACCACATTATGCATGATTTGTGTAAACAGCTTTGTGGCAAACCTCTTCAAAACGCAGAGGTTTTTTGGCAAAATTTAATATCTTTAATGGGTCAAGACAATTGTGTTATAAAATCAAACGAGCCTGCTTTTATTCTATCAAACGGCGAGGTTTGGCAATTTTCAAAAACCCTATGCACTTACAATGGAACTCAATATTATGAGTTTAAAGCAACAGACGTTACCGAGCTATACAATTTAAGCGAAAACACACGTATTGTAAATGAAAAACTGGCTAAGGGGCAAAAAAAGCTAAAAAAACTTACCGATATTATTGCTGAAAATGCAGAAAATCAAGTTGCGGTTAACATGAAAATTAACTTCCACGACAATTTCGGAAACCTTTTAGCGTTGACCAAAAAGACACTTAGGGAAAGCGACAACATAGATGAAACAAAAACGCTTGTAGCTTATTGGGGCAATTTAAACAGCGTAATTAAAGAGCTTTCAAGCAACGACAAGCAAATCTTAACATTAGAACAAATAATGCTTTTTGCTGAAAAGCTCGGATGTGAAATAGCTTTAAGCGGAGAACTTTCCATTGATGAATATAGTAAAACGACGATACTTTTGTGTATAAATGAAATGCTTAAAAACGCTTACAGACACGCCGGCGCTCAAAAGCTTACGGCCGATATATTTGAGACGCATAACATAATTAACCTAGTAATACACAACGAAACAAAACATAAGTTAACCGAGATAAAAGAAGGCGGCGGCCTTTTTGGGCTAAGACAGCGAATCGAGCAAGGCGGCGGCACGATGAGAATGTCGTGTGATGACGGGGTTACGATGACGATAAAACTACCAAAAGGGGGAAAACAGTATGTTTAATGTAATGATAGTTGACGACCAAAACAGCTCTCACGCGCTAATGCAGTACGCCATTTTGAGAAGCGAGGGCAAATATAAAATAACAAAAGCTTTTTTCGACGCGGACAAGGTGTTAAACGAGCTAAGGTTCGAGCCTGTTGATTTAATACTTATGGATATACATACACTTGGCAAAGAAAACGGAGTTAAAGTCGCCGCTAAAGTTAAAAAACTCTACCCTAGCATCAAAATCATTATTTTGACATTTGTTTTGCAAAAGAAATATATTGAACAAGCACGAGAGGCAGGATGCGAGGGTTTTTGGTATAAAGACCATGCCGACATGGATTTGCTTTTAGTTATGGACAGCGTAATGAACGGCGAAATTTACTATCCCGAACAACAGCCCGTTATCAATATCGGTGTTGCAAAAATTTCCGATTTCACGGCAAAAGAACTCCAAATATTACAAGCAAAAGTAAACGGCCATTCTAACGAACAGGTATGTGAGATGCTTGATATAAAAAGCCGAACACTCGACACACATCTTAGCAATATAAAAAACAAAACGGGTTATAACAATTTGCTAAAGCTCGTAGCGGATGTTGCGTCAAAGAAATTTATTATATCGAGCGAACATGATGATGAGTTTTAGTTGCTTTAATTAAATATTCTGGACAAGATTACAAAAATATAGTTGATTTCAGAGAAGTTTTTTGTCAGTGGGCATAATGTCCAATAAAGTTTTGAAATCATCCCTTTTTAAAAAGAAGAACCATCAAGCTTTTTGCAGTATACAGTTCTTAGAGCGCAAAAAGCGGAACGGGTTTTTAGGGCGTGTGTCGCCCTAAATCGTTGAGGGGGTTTCGGGGGTGTCGGGGGGCAAAGGGGGAGAATCGAAACTCCCCCCGCCCCAAAACAATTTACAAAGGGGCGTTAGACCCTTCTGACAAAAAACGTTTCTTAAAAGCCAATTATATTTTCGGGAAAAATAGCAAAAGGAAATTTTGCAATAGGTGTTTTTGACACCCTGTACAGGCAGAAATGCCTGTTCTTTTTTTGCAAAAAAATAATAAAAAAAATTGTATCAGCGTAAATACACGATGTTTAATATTCTTTGTTTCGCTATACTTTTATTAAATACTAATTTAACTTTGGCAACAGAGATTTTGAGAATTTAGACAAAACTGTTTTATGCTTTTGATACGAGCTTGTAAGAAACAATCCGCTTACAGCTAACGCCAAACGAGGTGGTGAAATGAAAACAATAGCGGTTTACATTCAAAACAAGCTTTTACTATCTGGAATTGCTCATGCTATCACTGTAAAAAGCCCTAAAAACACAGTTGAAATAATATCAAGCATCGATAGTTGTTTATCTGTATGCAGAAGCAGCAACGCCGACGTTTTGCTTGCAGAGCTTCGGGACTATTATCCGCTTGCTGTAGATGATTGGCTTACTAGGGTTGAGAAAATTAAAAGTGTTGTCCCCTCTTGCAAAATAGTTTTAATAGTAGACGAAGAAAACTTTCCAAACTCTGCGAAGTTTGCAAATTCGGCATTTAAAAATGATGAGATAGACATGTTTCTATACAGCTCATCGGGGCTTAACTTTCTGGTAGATATAATTTTAAATATATAATACAAGTAAAAAAACAGGAGGATTTTATGATTAAATGTAATAGTTGTGGAAGTAATGTTTCCGAGAACACAAAGTTTTGTGTCAATTGTGGCGCAAAAATCGAGGCCAATAATGCTCAACCGACGGTACCACCGCCACAACCACAAGTGCCACAACCACAAGTGCCACAACCGCAAGTGCCACAACCGCAAGTGCCACAACCGCAAGTGCCACCATATAACAGCGGTGGGGTTGCAACAAAGAAAAAAAGCAATGTACCAATAATTATTATAGGTATATTTGTTACAGTTCTGGTTATATTGGTGCTTGCCATTGTGTTGATTGTTAATCTGTTTTCGGGCGGGGTTTCCGACGATCCCAATATAGGTATATGGAAAGCGGACGAGATAACAATGATGGGTATGACGATGAGCCCAACCGATATCTATCCCGACGGTATCATCTTAGAACTTAAAAAAGGCAACAACTGCACCTTGTCGGTGGACGGAGACAACTTAAATGGCGAATACGTGATAGATGGTTCTACCTTTACCTTAGTAGACGGAAGCGACGAATTCCCCGGTATAATTGAAAACAACGTTATTACAATTACTAATATTCTTAATATGGGTGTTGATATGACTTTTGTTAAGGATGATTGGAACGTTAACGAAACAGAAAACAGCTCTGTTTCGGGTGATGTTTCACTTGGCGAAACCGATAACAACGGCTTTTCAACAGACTTTGTAGCTCCCGGTTACGGAACCGAACAAACAGTCCCTGTCGAGACTCTTTCAAAGCCTTCCGATTGGTATGGCACAGTTACAATAAGCAACTATGAGGGCAACAACGACATCTCGGGTGAATACGAGGCGTGGGGCTATATTGGCGAGGATGAATATGGTGTTTATTTCGAGCTTTATGCAGATGGCCCTGTAGAAAGCGAAGATCATATAGATATAATGTCGTTCAACATCGAGTTCCATGACTATTCCTTCTTCCCGGTAGTTGACGAATACGCTTGGCTTTATGGAGGCGCCTCTCTAAAAGAAGAGGACAACACATGGTATGTTCCGTCTTTAACCAACGGAGTTCTGGGTGCTAGTTACGACTATGATTATAACGGCGAAAGCTTTACGCTTGACTTTGCAATTGCCATGATACCAAACGTCGGCTCGTCCGATTTGAGCGAAAGCGCCGAAAGCAGCTCAGACACAGCTACAGACACTGTCTCAACCCCCGAACCATCGGTTCCAACGGCAATCTTTACGATGGAGGAACTAAAACAGATATACTATGTAATACTGGATCTTGATATAGACGAGCTAACCTATTTAACTTATGAAGAAATAAGGGATAGATATCTAGATGGTGTCGATGGATTTATACACAACCAAACCGATACCTATACGGGATATCGTTGGATTTCGACAGAGGCAGAAACCTCTTTGCTAAATATATCTTTTAAAGTAGATAACAACGGGGATATGAACTATAGTTCTATGTCGATTAACAACATAAGCCTAGACGATTGATAAACGCGCTGTTACGAAATATATAATACAAATAAAAAAACTCTCCTAATTAAAGGGGAGTTTTTTTGGTTCTTTGTCAAATATTAGTGGGCAAAAGCCTATCTTCTTCTGCCTTTGAAGTTTTCTCTGTGTGATTTAATCTTTCTTGTCAACTTCTCGATATATGAAACGGCGGAACTTTCCTTTATCCTGTTCGATCTAAGCGCCTCAAGCGCGACCTTTTCAAGATATTCGATAGCGTTTGTAAAGCTCTTGAACTCTTGTTGTTTTTGCTTTTGTCTCGTCTCGGTTCGTTTTGCCGGAACGAAATGTTGTTTAACTTCTTTTTGTTCGCGTACAAGCGCCGTTCCTTCATAGATACATTCCCCCGTCGCTATGTCATAGCGCGAGCTATATAGCGGAGCGACAACGTTTGTTCCCGTTTCGTTTCTAAGATACTGGGCAAACTCGGCGCAAACTTCGTTTTGTCCGTGTGTAACAAAAATGTTTTTCGGAGTTGGCGAAAACGCTTTTACCCAATCGGTCAAACCTTGTTTGTCTGCGTGGGCGCTTATGCCTTCAAGCCTTAATATTTCGGCACGTATCTCGATTTTCTCTCCGAAAAGTTTTATATCTTTTGCTCCGTCTAGAATATATCTACCCGTCGACCCAACTGCTTGATATCCTACAAAGATAACAGCACACTCTCTCTTCCAAAGATTATGCTTTAGATGATGGCGAATACGTCCGGCGTCACACATTCCGGCGGCAGAGATTATGACTTTTGGGCTCTCATCAAAGTTAATCGCTTTTGAATCATCGCTTGAAATCGAAAGTTTTAGTCCGTTGAAACCAATTGGATTTATCCCCGCGTTGATAAGTTCCATCGCCTCGGCATCGTAACATTCTTTGTAGTTCTCTTTAAATATCTGTGTCGCCTCGTTCGCAAGCGGGCTGTCGAGATACACCGAAAAACCATCGTGACCTTTAACCATGCCGTTAGCTTTTATGTGACGTATAAAGTATAAAATTTCCTGTGCTCTGCCGACAGCAAACGACGGAATTATAACGTTTCCGCCTCTGTCAAACGTCTTTTGAATTATCTCGGCAAGCCCTACCGCGTAGTCGGGCGGAGCGTTGTGATATCTGTTTCCATATGTAGATTCGACAACAACTATGTCGGCTTTTTCTGTCGGCTTTGGATCTTTAATAAGCGGTTGATTTATGTTTCCGACATCCCCCGAAAAAACAAGCGTTTTTGTAACGCCGTTTTCGGTAGCGAAAACCTCAATAGACGCCGAGCCCAAAAGATGACCTATATCGCGAAATCTTACCGAAAAGTTTTCGTCTATTTTAACTACCTTTTCATAGTCACATATGTTAAAACACTCGATAGCGGCAAGAGCATCGTCCATTGTGTACAGCGGTTCTTCGGGTTCTCTGCCCGCTCTTTCGGCTTTTCTCTTGTCATACGACGCCTCCATCTCTTGGATATGCGCCGAGTCTTGGAGCATTATTGCGGAAAGATCTGCCGTGGCGTCGGTCATAAATATCCTACCCGAGAAACCTTCTTTCATAAGCAAAGGGATTCGCCCCGAATGGTCTATATGCGAATGTGTTAAAAATACATAGTCAAGCATGTTTGCGGGAACGGGCAGTTCGTGGACAAACTTGTCGTCTCCGCCTTGGTGCATACCACAGTCAACAACGGCGTTTTTATCCCCGACTTTTATATGGTAGCAACTTCCCGTAACCTCACGTGCGGCACCGAAAAAAGATAGTTCCATAATTGTTCTCCTTTACGCTTTTTTTTATTATACCACTTTAACTGTAAACGCTTCAATATATTGTTGAAAATAATTTTATTTTGTGTTAATGTCTATATATCTTATTCTTCATATTTGAAAGGCTTTATATATGCAACAATCGGTCGAGTCGCCCACAACAAAAAAATTAAATGTTTTAAATCTAATCGAAAAACATCATCTTGTTTTTTTTATACTTATACTTTTGTTTAACATATATCTAACCTTTTTAAACCTCGGGTCTTTTGCTATCGAAACGTTTGACGAAGCAGCGTATGGAATAAACGCATTTGAAGCAATTTCAAACCGCGAATATCTTGTAAACACCCTTTTTGGTGATACCGACCTTTACAATTTAAAACCGGTTTTAAGTTTTTGGGGGATAGCTTTAAGCTTTAAGATTTTTGGGGTTTCCGCTTTTTCTTTACGCTTGGTTTCGGCGTTGTCGTTTGTTTTGATGTCGGTCGCTCTATTTTTCATTACAAAAAAGCTTGTCGGACGATTAGAAGCATTGTTTGTTTTTGCATTAATCACAACAAACTTTTTTTTCTTTGAATACCATTTCGCACGAAGTGGCGACGTTGACGCGCTGTTTAGCTTGTTTCAAATACTTTCAATAGGCAGTTTGTTGTTTGCTAAAAAAACAATTATACAAAGAAAAAATTACCTATTTTTATACCTGTATGGACTGGGGTTTGCCCTTGCGTTTCTAACAAAGAGTTTTCACGCAATTCCGATTATTGTTACCGGTTTATTGTTTTGGCTGGTTAACATAAAGAAAATTCCAATGAATATAAAAACTTGGTCTATTTTTTTGGCCTGCGTTTTTTTACCGATATTGGTTTGGGCAACCGGTCGTTACCTATCTGATGGAACTGTTTTTTTTGAAGCAATGCTCGGAACCGACATAGTTGCCAGAGCTTCCGCGGAACTCGGGACGCTTGAGCCGTTTTATTTTTACCTTGAGATTCTCTTTTTCTCATCTCCGCTTGCTGCTATTTTCTCGATAGTTTCGCTTGGGTCGATGATATTCAATGTGTATATTTCTATAAAACAAAAAAATGAAACTTTAATAGATTTTTACACCGTTTGTTTTTTATGGTTTGTCATTCCGGTAGTTATGTATTCCGTTTCTCCAACTAAATTTGTTTGGTATATACTTCCGTCTTTTATACCTTTGTTTTTAATATTTAGCGTTTCGATAACCCAGATTATCCGAAAGTTCACGTTAAAACATCTCGCTTCACTTGTATCAGTTTTTGTTTTATTATCCTATTGTGTGCTTGGCGGCTACAACTCGGTTATCCACGTAAACAACCCAACCGAAAACCTTGCTCAAACATTTATGATACAACAACTCAGCCAAATGCCGGAGCTTGAGGGCAAAAACGCCTATATCGAAACGATAAACAGTATTTGGGTTTTAAGTACAGGCTTTGTCGCCGAGGGTATATGTGGGTTTAACATAATGCCGGGCGGAATCGAAGGTTTTGTTTCAGACGCCGACCAACAAAATGCTGTTTTAATTGTAAACAAAAAACCATTAGGCGAAGCCGGTGGGCTACTTAGCGATTACGATATAGTAGCACAAGGAAGCGACTACTACGCTTTAGTTGCAAATCAATAAACAAAAAAGTTTAGGAGACTAAAACTACATGAGACGTAAAGACCGCGAAGTTACCGACCAAAAACGAATATACGAAATTATAGACGATTGTCAAATCTGTCGTCTTGGATTTTGTGACCAAAGCGAAGCTTACATAGTTCCGCTCAACTTTGGATATATCAAAGACGAAAGCAAAACCACTTTTTATTTTCATAGCGCTTTCGAGGGTCGAAAGATTGACCTAATCAAAAAAAACAACCGTGTCTGTTTTGAAATAGACACGGCGTATAAACTCATAGAAACCGAAAAAGCCTGTGGATATAGCGCGTATTTTCAAAGCATTATAGGATACGGCAAAGTGTCTTTTGTTGAAGATAAAACAGAAAAAGAATTAGGACTACAATCTTTAATGTACCAAACCACCAAAAGACGCGATTTCACTTTTAGCGAACAAGACATAACAAATGTATGCGTCTTTAAACTTGAGGTGGAAAGTTTATCATGTAAATCTAAAGACTAGTCTTTTTGTATTTTTCTTCAAAAGAATTTTGAAACAACTTGGTTTTGTGCTTTTCGGTAAATACGATAACCGAAATTTTGCCACAATAAAAATCCATGTGGCAAAACCGCCCAAAACATCAAGAAAGGGATATATATTTAAATGGATCAGATTATTGTACAACTGCTTATCGTGTGTCCTCTTGTATTTTTGGCGGGTTTTGCGGATTCGATTGCGGGCGGAGGTGGCATCATTTCGATACCCGCCTATCTTTTCGCCGGGCTTCCCGTTCATTTCGCGTATGGAACAAATAAATTCGCAATGAGCCTTGGAACAATGATAAGCGCTTTTAAATACACAAAATCCGGCAATGTAAATCTCAGAACTGCGTTAATAGCCGCAGCGGGAGCTTTAGTTGGTTCAAACTTCGGGGCGCGTCTTGCGCTTATGTTGGACGAGAGATATCTTCAAATAACCCTTATGGTACTTTTGCCATTAGTCGCTTTGTTTTTGGCGTTTAATAAAGGGTTTGGCAAAGAAAAAATCGAACAGAATTTCAACATGTCAATTGCAAAACAAAACGCCATATCGCTTGCTATCGGACTTATTGTGGGCGGATATGACGGATTTTTCGGACCCGGAGCCGGAACGTTTTATGTCCTTTTGTTCACGGGACTTTTGCGTCACAGCCTTCTCATAAGTTCCGGCAACGCAAAGATAGTTAATCTCGCCTCCAACATAGGGGCGCTTGTCGCTTATATTCTTGGCGGAAAAGTTCTTTTTTTAATCGGAATTCCGGCGGCCATTTGTGCGATTGCCGGAAACTATCTAGGTTCTTCTTTGGCTATTAAAAACGGCGCAAAATTTATTCGACCTGTTATTTTTATTGTAATTATTCTACTGTTTGGAAAGATAATTCTAGATATAATTTAATAGATTTTAGGGACTTCTTTTTGCCTTAACATAAAGAAAAGACACACTCCGAAAGAGATAACCTCCGAGACCGGATAAACCAACCAAACGCCAAAAAGCCCGAGTGTTTCGCTTAAAAGAAAGATTAAAATTGTCAACAACACGATACCTCTTAGCGTGTTTATAATTGCCGCTTCTTTAAACTTTCCAATTGATTGAAAAAAAATCGAAACAATTATATTTATAGCAACAAACGGCATCGAGAAAAAAACAAATTTATTCGCCATCGTCGCCATCTCGATTAATTGTGCGTTGTCTCGATTAAAAAGCAACACCATGTTTTGGTTAAACACCAAACAAACAACCGTTAATACTAAAGATGATATTACCCCGCTCATAATAACAAGATGATAACTTTCGTAAACTCTTTTTTTGTCCCCCGCTCCAAAATTGAAACTTAAAACAGGTTGCATCCCCTGTCCCATTCCAACATAAATGTTATACAAAAGAGTTGTTATATAAATCATTATTGTAAACGCCGAAACCGCTATCTCGCCGCCTAGTCTCATAATTATTATGTTAAACAAAACCGAGATAAAAGCATATGAGAAGTCGTTTATAAACGTCGGAAATCCTATTGCAAAAACCATTTTTAATTCATGGTTTAAAAACCTGAAATTTTTGAAACTTATTTTAAAATCTCTATCTTTTTTAGTAAAATGCAACATGAGTATGAAAAGCCCGAAAACTTGAGAAATTCCGGTTGCAACCGCCGCGCCTTTTAAAGCCATGTCAAGACGAAAAATAAATACATAATTTAATATCATATTAACGACCGCGCTTGCAATCATCGAGACCATCGATAATGTAGGGTTGCGGTCGTTTCGCACAAAGATAGCAAGCCCCGTAAACAACGTGTATAACGGCAAGAAATAGCTTATGTATATTCCGTATTCAACCGTCATTTCAATGACTACGTCGTTTGCCCCGAATAACCGGCTAATTTCATACGGAAACACCAAAAACACTGCGCCAAAAACAACTCCTGTTAAAAAGATAAGTATCATAGATGACATAAAAATCGACTGGGCACTTTTAAACTTTTGTTCCCCTATTCTAATCGACGCGACGGTCGAACCACCCATTGCTATGCCTGTTGTTATCGCCATTATACAAAGCAAAAGCGGAAGATAGATGCTAACGGCGGCGAGCGCTTCGGGACCTACTCCGTTGCTTACGAAAATTCCGTCCAAGATAGTGTGGACCGACTTTATAACTATTCCGAAAACCGAAGAAAACAGATAGTATGAAAATAGTTTTTTTATCGGGTCGTTGTTTAAATCAATTGTTTTTCTCATAATAAATAACCGTTAACAGATATATAATTCCTTCAAATATTTAAATTTAAACATCTTTGTTTTTCTTTTTGAAATAGGAATATCCAAGCAAAACCGCACACAGTGCCGGAAACACAACGACAACCGCCATTCCACACTTCATTGCTATTTGTTCGGCGGAATATCCAAAGCTTTCGCCAAACTTTAAAACAGCCGGGTTTTGCATTGCAATGTCTGTTACAACCCCCAAAATCTGCGGACCTATCGAAGAACCTAGGTCTCCCCCTGCCGCCATTAACGCGAATATCGCCACTCCGCTTTTGGGGAATTCTTGCTGAACCAAAACTAAACTTCCCGGCCAAAGCATAGCGACAAAATATCCAATTGTTGCACACGACACAACGGTTATAACAGGTATATCGACAAATATAATAATTAAATAGCAAACGGTAGCGCCAACCGCCCCGACAAACATCGTGCGTTTTATGTTTGTCCCTTTTTTTGCGTATAAACTTCGTCCTATTCCAAGCATAACCGCAAAAAATGCAACCCCTACCATGTCACCCCATATCTTAGGTATCGCCAACGCCTGTTCAAGATAGGTTGAACTCCACTGTGAAATAATGTTTTCACTGGCTCCACCAAAAAAGATAACAAAAACGCAAAACCACATGCTTTTGTTTTTAAAAAGCTTAACAACTCCAACCGGTCTTTCGTGGGTGTTCATTTTGGGCAAAGTTACTCCGGCAAACAACAGCATGGCAATCAGCGGAATGAAAAGCAACATCAAAACCAACACATACCAGTTTTTTGAACCCAACGTGTATATAACAAGCGAAGACAAAACGGTCACCGCAACAACTCCCCACGCGTAAACCGAATGTAGTTTACTCATCTCTCTGTCGGGATTTTCCGACGGAATCGCCGCTATTACAGGGCTTATCAAAACCTCGGCTAGTCCGCTTGCGCTTGAAAAAATAACCGTTCCGATAACAAGCCAAAAATACGCATTTTGTTCAAACATAACCGGCATTATGGCGTAAACCGCAAACCCCAACGCCGCAATAACAGGTATCGTTTTAACCGTTTTTTCAATGTTAAACTTATGCGAATAAAACGAAAAAACAATGTCGGTTAAAAGTTGAGTAGAAAAATTTATAACGGTTAGAAAACCTAACATGGTATACGAAATTCCGTATGTTTCCCTAAACGGAACAAAAAGCAACGCCGGAACTATAATAACTGCGGACATGCAGACATTCGTTACATAACAAGCAAGCTTTATCCTTGCGAAACTTTGATTTTTAATAGGCATACAATTGTTTCCTTTATGATAGGTTATATTAAACAACTGTCACAAATTCGACAGTTTCGATAGTTTTTTAAGTATATCATGTTGTCCGCGTAATAGCCACATTATCTTGTAAACAAGCGACAAATTAATATCTTTTCCGACAAATAACCCTTATTCTATTGACCTCATTAATAATATATGGTACTATTCGAGGATAGTGCATTTTAAACAGTTCTCGCACATATATAGAGGTATCAAAAGATGAGCAACGACGTCCACAACATAGGCGACCTAGAGGCATTGAAGCAAAAAATTTCTTTGGTTGAAAAAGAGCTGGATTTTTACAAATCGGCATTAAAAGCTTTGCCTAATCCAATATTCTTGAAAAATCAAGATGCCAAGTTTATTTTTTTCAACAAAAGCTACGAGGAATTTTTCGGTGTTGATTCTAAACAATTAATAGGAACGACGGTCGAGCAATCAACCTATCTTGACGAAAAAGATAAATTTAGATATCACGTAGAGGACACAACTCTTTTACAAAACAAATCCAAAACAAACTATGAAATCCCTTTCATCAATGCATCCGGGGAAATTGAGCCATCACTATATTGGAGTTGTGGTTTCGGTTCCGAACAAGATGATACAAGGGGGCTTATTGGTGAAATCGTCAGCATAGGCAGCCTTAAGATTGTAGAAAACAACCTACTCAAAGAACTTGACGCGCCAACCAACAAAAGCGCCGATGCACAAAAAAATTCAAAAATACGCAAACAATCAACCCAGTTTTTCAACACAATATTAAACTATTATGAGGCAAATTCTGTCTTAATACTGGAGTTTGATTTTAAAAAAGACAAAATATACAGCATTAATATAACCGACACCGAACGGAACAAAAGCAAGCTTGATATATATGCCGGCATAACATTAAATGATATCAAACCATTTATTAGCGGGCTTTCAAAGGGGGTCGCAAAACATTTGACCGTTTCTGATTTTATATTAGATGAAAAAATCAAAAACGTTTTGCAATATATCATCTCTGTTATCTATGCTCCGTTATACTCGGACAACGATGAACTAATGGGGTTGGTTGTGGTTAAAGACCCAAAAGCCAACATCGATAAACTTGAAATTCTTCAGTCAACAATACCGTTTGTTGTAGATGATCTTCAAAAAAGCAAGGTGTACGACAGGTTATCGCAGATTAGATATGTAGATGAAACAACGTTGGTGTTTAACCGAACAAAATATCAATCTGTCATTAAAAACATACAAGAAAATCCCCCGTCATCGATAGGGATTTTAACAGCAGACATAAACGGACTTAACACGATAAATGAATTCTACGGTGTCAGCAGTGGTGACAAGGTTCTTTTGAAAAGCGCAACCGTATTGCAAGAGGTCTTCGGAAACAACTGCTATCGCGTGGGCGACGATGAGTTTATAGTGTTGGACTTTGATGTCGACGAAATAGATTTTAAAAATAAAGTCAGTAAGTTTAAACAAGAGATTGAAAAAAGCGAGTTTTGTAATCTCTCGTTTGGATATATCTTCGCCGATGGCAATTATGACATTAAACAAAAAATCGCCTATGCCGGCGAGCTGATGACTATCGAAAAACATTCCTACTATAAATCTGCGTCAAATAAGAACTCCAAGATTATAAAATATTCACATAGCTTAATTCAAACATTAATTTCAGAACTGCAAAACGGCAGATTTTCTGTATATCTTCAACCTCAAATTGACCTTAACACGAACAAAATCGCGGGCGCCGAAGCTTTAATCAGAAAGTTTGATATCGATGGCAACCTTGAGTTACCGTTATCGTTTTTGCCCTTATACGAGACCGAAAAGATTATTCGCCATGTAGATTTATTTGTTGTGGAAACTGTGTGTGAAAAGATTTCTCAATGGTTAAAACAAGGTCATTCGATTAAAGTTTCTGTAAACCTTTCTCGAATAACCCTTATGGAACGAAATATTATAGAAGAACTGTCCCATATATGCGACAGTTATAATGTTCCTCGCAACTTAATCGAACTTGAAGTAACCGAAACAGACAACACAATTGACAATTCACATCTTGAACTGGTGCTTCAAAAAGCCTACGACCATGGGTTTGGCTTAGCGCTTGATGATTTTGGCGCGGAATACTCTAATTTGAAAATGTTAACTTCGATGCATTTTTCTCAAATCAAGTTTGACAAAAGTTTAATTGATAACATATGCACCGATATAAAATCCGCAACAATAGTTGAATATGCTATAAAAATGTGCCAGAGTCTTGGCGTTCAACAACTTGTTGCCGAAGGGGTTGAAACGGAACAACAGCGAGATTTCTTACAAAGCAAGAACTGTAATCTTGGGCAAGGATATCTGTTCTCAAGGCCTATCCCCATAGATGAGTTTGAAAAAAAATATCTTTAAATATTAATACAATCTAAAAACAAAACAAACGCTATCAAGGAGAGATTTCGGGAGCGGAAAAAAGAGTTGATTTAGATATCTCCCCCGCCTACGGCGGGGGAGATATCTAAAAAGTTAATCAACGCCTTTATCCACACCTTCTCAAGCCTTGACAGCGTTTGTTTTTTGTTTTTTTGTATTTATTTAACTATTTTCGGCAAACTCGCGGCGGCAATCGATTGCCCTACTCGTTTCATTTTTTCGTCAGGGGTTACAATCTCAATCTTAACCGCAAGATCTTTAAACTCGGCTTTCAAAACTTCGTTGGCTTTGTCAATTAAAAGATTTCCGCCTTTTCCTGATGTCACGCGTCCCAAAAGCAAAACCTTGTTTATGTCATAAAATTCGCTGTAGTATGCGAGTGCATAACCTAGATATATTCCGATATCTTCGTATATTGCCTTTGCCCTGTCGTCGTCTTTCGCCATTAAATCTTGAACAAATTTGAGTTTTTCTGCCGGTGAGAGATCTTTGTCTAGTTCTATGTTTGCGGCAGGAGCAAGCTTAATCACCGCATCTTGTGAAAAATAACTGACCCCAACTCCTTTGTCAAGCGACCATTCGTCAACTTCGGCATCTTCATTAAGATCTACCGGAACAAACGCAAGTTCGTTGAGCCAACCCGTTATGTTGCCGTTTTGATCGACATAACCAACCGCCTCGCTCGTGCCCATTGCTATTCCAAGAACGCTGTTTTGGTTCATGCTCATAGAACCGGCAAGCGCAGTAACGTCTCCGTCGTTCGCAACTTCAATAGGAACGTCCCCTATCTCTTTTGCCGCATTATAGAAAATGTTTTTCACATGTTTTTCAAAATCACTGTCCGAAACTAGGCGAAACAAAGAAGCCGCTCTTGGTTGATTGTCGATAAAAATTCCGGCAGAGCTAATTCCTATCGCGTCGACCCTTGGCATCTTTTGAGCCGCTCTTTTAAAACTGTCTAATATTCCTTCGTAATGATATTTGGGGTCACTTTGAAGTTTCGGGTGCCAGATAACCTCTTCGCTGAAGATTGCCTCGCCGTCGACCACCGCCGAAACCTTTCTGTCGCTTCCGCCAGCGTCAAAACCAATTCTGCATCCATCGAGGTTTCTCCCAGCATTTTTGCTTTGTTCATTTGATTGTGGGACGTTTTCAATGTCGCACAACACGACTTCAAACGGTTTTCCGTAAACTTTACCCATAAATACCGCGTCGAAATCTTTTGTGCCGTTTGGTTTGTAACTTTGCTTTAAATATTCTCCGATATAATCGGGACCCGCAAAAACTATCTTATAGCCGCCTTTTATCCAGATAAGCGACTTAACAAGACGTTCAATATATTGTTTGTTCAACTCATTTTTTCCGGCGCTTTCGGGAAAAACTTCTGTTTCAGTTGTTGAAACAAAGTCGCCTTCTCCGACAATAGCAACCTTAACTTTAACGCTTTCCCCAAATTGTTTAAGTGCGTTTTTATAGTTGAGGTTCTCAATAGAAATAGGCCTAAAATTCGGGTCCAGTTTGGGTATGAATTTCAACTTTTGAACTGTGTTTTCCATTTTTATTCCACCTTAAAAATTATTTTTCACCCTTATAATAACACACACAAAAACGGTTGCCAACCATTTTAATTTAATTAATTATAAATAACTTACTTTGCAAAAAATATTGTTTTAACAAAATTAACAAATTAATATTGCAAATTGCAAAACAAGTTAATTTGACAAATTTTCTCGAAATAACTTTGTTAATTTTTTTGTCGATATTGGTTTTTTATATATTGAAAGTTGCTTGAAAATTTGATACTATATATGTGGATATGTATATAATTATATTAAATATTATTATATAAACTTTTTTAAAATTAACTATAGAGGATAAAATGAAACAAATAAGTCTAACAGCGGTCGAGAAAAAGCGTAGCGATATTCTCGGCATAATAAAAAGTTCAACTTTAACCCACGAACAAAAGGTAACGGCGCTTGCCCGTGCCGCCGAAAACTTTCTTACGGTTCTTGACGAACCCGAAGGCCTAGACGACCTTTTGCGTTCCGAATATGACAGACGTTGTATATGCAACTTAAACGAGGGCGAAGCGCCCTATCGTCCGCGATATATCTGTCCTGACTATCAAAAATTCCTTAAAAACGGAAGCGAGTTTCTTCAGCTTGACCCACCAAAAGACCTTGACGAAGCTATCAACAGCCTTCTAATAATCTACCATAATGTCCCAAGCATAACCAACTATCCGGTATATGTCGGTAATTTAGATGTTTTGTTAGAACCATTTATAAAAGACCTTGACGACCAAACTGTGTTAAAAAAGTTCAAACTTTTTTATACCTCTATCGACAGAACAATTGTAGACTCGTTTTGCCACGCGAACATCGGTCCTGTTGCAACAAGAGCAGGAAAACTTCTTATGCAAGTTGAAGCCGAGCTTGAAAACGCCGTTCCAAACCTTACTATGCGCGTTTCAAAAGACACTCCGGACGATTTTATAATAAGCGGAATCGAATGTGCTTTACATTCGGCAAAGCCCAGTTTTGCTAACGACACGATGTACCGCGGCGACCTTGGCGACAGCTACTGTATCTCAAGCTGTTACAACGCACTTTTAGAAGGCGGCGGTTCATACACCCTTTCTCGCCTTTTGTTAAACGGAATTGCAAAACGAAGCCGCGACAAAAAAGACTTTTTTGAAAACATGTTGCCATACGTTCTTGAAACGATGGCGTTATATATGGACGCTCGCATTAAATTCCTTGTGGAACAAAGCGGATTTTTCCAGTATAACTTTCTTGCAAAAGAAGGCCTTGTGTCTTTAGATAAATTCACCGCAATGTACGGAATGGTTGGTCTTGCGGAATGTGTTAACACCCTTCTCGAAAAAGAAGGTATCGAGGGTCGTTTCGGACATAGCGAAGTTGCCGACGACCTCGGCGTTGAAATTATGGAGTTCATCGAAAAATTCAACAACAACCACAACGCACCATACTGTGAAGCAACCGGCGGTCGCTATCTTCTCCACGCACAAGTCGGCATAGACACAGACCACGATTCAAGCCCCGGAGTTCGTATCCCGATAGGCGATGAACCCGAAAGCATGATAGACCACCTTAACAACATCAATCGTTTCCATAAATATTTCCGTTCCGGCGTTGGCGATATCTTCCCGGTTGATATAACAGTTAATAAAAACCCAAAATATGTTCTTGACATTCTTCGAGGCGCGTTCAACCTTGACATCCGTTTCCTTTCATTCTATCGAAGCGACAGTGATGTCATTCGTATAACGGGATACCTTGTAAAACGTTCCGAGATGAAAAAACTTGACGATGGTTTAAGTGTGTTGCAAAACACCACAGGACTAGGCCTTGGAGCGGCGAAAAACTGCAAGGTAAACGAAAGAAAGGTACGCTAGTTTGGCGGCCGCAATTGTAAATAAAATTATACCGTTTAGCTCGGTGGACGGACCCGGAAACAGAACCGCAATTTTTTTGCAAGGTTGCAATTACAATTGCGGTTATTGTCATAACCCGGAGACTATCAATGTTTGTATAAACTGTGGAGAGTGTGTCGAAAGTTGCAAGTTTGGCGCGCTTTCGTTAAAAAACGGAAAAGTAACTTATAACGAAACTTGCTGTAAGTCGTGTGACGACTGTTTAAAAATCTGCAAACATAACAGCTCTCCGAAAGTTTCGGTGATGTCGGCACAAGAGGTTATCGACAAAGTTTCAAAAAACATACCGTTTATCAACGGAATAACCGTTTCGGGTGGTGAATCGACGCTTCACAGGGATTTTCTAGTCGAACTGTTTTCGCTTGCTAAGCAAAGAGAACTTTCGACATTAATCGACAGCAACGGAAGTTATGACTTTGAAAACGACCCCGAACTTGTTTCGATATGTGACGGGGTTCTTCTCGATGTTAAAGCTTGGGACAACGAACAACACATTAATCTTGTCGGAAAACCCAACATTGTTGTTAAAAAAAATCTTGAATTTCTTGCAAAAAACGCCAAGCTGGAAGAAGTTAGAACCGTGGTTATTCCTAACACATTTGATGTTTTTGAGACGGTTGAGAACGTTTCAAAAATTATATCTACATATATCCCTAAAAGAGATATACGGTATAAAATAATAAAATATCGACCGTTTGGAGTTCGCAAGGAATTTTTATCTTTTTCTCCCCCTAGCGACGCAGAGGTTGAACAGCTTAAGCAAAAAGCAATTTCGCTTGGAGTTAAAACTGTCGCGATTGTATGATATATTTTAGATCAATCTAAAGTTTTTTAATGCATTTTTTGGTTTAGTTTTTAAATTTATAAAATTAAAAAATATTGTTTTGCATATAAAAGGAGGGTTTAAATTGTCTGAAAAAGGAAACTTTGACCTTAACACCGTCGTGGTCGACATGAAAAAAATCACAAAGAAGTTTGGTGATTTTGTTGCAAACGACGAGGTTAATCTCACGGTCCACAAAGGCGAAATACACGCAATTCTAGGCGAAAACGGCGCGGGCAAAAGCACACTTATGAACCAATTATACGGTTTGTTTCCCCCAACTTCCGGCGAGATACATATTTGCGGAAAAAAAATCAACATCGACAGCCCAAAAAAAGCTATCGAAGTTGGTATCGGAATGGTTCACCAACATTTTATGTTGGTACATCCGTTTACGGTAACCGAAAACATCGTTCTTGGTATGGAGCCGATTAAAAACGGAATTGCCCTTGATATGCAAACTGCTCGCAAAAAGGTTGTCGAAATTTCGGAGAAGTTTGGTCTTTCGGTTGACCCTGATGCAAAGATAGAGGATATCTCGGTTGGGCAACAACAGCGTGTCGAGATATTAAAAGCGTTGTTTCGTGGCGCCGATATCTTGATATTGGACGAACCTACCGCTTCGCTAACTCCGCAAGAGATAAGCGAACTCATAGAAATAATGCACAACCTAACGGCGGACGGAAAATCGATAATCCTTATTACTCACAAGTTAAAAGAGATAAAAGCCGCTTCGGATTTTTGTACAATAATTCGTCTTGGAAAATACATAGACACCGTTAAAGTTTCCGACGTAACCGAAAGCGACCTTGCAAGCATGATGGTCGGGCGCAACGTTACGTTTGAAGTTGATAAACCCGAAATAGAAACGGGCGAAACAGTTTTAGAAATCAACGAACTTCGAGCCGACGACTATCGCGGAATTGAAATTTTAAAAGGACTTAACCTTTCGGTTAAACGCGGAGAGGTTTTGGGGCTTGCCGGAATAGACGGAAACGGTCAATCGGAACTTGTCGAATGTATTACCGGCCTTAAAAAATCAAAATCGGGAACGATTAAAGTCAACGGTGTTGACATAACAAACAAAAGCCCTAACTTTGGTTTTGAAAACGGAGTTACAAGCATACCTGAGGATAGGCAAAAACATGGCCTTGTGCTCGATTTTACCGTTGCGGAAAACATGGTTTTACAAAACTACAACAAACCCGAATTTAGCAAAAACGGAATTTTGCAAAAAAGCAAGATAGTTGAATTTGCAAAACAAGCTATCGAAAAATTTGATATTCGCCCGGGCAACAGCTACAATCGACCGGCAAAAACTCTTTCGGGAGGAAACCAACAAAAAGTAATTGTTGCGCGTGAAGTTATAAATGACAAAGATCTTTTAATTGCGGTTAACCCCACAAGGGGTCTTGATGTCGGTGCGATTGAATATGTCCACAAATATATCGTCGAACAGCGCAACAAAGGCAAAGCTATCCTTCTCGTTTCGTTTGAACTTGATGAAATTATAAGCCTTTCCGACCGTATAGATGTTATATACAGCGGAAACATAAGCGGACAGATGACAAGTAAAGAGGCTGACGAAAACACTTTGGGATTACTTATGGCGGGAGGTAAGAAAAATGCATAAATTTAAAACTATCCTCGAAAATAAATTCACCATAACAATCCTTTCGATATTAGCTTCGTTTATAGTCGGCGGAATTGTCCTTTTTGCTATAGGTATCGACCCTATCGTTTCATACGTCAAACTAATTGAAAGCATCTTTGGAACGACTAAAAACATGGCGTATTCGGTAGTCTACGCTACGCCGCTTATCTTCACGGGACTGTCCGTTGCTTTTTCATTCAAAACCGGAGTTTTTAACATCGGCGCGGAAGGTCAGTTTGTAATGGGTTCGATGGCGGCATGTGTTGTCGGCATTTTAGTAGACGCCCCGTCTTTCATTCTTATTCCCCTTTGCTTTATTGCCGGAGCGGCAACGGGCGCTGTTTGGGGAATAGCTGTTGCATACTTAAAGGTTAAATTTTCGATAAACGAAGTTCTTTCGATGATAATGTTTAACTGGGTCGCTTTTTACCTTTCAAACTACATAGCAGACCTTGGACCTATCCACAACGAAAGCGGCGCTGAGGCGACAAAAAACGTTTCGGACAACGCAAGAATTCTTTTTCCCGAAACATGGCGCGACGCGTTAGCTCCGACATCAAACTGGGGTATATTCCTTGCTATAATAGCAGTTATAATTATCTATATAATCATAGAAAAAACAACATTGGGATACCAACTTAAGGCGGTAGGATTTAACCGCCACGCCGCCAAATACGGCGGCATTAACGTCAATCGTTCAATCTACATGGCTATGGGGATATCGGGTATGCTCGCGGGGATAGGCGGCGTTATCCAACTTCTAGGCCCCGGCTCACGTATTAGTGTTTTTGCCGCTCAAGAAAGCTTTGGGTTCCAAGGAATAAGTGTTGCTCTTATTGGCGCCTCCAATCCAATCGGCGTATTCTTTGCCGGCCTTTTCTATGGCGGAATTAAATATGGCGGAAGTAAACTAAACCTTGTTCAAACCCCCTCCGAAGTTGTTAACATTATAATGGGTATGATAGTATTTTTCATCGCCATTTCACATGTATTTAAGTTTAAAAAAAGCTCAAATAAAAAAGGAGGTAAAAAATAATGGATGGATTTTTAAATGTTGTAGGCATTTTAATTTACGCAACTCTAATCTACACCCCTCCTTTGTTGTTTGCGGCTATGGGTTCTTGTTTTTCCGAAAGCAGCGGAGTTGTTAACATCGGTATCGAGGGAATGATGGTAATAGGCGCTTTTACCGGCGCAACAGTGGGGCACTTTATCGAAGCTCCTTGGCTTGCATTTTTCTGCGCGGGTCTTTCGGGTCTTTTGTTTGGATTTTTACACGGATTTGCGACGGTTAAACTTGGCGCCGACCAAACGATTACCGGCACCGCAATAAACTTCCTTGCCCCCGGTTTTGCCATTATGATTGCAAAAACTTTGTTTAACTCGTCCGACTCTATTCCCTTGACACCGGAACAAAAAATACCCCTCCTCTTTGCAGACAATTTTGGACGCGAAACCGCGTGGGACAGCTTTTTAACCAACATTTTTTCAACCTATACCACGACATATCTTGTATTTATTATACTTGTAATAGTCTGGTTTGTGTTCTACAAAACTCGTTTTGGACTTCGTCTTCGTGCTTGCGGCGAACACCCCGAAACATGTGATACGCTTGGAATTAACGTTATCAGAATGAGAATAACTGCGGTTTGTTTATCGGGATTTCTCGCGGCTCTTGGTGGCGCATGCGTTACTATGGCAACGGCGAACCAGTTTCGCCCCGTATCGATTGTCGGCCAAGGCTTTATAGCCATAGCCGCCGTTATCTTCGGAAAGTTCCGTCCCCACGGCGCTTTGGTGGCTTGTTTAATCTTCGGGTTCTGTTCAGGACTTAAAGTTGTTGTCGGAAGCTTAGGGCTTGACATCTCTTCACACCTTATATCTATGATACCGTACATCGTAACAATAGTAGTTTTAATTCTATTTGTCGGCAAAGCACACGTTCCGTCGGCAAGCGGCAAACCTTTCATAAAAGCGAAATAATATATTTAACGCTCAATATATTTAATACCACAAAACGGCGGTAACCGAGATAATCTCGTTTACCGCCGTTTACCGCCGTTTTATGTTTTATTGTCGGCTATGCCGACACCTTCATTCCTAACTCCTAACTCCTAACTCCTCATTCCTAATTCCTAACTAACAAACCCCTACTCATATCCCCTGTTTCCAAACATTCTAAAGTTCATATGCTGTGGCAACTCTCTTTGCTTGTTGATTTTATCCATTGTAAATTGTTCGCCGTTTTGTTCGCATTCCTTTCGTGACATATACTCTAACCAAACATCGCTAACCCCCAACTCACCCTCGCGAATAGAGGCATATTCCCTCTCGAAAGCCTTTAAAAGGAACTGTTCTTTTCCAAGTTTCACGGCAACTTTAGCGATTAATAGCCACATCTTTTCGGTCTGGTTTTGCTGTGGCACTGCTTCAAACATATCCCACGCCTTTTGTACATCGTCTGCCAATACAAGGGCTTCTAAAGCACCTTCGATAAAGCTGCTATCCGAATTTTGTCCGCAAAGTTCCAACGCTTTAATAAAATATTGTAGTGCTTCGCCTTGATCTTGTTCCCTTTTCCTCGACAACGCAAGCGCATAATGCGCATAAGCGTTGTGTTGCAATTTAGCATCTTTAAGCACCGTTTCACCCTGTTCCACAAAACCGTTCTCAATAAGGCTTATACCATACTGCAAGAGTGACTGCTGAGTTGCATTTTTGTCTTCACAAAGTTTCTTTAAACTGTCAAGCCACAGCGGATCAGTGAGATATGCAATCGGTGTTTCACCCTCAAGCTGTTTTCCGTTGTTAAGAGCTTGTTTATATTGTTCAAATGACAGTTTGTCGTGACATCCGCAAAATTCGAGGTGTTCGCAAAACTGTTGTTGTTTCGCCGCGTTTCTTCTCTCTCTTTCAAGCGCTCCGTAGATACTCCCACAGTGTATCAGCTCGTCGGCTTTTTTGTTTGCGTATTTTTTGCAAAATTCGTGAGTTTTTAAAACATCTGCTGTCGAAAGGGTCTGTTCAACATTTTTGTCTACAACTTTTCTCGCGGTATTCCATTCAAGGTCGTGCGCCTCGCTTGAAAGCTCAATTGAACCAAACATCTGGGTAAACTCAATTATCCCGTTAGCCTCGACCGTTAAACTATGGTTTTGGGTATTGGCTATTCCGGCTTGAACTTCTATATAATGCCCTTTTCCCGGCAAAGCAAGGTAGTCGCACCAATGATTTCCGCCAACCGTGTTGCCCCAAGCAAACATTTTGCGCGCAAAAAGAGGCTGTGTCGAGCGCTCGAAGAAACCTTTCCCGTCACCCTCAACGCTTACCTCCCATGGGGACGCAAGCTCCCTGTCGTTTTGGAAAAAATATTCAACCGATATCGGTAATCTGTTAGGATAGCTTATATCAATGTCGCCAAGGTTTGGTTGGTGTGGCATCTTGCAACGAGCAAAACCGGGTATGTTAGTTTGTTTATCCGGCGTTAGTTGATAGATAATTTCGTCGGTTGAAGAAAACACTCTTGTTTTATCGCTCAAAATAACCGCCGTGTTTGTCCACCAATAAAAAAGCTGTTCTTTATCTCTTAGGTTATAAAGTGTAACATGTGCGCTTAACTGTTTCGCTTTGCTTGGTAGATGGAAATCTATCTGGAAAAGTTGCGCATGTGTAGCCTCATACTCGTAAACACGAAGAATGTCATTGCCGTCGTCGTCCGAAAGTTTTGCGCAATACACGTCGTCGCTTGTGAACGCAAAATGTCCCGTATGCCCCAAGTTCCATTCGATACCGCCCGAAAACCAAGCGACACGGTTTGCTACGTTGGAAAAGCGAAAAACGGGATTTTTAAAAAGCAGTTCTCTGTTTTCGTCTTTACTATATAACGACCAAAGTCGCGCACCGTACCCGGGCAAAAATGTTGCGATTAGATGCTCGTTTTCAAGCACCAACGTTTTAAGCTCAAGCTTTGTTAGCTCTCTTCCAAACCTGTCCTGTTTACGATATGGTAAAGTACGTTCGGTGTTGCCTACCCCGTAGTTAACTTTATCTTGATCAAGAAACGTTTGATCATGCACAAGCGGCGCAACATCGTTTTTGTTTCTGAAGTGTGGTTGTGGGTTAACCGACGTCATCTTTGTTCCGTCGATTAAAAGCTTAGAGCAAAAAAGTTTCATATCTCTTTTTTCCTTATTTTTTATTAAAATTAAATAAAAATACCGTTTAAATCGGTACTTCTTTAAACTAATTTTATCATTAAATTATCCCTCTAAATAGATAAAAACTAACTATAATTTAGCAATATCTAACTAGGCAAGACTACTCGTTAAATGTGGTGACACAAAAAACAGACTTGATAATATAGCGATGAAAGTTACTACACTTTTGTTTTTCAGTACCTCCGAGAGTGGAAAAAAGATTTGATTTAGATATCTCCCCCGCCAGAGGCGGGGGAGATATCTAAAAAGTCAATCAACGCCATTATATACTTGTGGCATGGATATAGACTTGCTATTAACAACAAATAGTCATATGCCGAAAAAATGCCAATAAAGATATCAATTTTAAACTTACTATCGTCACTTCCTCTTTGTTTTGGATAAACATCTTCGCTTCAACCCTTTTACTTACAATATTTGAGCCAGCTCACTAAAAGGCATCGGCTTAAAGTATCTATATCCCGAAGCGTTGTCTATCTTTAATTTTTTTATCGTGGTCTCTTGTTCCTTTGTCTCAATTTTTTTTGCCTCAATCTTTATATTAAGCGAACGAGCGGCCATAATAACTGCTTCGATTAGTTTTATTCCATCTATAGACTGCGCATCGTTAAAAACCATTGGATCTAAGACTAAGCTTTCAACACCACGTTCCGAAAACAATGAAAGACATGCATATTTTCCGCCAAAGTCTCCAATAGAAAGTTTTATACCGGACGATTTAAGAAACTCTAAATTTTGAATAACGGCCGGGTTTTGTTTGTCAATATATTCTGACTTAATCTCAATATTCAAGATATCTCGCACAACTTTATGCTTTGCCAAACTCTCTAGTACCCTTATCTTAAACTTCGGGTCTTGAAGGTTCAAGAGAGACATCTCACAAGTAACAAAAAACTGCTTATTTTTTTCTAAATTTAATTTGTTGATATGTTCACAGACATAATCAAAAGTTCTATAGTTAAGCTCGACAACCTTTCCTGATGTTTCAAACTGTTTTAAGAACAACTGTGGTTGCAAAAGTCCTCTTGTCGGGTGTTCCCACCGTGCTAACGCTTTTGCCCCAATTATCTTGTTTGTTTCAACATCGATTACAGGCAAAACATGCACAACAAACTCCGAAAGATCGGTTTGCTCGATAAGTTCTCTGCCCAAAGTTGTGATTTCTTGCAAATTCGATATCATCTCGTTGTCGCAAATTTTAATGGTGCTGTTTTCATTTTTCGCCACTTCAATAGAATATCTTAATATCTGAACAATGCTTTTAAACTTGTCCCCTATTAAATCAAGTTTACATATCCCTACAACTAACGGCATGTTTAATTTATTAAGTTTATATGCTAAATTAATGTTTATCTTTTCGGAAATGACTTTAATTCTATCCTCAGCCTCTTGATTGCTTTTGGCATCAAAGATCAACAACAGGTTGTTTTCAGACAAACGCGCTACCAGTTCATCTTGATTTAAAGCGTTGAGTATTACTTCAAAAGTGCTTTTCAGATGCCTTTCCGCTTCTTGTTCGCCATAGAACCATTTGACATTGCGATTATCAAATTCTATTAGCGCGACAAACTTAAGATGTATTATACTCGTTTTCTTCAACTCTTCAATCTTGTTTTCAAAAAAAGAATAGTTCTTTATACCACCCGAAACAACTCCCTCGTTTATCTCTTTTTGTGCCACATCCAGACTCTTTTTTGTGGTGGAGTTTGAAATCATCGTCATTGCAACAACAAACACAGCCAACGACATCGCTATATAAACATATGGAGGCAGATAATAGTGTCCTGTTTCCGCATATTCAAGCGCAAGTTCAGTTCGCTTGAACTCGTCAATTTCGTTAAGTGCTTGTTCAATATCTTGTCGTAATTGTTCCGGCAAGGCGGAGGAAAATCCGATGTGATATTCAAGTCCGTTATAGCTAAAAAGAGGTTCACTTAAAATTATATCATAATGCTCAGCCAGGTTTTCCCCCTCTTGGGTTGTAAGTGCTCCGATAATCTCCACTTGTTGATTGGATATCAATTGTTCTCGTTTTCCGCCATCCTCAACATAAGCAAACGTTATTCCCGTTTGATTTTCTATCTCGTCAAACAAACGAGGCATCATCCCCTCCCAGCTTCCGCGAACCTTGGCTTCAACCGGGAAATTGTCTTTGTATCCCAAAACATATATATCTCCCTTTTCGGGTACACTTCCGCGAATAACAGATACAACAAGCCCCGAAACACCTACAAGAGAACATACTATTATTGTAATTATCGTTATAAGTTTTCCGCTAAATTTCTTCATTGCCACCCTCTTGATCTTTAGTTCGTAAAGTCTACTCTTTGTCTTTTCATCTTGTTCCAAGAAAGTTTAAGCTTTTTATATCCTG
>CAYJJR010000006.1:0-47446 GCA_964370565.1 uncultured Oscillospiraceae bacterium | reverse complement strand
CTTTTCCTACGGAACACAAAGGGCACAGATAGTCTTCCGGCACATTCGCCCAGACAGTTCCCGCCGCTACTCCGTTGTCTGTGTCACCGGCGGCCTCGTCATAGACATAACCGCAAACATCGCATACATACTTTTCCATAGCTTAAAATCTCCTTTTAAAAATTATATAAATTTAATTTCGCTCGATAAAAAATTGACTTGTTAAAACAAAAGATTTAAAATTAGTCGCGTCAGCGACACCTTAACTATTAACTATTAACTATTAACTATTAACTATTAACTATCAACTATCAACTATCAACTATTCTCTTAATGTGTATTCACATAGTTTACATAGTTTACATAGTTTACATAGTTTTAAAGCTTTTCAAAATCCGACGCGCCATGTTTGCAAAGCGGACATATAATGTCTTCGGGGAGCGGCTCGCCCTCGTATACCCAACCGCATATCTTGCAGACATACCCAACCTTGTTTTGATCTGAAACGGGCGGTTTTGGTTTAACGTGTGCAAAATAATACTCGTATGTCATAGAATCTTGTTCCGACAACACCTTCGCTTCGGTCACGTCGCCGGTAAAGATTGTGTGGGTTCCGCAATCTTGGCTATCCTTTACAAGAACCGAGAAGTACGCGTTTGTTTGATTTTGCAGATATCTTAATCCATTATTTGAAACTTTTGAATTTTCATAATCTTTAAACTTATCGGTGTCTCTACCGCTTGAAAAACCAAAGTGTTTAAATGTATCAAACGTTGCATCGTTCGACAAAACCGAAAGGTTAAACATGCCGCTGTTTTCTACCATATCGTGGGTAAGGTTTGATTTGTTAACCGCTATTGATATCCTTTTTGGGCTATCGCAAACCTGCATGGCGGTGTTTATTATGCAACCATTTTCTTTTCCGCCGTCCTTCGCAGACAAAACAAACAATCCGTAAGACAACTTAAACATAGCCGAAGCTTCAACCGCTTGTTTTTCGCCTTCGCTCGCATTGGATTGAGGGTCATCAAATATAGATTTTGCTATTTCTTCGCTCAACGCTTCCAATTGTTCAAGCTGTTGTGCTTTAACCGCTGAGGGGATTGATATCTCTGTTTCCAAAATCTTTGTGCCTTTAAGCGGAGCAATTATCTCGCGCATAAGGTTTCCGGCGGTTGCTGCCCAACTTCCGTTTTCTATAAACGCAACTGTCCTGTTTTGGAGGTTATGTGCCGCTATGTCAACGAGGGCCGTCTCCATATTCACAAAAATTCCGGCGTTGTACGTTGTTGAAGCAAAAACAAGGTGGCTACATCTAAACGCTTCGGACACGATATACGACGGATGTGTAACCGAAACATCATACATTGATATGTTGTAAATCCCTTTTTCCGCAAGCTTAATCGCAAGAATGTTTGCGGCGTTCTCGGTGTTTCCATAAACCGAAGCATACGCTATCATAACGGTTTTTTGCTCCGGAGTATACGTCGCCCACTTGACGTATTTATCCACAATCCACGCTATATTTTTTCTAAAAAGCGGGCCGTGTAACGGACAGATTATCGAGATATCAAGTGTCGACGCCTTTTTAAGCAACGCCATTACTTGTGTCCCGTATTTGCCAACAATGTTTGTATAGTATCTTCTCGCTTCCGAAAGCCATTCGCTTTCAAAATTAAGCTCATCCGCAAAAAGGTTCCCTGCAAGCGCGCCAAAACTTCCGAAAGCGTCGGCAGAAAACAAAACCTTTTCGGTTGACTCATATGTTACCATGACCTCGGGCCAATGTACCATAGGCGCCATTACAAAATTAAGCGTATGTTTTCCAAGCGAAAGACTGTCATTTTCCTTTACTTCGATAAAACGATTTTCAACATCAATATCCTCAAAAAATCTTGTAAGCATTTCGCGTATTTTTTTATTGCCCACAACCTTAACACCGGGATATCGAATAATGACATCTTCGATTACGGCACAATGGTCCGGTTCCATATGATTAACTATGATATAATCAAGAGGTTTGCCCGAAAGGGCTTGTTTGAGATTTTCAAGGAACTGCCCCGAAACCGCCTTATCCACCGTGTCAAGTAGCGCCGTTTTTTCGTCATTTATAACATATGAGTTGTACGAAACGCCTTTAGGCACAGGGAAAACATTTTCAAAAAGCGCAAGTCTTCTGTCAGACACACCAACCCAAAAAATATCCTCGGTAACATTCTTAATACAATGCATTTTTTTCTCCTAACTGTGATTAATAAATTAAATTATACTATATTGGTCGTAGTTATACATTAACAAAATTTTAATATTATTATTCCAATTTTTTTTAAATTTGTTCAAAGCTATAGAAAAAAAATATTTACAATGATATAATATACATAATCTTCACCTACAGTGAAGCTATTTGAAATTAAAGCTACATCTAAATATAAATTGCCATTACAAGAAAGGATGATATTTAATGAAAAGTTATAGAAAAATTCTCGAGATGAATACGCCGACAAGACGCAGATTTGTTAACATAACGCAAAACGTTGAAAGCGCCGTTAGCGAAAGCGGTGTTCAAGAAGGCCTTTGCCTTGTTAACGCCATGAACATAACCGCAAGCGTCTTTATCAATGACAACGAAGGTGGTTTACACAGCGACTTTGAGCGGTGGCTTGAGCATCTAGCACCCGAACAACCCTACTCACAATATGCCCACAACGGGTTCGAGGACAACGCCGACGCCCATCTAAAACGCACAATTATGGGACGCGAAACGGTGGTTGCCATAACTAACGGTAAACTCGATTTTGGAACATGGGAGCAAATTTTTTACGGCGAGTTTGACGGGAAACGCACAAAACGTGTGCTCATTAAAATCATCGGTGAATAAAGTTTACAATTTAATATTACTATTTAAAAAGCCTATCGTTTGAATTTGCGAGGGCTTTTTCTGTTTTTTGTTTAACCGACTCGACAAGCCTCTTAACGTCGTTTTCAAGCTCGGTTTTATATTTAACGTCTGTCATAGATTTCGTGTTTATAAAAACGTTAATCGAAGCGCCAACCGCCGCCGAGTTCGCGAAAGTCGCTCCAACCGCAATGTCGCTTAAAACTATTATCGAACCTGTGGTAGAGAGTTGTTCAAGAATTGAAGCTACCTCGTCAATCGTTTCAAGCATATTAAACGGCGGTTTTGCCGCCTGTTTTAAACATCTTTCCATAACTTCATTGCGATGTTCAAGTTGTTCGGTTGTTTCTTTTGGCAAAGAATACGCCTTTGAAAGCGGCAAAAAGGCTTGTTCGTCAAGGTCGGAAAGTTCAAGCATTTTAAGCGCTAGTTGTTTCGCTTTTTCTCCGGCTTGTATGTTTTTTTGTTCAAAGTCCTTATACTTTGCTTTGCCGATTGTAAGGTTTGCAACCATGCTCCCGAGTGCCGAAGCAAGACTTCCCACAACAGCCGAAGCTCCGCCGCCTCCCGGCGTTGGGGACGAGGAACAAAGCTCGCTTACAAACTGTTCGATACTTTTGTTTTTTGTCTCCATTATCCACCTCTATGTTATAACTTTTGATTTAATTGCTTTAGCGCTTCATAACTTTCGATTAAAAGTTCTTTTCTTTGGTTGTAAATATTAGTGTCATACTCGCGCTTGAAAAATTTATCCTCACGTTTTAAAAACAGTTTAACCGCGGAAAAATCTTCAAACACCTTAACGCCCACACCGGCCGCCACAGCGGCACCAATAGATGTTGCATACCTGCTGTTGGTCACAGAATATATATCCGCGTCAAGCGCAGAAGCCATTATTCCTATCCACGTTCTGTTGACGCTTCCGCCTATCAAGTTCATCTCTTTAATATCAAACTTTTGTCTGAAGATATCGAGAATTGCGGAAAGTTGAAGCGAAACACCCTCGATAACTGCGCGCAAAATGTCGCTGTCGCTATTGGTTGACGTAAGCCCAAGAAAAGCACCCTTCGCCGCCCTGTCCCAATAAAGGCATCTTTCGCCGTTAAGATACGGGACATATAAAACTCCGTTTGCGCCGATTTCTGAGTTTTTCAACATCTCTTCCGCTACTTGATGAACGTCGTTGTCAGCCTTTGGTTTTATATTAAGTTTGTCTAAGATATAGTTGTATGAGAGCCCACAAGCCGACATAGTTCCGCAAAGCATATATTTGTTCGGGATAAGGTGGGCAAACGTCATAAGACGCATGTCGCTTCCTGTCGCCGGTTTGTCGTCGGTCGAACCTATCCAAGCAGAGCTCCCCATGCAACAATATGTACTGCCGTTTTCAATGCTCGCCGCCCCCACGTTTGCACAAGCGCCGTCTCCTCCTCCGCAAACTATCGGTATTCCGGCGGGAAGCGAAAGTTGCTCTGCCGCTTGTTCGGTTAAAAGACCTACAACTTCGGTCGAATCTAATATCGTTGGCATAAGTTCAATAGGAATTTCCGCCGCCGTTAAAATTTCACTCGACCAACATCTTTTTGTTATGTCATATGCGTTTGTCCCCGAAGCATCCGAATGATCGGTAACAAACTCGCCCGTCATTTTATATATGACAAAATCCTTATTGTTCAATATCTTGTATGTTTTATTGTAAACGTCGGGACGTTGGTTTTTAATCCACATAGCCTTTTCAATCGAATACATCGGAAACGGCCTGTGTCCCGTGATCTCGTAAATTCGCTCTATAGACAGCCTATCTATTAGATCTTGCGTTTCTTGTTTTGCGCGTCCGTCTGTCCAAATAATTGAATTATATAGATTTTTTCCGTCTTTCGACATCGGTATCATGCCATGCATATGTCCGGAAAACGAAATTGCAACTATTTTTGTGGCGTCGATATCCCCGGCAATCTGTTTAGTTGTGTCAATAACCGCGTTCCAAAAATCATTTGGGTTTTGTTCAAAAAAATCCGGCGCGGGTTTAAACGTGGGATAATCGAAAACCGCGCTTTTTATTATGTCTCCGTTTATACCAAAAAGAGTCGCTTTGTTCCCCGAAGTCCCGAGGTCATGTACAAGTATATATTCCACTTTAATCTATCCTATCAATATTTTTTAAGTTAGATGAAGTTTTAATTTCCAACATCTCCGCTAAAAGGCGGAGTTTATTTGTATTCGATGTAGCTTATATTTTTAGAAATACTACGTTTTTGCACCATGGGTGCAAAATGACGAGCGAAGCGAGGCAAGGAGTATTTCCATGAGCTCCGCCGAAAGGCGGAGTTTATTTGTATTCGATGTAGCTTATATTTTTAGAAATACTACGTTTTTGCACCATGGGTGCAAAATGACGAGCGAAGCGAGGCAAGGAGTATTTCCATGAGCTCCGCCGAAAGGCGGAGTTTATTTGTATTGTTTAGAAAGCTTTTGCCCCAACAAAACCCCCATGACCGACGCCATCATAAGTCCTCTTGTCCAACCGCTTGAATCGCCAAGACAGTATAAATGTCCAATATTTGTGTTAAGATCTTTGTCCATCTTAACACAGTTGCTGTAGAATTTTAATTCCGGCGAATACAAAAGAGTTTCCCTTGACGCAAACCCCGGAACTACCCCGTCCACCGCTTCGATAAAGTTAATTATGTTAACCATAGTTCGATACGGCATGGCGGCGGTTATGTCCCCCGCCACACAGTCGCAAAGCGTCGGCTTGACGTTTGACATGCTAAGTTCCCTCATCCATGTCCTTTTACCGTCCAAAATATCTCCGTATCTTTGAACCAAAATCCTGTTTTCACCCAACATGTTTGTAAGTTCGCCGATATTTTTCGCATAATCTATCGGGCGATTGAAAGGTTCGCTGAAACGATGGGAACAAAGGACTGCAAGATTTGTGTTGTTGCTTTTTTTGTCTTTATATGAATGACCGTTGACAACAGCAAGATCGTTATCATAGTTCTCCTGACTAACAAAACCACCCGGATTTTGGCAAAACGTTCTTACTTTATTCTTAAACGGCAACGGATATCCGATAAGTTTGGATTCGTAAAGAGCGCGATTAACAACATCCATTATCTCGTTGCGAACTTCAACCCTAACCCCAATATCGACTACACCGGGTTTATGGGATATGCCTCTTTTTTCACATAGATGTTCAAGCCAATCGGCGCCTCTTCTGCCCGTCGCAATTACTATCTCTTTGGCTTCAATCGTTCGGCTTTTACCCTGTTCAAAGATAGCAACTCCTGTACATACATCGTTTTCGATTATAACATCTTCACAATACGAGTTAAAAAGAATATCTACGCCGTTTTGCAAAAGATAGTTTTCGATACTTTCATAAAGCACCTGTGCCTTTTCGGTTCCAAGATGCCTAACGGGACAATCGACAAGTTTAAGGTTTGATTTAATCGCCCTTCTTCTAATCGCCAAAATCTCGTCCGTCATCTCGATACCCTCGATATGTGGGTCTGCTCCAAACTCAAGATATATCTTGTCGGTATACTCGATAAGTTTTTGGGCGTTGTCCGCTCCGATAAGTTCGGGAAGCTCGCCGCCAACTTCATATGAAAGCGATAGTTTACCGTCTGAAAAAGCCCCGGCTCCCGAAAAACCCGTCGTTATGTGACAGTTCGGTTTACAGTTTACGCACACGTTTGTTTTGTCTTTTGGGCAATGGCGTTTTGAAACTTTCTCGCCTTTTTCAATTATTACTATCTTTAGGTTTGCTCTGTTTCGCACCAATTCAAGCGCCGTAAATATCCCCGCAGGCCCCGCTCCCACAATGGCTATGTCATACTTCATTTTTAGTATTCCTTACTTTGTTAATTATTCGGTTTATCATCGGTCTTTTTCTTTATTTTATCAAACATCTTAAAAATACCGGGTTCTTTTGGAGCTTCGGACGATTTTTCGTCCACATTCTTTTGTTCGTTTTCTTCTTCTTTTTCCGAATTTGCAGTTTCTTCTTGTTTATCCTCGCCTTTGTTTTCGGTTTTGGCTATATCGCTTTCGTCTTTCGGTTGTTCGCCTTTGCTTTCGTCTTTCGATTCTTCGCTTTTGCCTTTATCTTTAGCTATATCGCTTTCGTCTTTGGTTTCTTCGCTTTTTTCTTTATCTTCGTTTTTGTCTTCAACCATTTCGCTTTCTAACTTGTCGTCTTTGACCTCTTGGTTCTCTTGACTTATTTGATTTTGGTCGGTTTGTGTAGTTGGTTCTTTAAGCTTGTCGATATTTGGTTTATCGGTTTTTGGTTGTTTATCTTTTTCGATATCTTGTTTTGTTTTATCGTTTTCGATTGCAAGTTTCTCAATCTCTTTAAGCTCGATTTCACCGACAGGTTTCTTATCAATAGCCGGTGGCTTAGAAACAACTAAAAGTTTTTTTGCTTTTTCCGGAAGGGCAACCTTCAGGTGAATGTTTTCAATTCCTTTTTGTGTAGCCTTAGCGAGCGAGTTTCCGGCAGTTTTAACAAACGTAAATTGTTCCCCAACCGCTTCGATAGATTGCTTATATCTGTCTTCGATAGTAATAACTTTTCCGAAATATTTTGTGTCCACCTTTTCTACAACTTTTTTCGGTCTTTCAAGTCGTTCCAAAACACGAGATATCGTCAAAAAATGAAACAACAGCTGTACTAGATATCTAACAACCAGATACAAGATAAATCCAAAGTAAACTTGACATATAACAACCGAATAGTTGTACACCAGTGAGCGCGGAATAAATATAATTAAAAAAGCCGATACCAACATCGCTATAATCGGAAATATAACCGCTATTCTCCAAATGTTAGGGGAAATCACCCTGTCGTTTATAACCCCTATAATCATAATAATGAGATATCCGGCAAGTATCATAGCCGCAAAACCAAATGAATTTTGGATAACTCTATCCAAAATAAAAGCATAATCAAGATTGTAAACGATATAACCCTCAAGCATCCAATTCCAAAGACATCTGAAAAAACAATATCCGGTAAATATATTAACCGCATAACAAAAAGCCGTATGAAACATAACAAGGCCAAAGTCAAACCCTAAAAAGAATTTGACTAAAACCTTATATATCAACATCTCAAAAGTCAAGACGCCAAAGATAATTAACGAAAAATTCAAATAATATTCCGTTTGCTTGATAACCTCTACCGAAAACAAGTTTATCACGCTCAAAAATATTGTAAACACAACAAATGCATAGGTTGAGAAATGAAGAATTTTCAACGCTATGTTGCTGTTATAATAACTTTGTTCGGTCGAAACGATGTTGAAAATTCTTTTTTGAACCGTGCTCATAACTAATTTAGACATGTTTTGTTTTATCCCCCGAAAAACTTTTACATTGTTCCCTCATATATCCGATTTTTAAGTCGGCGTTTGCTCCCCCGTTTGTGTATCATCGCTTTCGGGTTGTGCTTGTTGGTTTGCCGTGTCAGTTTGCGCTTCGTCTGTCTGCGTTGTTTGCCCCGCTTCAAGCTCCTCTTGTTCTTGTTCGATAGCTTGTTGCTGTTCCCCCGCGGACGGCGGCATCTCACCTTGGTGGTCCGGAGTTGGAGTTGCTTCCTCGGGCGTCGTTATAAGTCCGCTCGTTCCTCCCTCGGCAAGTTGGGCATTGATATAGACATTTTCCGCAAGCATCGTCGTTTTGTCATACACCACAATAACTTCAAACTGTTGGTCAACCTCGGTTCTTTCAAGGTATCTTCCATAGCAATATGTTATGCTGTTGATGTCAAAAATAATCGAGGTCGGAAGCACCGGCATAATTGCGTCGATTTCACCTTTTGACATATCCCTCGAAACCTGTCTAAACCTAGTTTCGTTTAACATGCCTTCTTTGGTCATAAGCTTTAAGTTTGTGAACGAGCCGAGTTTAAACGCGCCGTTCTCATCGAGTATCGCGGTTAACTTATAGTTTCCGGCATCACGGAAATTATTTGCGACAAGCGGACCTGTAGCAGAATTAACGTTGTGCAACAGGTTGTTGTTAACCGTGCTGTATATGTCAAGCGACGCATCAAATACCGCCGCAAGGTCGCCTTTGCTATAGTCGTTGGCAAGAAATTCCGCCTTTTGCGTTATATATCTATCCGCTATAAACTCATCATAACTTGCATATTGTGCGCTTGCGGGATGTTGTTCAAGCGAAGGTATTAAAAGAGGGTCATACCCCTCGTATTCTTTAAGTTGTTCGCGTTTTATTTCGCCCGTTGTCCTGTTGATGTATACCGCATATTCCCCTCTGAAAGAGTTGCTAAAACTAGCGAACGGATCGGAATATCCAAAATGAACCTCTAACATCTCGTTTCCGTTTGCGTCGATATAGTTTCTGAACAAAGACACTTTTGAACCAATAGCATTTTCAACGTCAAACATCGTCATATTGGCCGTAACTTCGCCTGTACCCGACAAAACCAACGGTTCGATAGCAGAACTTATCGACAGATCGATATACTCTATCCTATTAACGTTTCCGACGTTGTCATATCCTATTGATGTTTGATAACTACTTTCTCCAACAGGCAAAACTTCAAGGCTTTTATAAAAAGTCTCGCCGTCTTTTTCCTCGCCCGAAGTCTTTAAAAGGGTTTCGACCGTCTGCCTTGTGTCTCCGATCTTTATCGTTCCTACGTTTTCAAACGTCACAAACTCACTCAAAATCTCGGTATCCACCTTTGGCGCCTTTGCGGCGGTTACTTCGTTATATGTGAACAACCCCAAGACCGCCACAACAACGGTTGCAGCATATATTAAAAAAGGCGCAACATGCTTTTGAAATGTAGTTTGCGGGGCGATGTATGTTTGTTGTTGATTTTGCTCGTTTGTTTCGAGGGTAGGCGTTGGCTTTTTTTCCGCTTTATACTTAAACGGTTGGTATGAAGAAGGCTGTTGCTCTTGCCCTGTATATTCGGCAGATATTTCGTTGGCAGGTTCGCTGGTTATTTTAACCCTTCTTAAAATCTCGGTCAAAATTTCCGGCGCATTTTCGGCGTCGGAAGGGTCCGAGCTTATAGCCACCGCGAGGATTTCACACGTAAAATCGGGGTTTTGCGTCACGCGAAACCCAACCCTTATCTTCTCGTCAAAAATCTCGATATCGTGTGGTTTAATTCTAACCTCAAAAACTCTGTCAAGAGCTCCAAGTTTTCCGTTTACAATGTCCCCGAAATATTTAAATTTTGTTTTAATCTCTGTCCCTATCAAACTTGCCATCTCGGCAGGAGAGGTTATTATTCCCCAAACATCCTCCCTTGATGCGTTGACATGAACAGTGATTTGACAAGTTTTGTTTTCCATAAATAAAAACCTATTCCTATTGGTTAGACAAAATTTCGATAACCGTCATCTCGTCTGTTTCTAACGTTATTGATATTGGCGCTTGTTGCCTTATAAATTCGATAAATTCAACTGTTTCGCTTTGTGTGAAATCTATTGTACCCGTTGTCCCGTATACGCTTATTATGTTCTCGCCGTCGGAATATATCGCCGTCGGGACAATTCCCATTCTCTGTTCAACCAAGTTCCCCGACATTCCAACCGCAAGTTCCCCTATCAGCGATTCCGAAAGGGTATCCCGCTCAAGGGTCAAAAGCTTGTTGTTCACAAACACGACCGAAACGGCTATATCTTCATGATATGTTATCTTATAGGTAAACCCTTGTGACTCGTTATCTTCATAGGGAGGGGGCACGTCATACATATATTCGTTTTCTGTTATCTCGACACCGTCGACAGACAAAACGGTTTCAACCTCTTGCTTTGAAAGTCCTTGCAACAAAACAACCCTGTCGCCGTAAAGTTTCGACGCTTCATACTCGCGCTCTTCGGAAAACTGGCGTTCTATGCTTGTTGTAAGATCGTTTATCGGAAGGTTTCCCGAAAGTATCGGCAAAGAATAGTATTCGCATCTAACCTCGTCTCCTACGCCGTCGATAGTTATTACCAGTTCAGCGTAGTTGTATCGGTCAAAGATATCCCGTCTTTCGTCAATCTTGCCGAAATAATATCGCGCGGTTCCGTTTTTGTCGACATCAAATGCCGAAAGCTTTTGTCCCACAACCGCTTCTATCTCGACATATGTCATGTCGGGGGTTACTAATTTACAAAAATCCTCTATCTCTCCGTAGTATCTTTGATAGCTTTGTTTATAATCTAAAATGCCATATCTTCTTACGATGTTGTGTGTGTCGTACATAATAAACAGCTGAACCGCCGGTTTGTCGTTAAAGGTATCAACCGAAGAATAGCTAAATAAATCTTCGTCTGTAATCATTCCGACACAACTTAAACTTCTCTCTAAAAAAAGTTTTGTTTCGTCAAAGTCGATATTTTCGACGACCTGTTTATTTATGTTTTCGCTTTGATATATCGAAAGCCCGGAAGAATGTACAACGCTTGGTTTTTCTATAGAGGTTGTGTAGGTAAGCACGATAAACAAACCAATGGCAAGAAGCCCCCCCGCTACTGTTTGCCACCTACTGGGGCTTATCTCTTGGTTTATTTGACTATTTATACGGACACGACTTGTGTCGTGGAGTTCCGCCGTTTTGTATCCTCTGAACACAACCGTGAAAACCCTTGTTGCTATCGGGATTTTCTTTCGATCTTTTCTCTTTGTGCTATGCTCAAAACTTCCCTCGTTTCGGTCATATGCCAAAAGCTTGATAGACCGCAACATTACGGCGGCCTTGGATTTAATAACCGCAATATCTAAATTCTCGATTTCAGAAAGTTCTATTAAAACCGTTAATTTTGCGCCTCTTTGGGTTTCTTGAATAGTAAATGTCTCTTTGGAAAAGTCATCTCCAAACGCTAGCTCTTTGTTTTTCCTACAGGTGGTTATTATCTTACTCGAAGCTTTTACGTCGTTAAAAACCAATCGTCCGCCTTCGCAAAACTCCGGCTCAACCGTTCTTAACGTCTGTTTTCGGTCTATGTCGAACCATTCTCCATAACTTTCGACATCAACTAAAATTTGCCATACCGCTTCAGCGGCACAGCGTAGTTCAATTGATTCGGTTATTTTTCCAACAGCTTCGTGCATAAACACCTATTTAGAATAAAATAATACTTAAAGGCAAGCTCTTAAAAAAAGGTTCGTTGCCAACAGGCTAACCTAAGATAAGTTTAACATTTAAGAGCAAAAAAAACAAATCAAATTATTATAATTCTAAAACATTTTGTATATACCACTAAATTATAGTGTCGGGGTGTCGCAAAAAACCCCACAATTGACAATCTCGATAGCCTTTTCGCTCAACATATCTTTGTTGTTTTTAAGATCTTCAAACACAACTTTGTGTAAAAGCGTAGCTTTGGTCGTTTCTATAAGGCTTTGTCCGCTAATTCCGAGATTTATAAGGTCGCCGTCGTCTATGTCAAGTTCGTTTACAAAAAAACAGCCATCATTCAAAAGCATTTTTTCGATCCTTGTTTTAAGCCCCGAAAGCGTCAAAAGCCTGTCATGGTAACAACTGTCGTGGGAAAAACAATCGGCGCGCACAAGCTCCAAAAGTTCCAAAACATCTTGTTTTGAACTTTTCATAATCCACATCTTCGCGTATTCATCGCTGTCCCTTTTTGATATATTGTGCAACGAAATTAGCTTGCACACGTTGGAAATTAAATCGTTATCAAAGTTTAATCGTTCAAGAACATCTTTTGCCATGTCGGCACTTTTTTCGGTGTGTCCGTAAAACCGCCCCATATTTCGCTCGTTAAACGTAAGACAAACAGGTTTTGCAACATCGTGGAAAAAGGCGGCAAGCCTTAAATTAAGCTTTGGTTCAACCTCATCCACCGTCGCCATTATATGATAAAACACGTCGTAACAATGGTTTGGGTTGTGTTGGTTAAACCCGATACACGGTTTAAACTCGGGGAATATCTCAAACCATATCTCTTTATTTTTTGCGAAATGTTTCCCGGCGTTTTCCAAAACGATAAACCTTTCAAATTCCGATTTTATCTCCTCGCTTGAAAGCTGTTTTAACATCGCCTTCGCGCTGTACGCCGCATTTAAAGTTTTCGGGTCGATTGTATAATCTAACGCGGCGCTAAGCCTTAACGCCGTCAACATCATTTTCGGGTCTTTTTCAAACGTTTTTAACGGATCGTCAACCGTTTTAACAATCCCTTGTTCTGTTGCCTCTCTCCCAAATATGTCGAAATTTTCTAAAATATCTCCTTTTAAAGGGACGCACATAAAAATCTCCTAACTCTAACGTTATATTTTGTTGTATTGAACAGGGAATTCTGTTATTATAGTTGTATAAACAAACTAACCTTAATATTATTATGGAGCCTAAATTTGAAATTAGCAATATTATTTTGTAAAATTCTTTCGTATTTACTTGAAAAACTTGGTAGAGGAAGCAGTTTTCCGGGTGGAATAGCGTTAAAACTATGTCCTTCTATCCTTTCAAAGTTAAAATTGCCCGACATTGTGGTTGCGGTTAGTGGGTCTAACGGCAAGACGACAACCGCCGAGCTTATAGTTGAAGTTGCGAAATCTACGGGTAAAAAAATAATTACAAACAAACAAGGCAGTAACCAAATCGAGGGTATCGCAACGGTTCTTTTGAGAAACTGTAACCTTAAAGGCGAAGTTCAAGCGGATATTGCGGTTCTTGAAAGCGACGAGAGATACTGTCAATACAGTTTTTCCGATTTTTCCCCGACAGCTATCGTTGTTTTAAACCTCAACCGTGACCAGTTAACGCGAAACGGTAGCAGTGAATTTGTTTATGGCGAGCTTAAAAAGGGGTTACCAAAAGACTCTATTTTAATTCTCAACGCCGACGACCCACTTGTTGCGTCGTACGGACAAGGCCGCGAAAACAGCCTTTATTTCGGAATAAAAGGCGAAGCGATAAGCGAACCTCTCGACACGACACACGCTTATTTCGACGGAGCTTTTTGTCCCGTTTGTAAAGGAAGGCTTTCATATTCCTACCGAGTTCACAACCATCTCGGAAGTTTCAACTGTATATCCTGTGGCTTCACCCACCAACCGCTAACCCACGCGGTTACAGATATCCAAGACAAAAGTTTTGTTTTGGACGATAAATTTATTATACAACCCCAAATTTTAAACGGTATGTTCGGATATAACATCTCTGCCGCCATGACGGTTGGAGTTGAGATCTTTGGCCTTTCGGGCGAAAGTGTGGCGCAAAGCCTTGGCGGATATCTTATAAAAAGCGGACGTATTGAAAACCGTTTTATCGGTGGACACAAAACCGTCTCGCTTTTAAGCAAACACGAAAACTCGATGTCGTACAACCAGTCGATTTCCGCAATTCTCAAAAGCGAGGCAGACGAGATTTCGGTCTATCTTCTTGTCGATTTACTAAGTCGAAAATATATAGCCAACGATATGTCGTGGCTTTGGGATATTGATTTTGAACTGTTAAACAACCCTCGTATAAAGAAAATCTTTGTTTCGGGTAAGTTTGCAAACGACGTTATGTTGCGGCTTATGTTCGCCGGAATTTCTTTCGATAAAATCATCTGCGACACCGATATCGATGTCGTTTTTGGCAAGCTTTGCGGCGACTCGGTTGGAGATATCTTTGTCCTTACTTGTTTTACCGATATGCCAAAGTTCAACAATCGCGTAAGAATGTTATCGCAAGGGGGACAATAACGACATATGAAAGCTATCTATTTATACCACGACCTTTTAAACCTATACGGCGACTACGCTAACTTGCTAGTTTTACAAAAACGCTTTGAAGATGTCGGAAAAACCCTTGAAATCCAACGCATTTCGGTTGAAGAATATACCGAACTTCAAACCGCAGATTTCATCTATATCGGAGCGGGTACGGAAAAAAGCCTTTTTGCGGCGCTTAAAGACGTTCGCCGTTTCAAAAACGACTTAAAAGCTTTTGTTGAAAACAACAAGCCCCTGCTTTGCACGGGAAATTCGTTTGCTCTTTTTGGCGAAAGCATAACAGACCTTTCGGGCAACGAATATGAAGGATTAGGTTTTTTTGAGACTCATTCTAAACAAACCTCTACTCGAAGTTATGAGGAATATATAATGCGAACCGAGTTGTTTAACTATCCCGTCGTCGGCGTTATAAACTCGTCGCTTGCGGTTATCTGTCGTGAAAAATCGTTTTTCACCGTCGAAAGTTGTTCAAAAAAACACCATACTCCTGTCGAAGGAATTGTCAAAGGCTCGTTTTATGCAACACAGCTTTCGGGGCCGCTTTTGGTTAGAAATCCTCTGCTCATAGATTATTTTGCAAAATTAATAGACCGGACGTTTGAGCCGGTCGTGTCCGATTGGTTTACCGTTGCAGAAAACGGATATCGAAAGGCTATCGAGATTTTGCGTTCCGACATAAGCACGAAAGGATAAAAAAATTGATGATAACAACCGACAATAAAATGGCATTATTAATCGACGCGGAAAATGTTTCGGACAAATATATCGCCCATATATTTAAAGAACTCTCTACTTACCCCGACACAAAAGTAACTTTAAAGCGTATCTACGGAAATTGGACTACGCCAAAGATGCAATCTTGGAAGTCGGTTTTGCTTGATTTTTCGATAACTCCTATACAACAATACTCCTATACCAGCGGAAAAAACTCTACCGATTCGGCTTTGATTATCGACGCTATGGACATACTTTATTCCGGAAGCGTTACGGGATTTTGCATCGTAAGTTCCGACAGCGACTTTACAAGGCTTGCCTCAAGACTTCGCGAATCGGGAATGACAGTTGTCGGCATGGGCGAAAAAAAGACACCAAAGCCTTTTATAACTGCCTGTGAATCTTTCAAATATCTCGAGGTCATAAGCGAAGAGGAAACTCTTTCTAAAAACAGCAATGAATTTAATAAACTTATTCAAACTATCGTTAAGTTTACCGACGATAACTGTGAAGACGACGGATTTGTTTATCTTGGGAAAGTCGGAACGTTCCTTAAAAACAGCAATCCGGATTTCGATGTTAGGAACTTCGGCCACAAGACACTAACCAACCTAATTAAATCCTCCAACACGTTTCATATAGAAGCAAGAGGAGAAAAAGGTTCCCCAACCTTAAACTATATAAAAAATAAATAATCCTCACCTTCGGTGATGATTTGGGAAATACTCCTTGTCGAACTTCGTTCGCCATTTTGCACCATTGGTGCAAAACCATAGTATTTCTTAAAATTAAAGCTTCGTCTAATACAAATAATATTATTAATGCGTAATTAAGGTGCGGTTTACGCCGCAATTTAAATGAAAAGGGTTTTAGGATAGTTAAACACCTGGGATTGGTCGTTTTAATTTTGACCTAACAGCACAAAATCGTTAAGATATCTATTAAAATTCCCGCCGGAACGGCGAACATAAATTACGAATTACGAATTACGAATTACGAATTATAAATTATGAATTCCTCTCTGTTAAACATTAATTTTTAATAAAGGTGGTTTTATTATGAACATCGAAAAGACTATAGAAAATCTCCGTAAAAACCGTATCGAGGTTTACAAAGTAGCGTCTAAAGAAGCGGCAAGAGAACTTGTGCAGTCGTTAATACCAAAGGGAAGCACGGTAGCACATGGCGGATCTATGACGCTTGCCGAATGTGACATAACTGGCCTTTTAAAAAACAGCGGAGACTATAGTTTCCTCGATAGATTTAAACCTAACGCAAGCGAACAAGAGGCGTTTGAAATTGCTATGAGAACCAAAGCTTGTGACTATTATCTTTCAAGTAGCAACGCGATTACCGAAAACGGCGAACTTTACAACGTCGACGGAATAGGAAACCGAGTATCGGCTTTAGCCCACGGACCTCGAAACGTTATTGTCGTCGCCGGAACAAACAAGATTGTTCCAACGCTTGCCGACGCCGAAAAAAGACTTAAAGAAACGGCCGCTCCGCTCAACGCAAAAAGATTAAACACCGCAACCCCTTGTGTTAAAAGCGGGGTTTGCATGGACTGTCAAAGCCCCGAAAGAATTTGTTGTATATACCAAACTCTTTCGTTCCAAAGGATTGCAAACCGCATAAAGGTTATACTTGTTGAGCAAAAACTCGGATTTTAATTAAACAAAAGGTTAGAAAATATATTTTATGAAAACAAAAGTTAGCGCCGCGATAGTTACATATAAATGTTACGATAAATGCAAAGACGCGGTTAAAAGTCTTTTAGAGTATACAAAAGACGTTGATGTTACAGTTTATGTGATTGACAACAACTCGGGCGACGGAACGCTTGAAAAACTTAAAGCAGAATTTCCCGAAATTACAACGATACAAAACCCCGACAACAAAGGTTTCGGACACGGCCACAACAAAATTCTCGAGCTTTTAGACAGCAAATATCATTTTGTAGTAAACCCGGACATCGTAATCGACAAGGATGTTTTGTCCGAAATATCTTTGTTTTTTGACAAAAATCCCGATATTGGATTGGTCACGCCACAAATATTAAATCCCGACAAAACCGACCAGCTCCTTCCAAAACGCAACCCAACCGTTGCCGCGCTTGTCGGACGACGTATATTGGGAAACCTTTTTAAAGATCAAATTGAACATTACCAAATGCTTGACGAAGATCTTACAAAGACAACAGACATAGAGTTTGCGACGGGTTGTTTTTTTGGAATAAGAACCGATATTTATAAATTAATCGGTGGTTTTGACGAGCGGTTTTTTATCTATTTCGAGGATATGGACATAACAAGACGGGCAAAAAATATAAAAAGAACGGTCTACTATCCCGAAACCTATGTATACCACGCTTGGGAGCGTTCTTCCGCGAAAAGCTTAAAATATTTTGTTATCCTCATTAAAGGAATGTTTAAATATTTCGGAAAATGGGGTTGGCAATTTAGATATAAACTAAAGAAATAAAAAAATGTAAGGGGCATGTTTTATTATGAAAGGAATTGTACTCGCCGGCGGAGCCGGTACAAGGCTTTATCCCTCTACCATTGCGGTTTCAAAACAGATGTTAACGGTTTACGACAAACCTATGATCTATTATCCGATATCAACACTTATGCTTGCAGGAATAAAAGATATTCTAATTATCTCTACCCCGCGTGACATAGGAGGTTTTAAAGAACTTTTAAAAGACGGTTCCGAAATAGGAGTCAACTTTCAATACGCCGTTCAAGAGCACCCAAGAGGACTTGCAGATGCGTTTATAATCGGCGAGGAGTTCATAGGGGACGACAACGTTTGTTTGGTTCTCGGCGACAACATCTTCTATGGATACGGTTTCAGCGAACGCCTTAAAGCGGCGGCTTCGCGCAAACAAGGCGCTACTATCTTTGGGTATCACGTGAGCAACCCCAGCGAAATGGGTGTTGTCGAGTTTGACGGCGACGGAAACGTTCTTTCAATCGAAGAAAAACCCGAAAACCCAAAATCTAACTACGCAGTTCCGGGGCTTTACTTTTACGACAACAACGTAATTAATATAGCTAAAAACGTCAAACCCTCCGAACGTGGCGAAATTGAGATAACCGCGGTTAACAATCACTATCTCGAAAACGGACAACTTAAAGTTGAACTTTTCGGGCGCGGAATGGCGTGGCTTGACACAGGCAACCACAGAATGATGCTTGCGGCGTCCAACTTTGTCGAAGCGGTTCAAACAAGACAAGGTTTATACATAGCGTGTCTCGAAGAGATAGCCTATCGCCAAAAGTTCATAACAAAAGAACAACTTATTGCGGTTGCGGAAAAACTTAAACAAACCGAATACGGAAAATATTTGTTTACTATAGCCAACAAAAAGGTTTAACGAAAGGAAACGACGTCTTGAAGATTTTAATTACAGGATCTCGCGGCCAACTCGGAACAGAGCTTCAAAGGCAACTTAAAGACGGAGGTTGTTCGCTGGGCGAAATCCCAAAATCGTTAAAAAGTGCCAAAATTGTTGCGGTTGATTTAGACACAATAGATATTTCTGATAAAACCAAGATTTTAGACTTTTGTTTTTCCAAAAAGTTTGATATAATAATAAACTGTGCAGCTTTTACTAACGTCAACGCTTGCGAAACAGAAACGATAGCGGCTTACAAAGCCAACGCTTTGGCTCCGGCATATCTCGCCGAAGCCGCAAGTGCTCTTTCGGCAAAATTGGTTCACGTCTCGACAGATTATGTCTTTGCGGGCAATGCACAAAAACCATATGTCGAATATGATATACCCTGTCCCGTAACCGCCTATGGCAAATCAAAGCTTATGGGCGAAAACCTTTTGCGCGAACGTTGCAGCGATTACTTCATCGTTCGGACAGCCTGGCTTTATGGCAAAAATGGCAACAACTTTGTAAAAACCATAATGAATGCCGGCAGGGAAAAAGGCGAAGTCAAGGTTGTTAACGACCAATTTGGTAACCCGACAAGTTGTGTTGACCTTGCGTATCATATACTTAAAATGGTTGTAACAGATAATTTCGGGGTCTATCATTGCACAAACAACGGCATATGCAGTTGGTATGACTTCACAAAAGAAATATTTACGCTCGCAAACATTGATGCAACGGTTGTTGCTTGTTCGAGCGATGAATATATAACCCCGGCAAAACGACCGGCATATTCTGCCCTTGAAAACGTCATGTTGCAAGCAACAGTGGGGGACGAAATGCGTTCGTGGCAAGACGCAATATCCGAGCATATTAAAACAATCTCTTTGGAGGACTAAATCTTTTATGAAAACTTTTCTAGTAACCGGAGGAGCCGGTTTTATCGGTTCAAACTATATTCTTTACATGCTTTCAAAATATCCCGATATATCTATAGTTAACCTAGATGCTCTTACCTACGCAGGAAATCTTGAAAATCTACGTTCTGTTGAAAACGACAGTCGCCACATCTTTGTCGAAGGCGATATCTGTGACCCTCTTTTGGTTGAAGAGCTTTTTAACGACTATGACTTTGATTGTGTCGTAAACTTCGCGGCAGAAAGCCACGTAGACCGTTCGATTTCTGACCCTATGATTTTTATTAAAACCAACGTTATAGGAACCGCAACACTACTTAACGCCGCAAAAAAAGCTTGGGAACTTCCAAGCGGCGAATTTATGTTAAACAAAAAATTCCTACAAGTTTCAACCGACGAGGTATACGGTTCTTTAGGCGCAGAAGGATTTTTCGAGGAAACAACCCCGCTAGATCCCCATAGCCCCTATTCAGCTTCAAAAGCTTCCGCAGATTTAATTGTTAAAGCTTATTTTGACACGTTCAAGATGCCCGTTAACATAACAAGATGTTCCAACAACTATGGACCATTCCAGTTCCCCGAAAAGCTTATACCTTTGATGATAAACAACTGCTTAAACCACAAAAGCCTTCCGGTCTACGGAGACGGTATGCAGATACGCGACTGGCTTTATGTCGAGGACCATTGCAAGGCTATCGACATGGTAGCACGAAACGGAAAACTCGGCGAAGTTTACAACATCGGCGGACACAACGAACATCCAAACATCTTTATAGTTAAAACTATAATTGATTATGTTAAACAAAACGCCGACGGCGAAGTTTCGGAACAACTTATAAAACATGTCGAGGACAGAAAAGGCCACGACAGACGTTATGGGATTAACCCCGAAAAAATAGGAAACGAGCTAGGTTGGGCGCCCGAAACAATGTTTGAACAGGGCATAGAAAAAACTATTGCTTGGTATCTCCACAACAAACAATGGGTCGACGACGTTACAAGCGGAGAATACCGCGAATATTACAGGACTCGTTACGAGAGTTAAATCATTAAATAAATAGGGACAGGGCTTGCCCCTGTCCCTTCTGTCTTTTTAAATCTAAAGCAAACAACACATGTCGCTTTTGCGGGGGACAAAATGACGTTTAATTCGTACATATTTACACTTGTATTCCTGCCACTTTCTGTTGTAGGATATTTTAGTTTAAACCGTTATAAACTTTTTAAATCGGCAAAGATATTTCTTATCGGAATGTCTCTTTGGTTTTACGGTTATTTTAACTATAGCTATCTTTTAATAATGGTTTCAAGCATACTTGTAAACTGGTTTGTTTCAAAAATGTTAAACAACGAAGCTTGGTCTAAATCGGTTAAAAAAACTATTATGATAGCCGGAATAATCTTTAACCTTTCTCTTATATTCTACTTTAAGTATTACGATTTCTTTTTGTCTAATTTAAACGTTGTTTTCGGTTCCGACTTTATTTTGCGAAACATCCTTCTTCCGCTTGGAATAAGTTTTTATACATTCCAACAAGTTTCTTACGTAGTCGACAGCTATAGGGGCGAAACAAAAGGTTATGACTTTATCGATTACGCTCTTTTCGTGTCGTTTTTCCCCCAACTTGTTGCGGGTCCTATAGCGCTCCACGGCGAGATGATACCACAGTTTAAAAGCAAGAAACTAAAATCCTTAAGTTTTGAAAACCTTTCTTGTGGCATCCATTTTTTCGCAATTGGTCTTTTTAAAAAAGTTTTGATAGCCGATACTCTTGGCAACGCCGTCGCATACGGCTATTCAAATTCTGAAATTCTTTCGTCGCTTGAAGCTATCCTTGTCATGCTGTCGTATACGTTCCAGATATACTTCGATTTCAGCGGATACAGCGACATGGCTATTGGAATTGGGAAGATGTTCAACGTATCCCTGCCGGCTAACTTTAATTCGCCTTATAAGGCGTTGTCCATAATAGATTTTTGGGACAGGTGGCACCTCACCCTTACAAGATTTTTGCGAAACTATGTGTATTTCCCCCTTGGAGGAAGCAAAAAAGGCACCTCTCGCACCTATATAAACATTTTAATTGTGTTCTTTTTAAGCGGACTTTGGCACGGGGCAACGTGGCTTTTTGTAATTTGGGGGTTATTACATGGGGTGTTTAATGTGTTTACAAGACTTATTAAACCGTTTTGGAACAAAATGCTTATACCGTTACAATGGCTTATTACCTTTATTTTTGTCAACCTAACTTGGATAATCTTTCGAGCCGAAACGGTTGAACAGCTTTTAAATATTCTAAAAAAAATTCTTTTATTGTCGAACGGCTTTACGGTTAGCCAAACGTTTGCGGCAAACTTTAGCGTTATCGAGTTTAACGGTTTCTTTGCGTTGTTTAATTCAGTCAACTTTTCGGTAGAGATGATAACGATGGTATCATTTATCTTAATATCGTTTTTAGTAGCGGTGTTTTTGCAAAACATCAATCAAATTAAATTTAAACCAACCGTTTCAACGTCACTTGTTACCGTGCTGTTTTTATTTTGGTCGATAGTGTCATTTAGCGGTGTTTCAACTTTCTTGTACTTCAACTTCTAGAAAAGGGGATATAGTTTGCCATGTCACATAAAAAATGGGCAATAGTAACGCTCGCTGTTTTGTTTTCCGCGCTTTTTGCGTTCGCTCTTGTTACCGTTGTTATTGATCCTTTTTTCCAATACCACCAACCTTTGACGAGTTTAGAGTATCCTATGCCAGACGATATGCAACGACAGATAAGCTATGGCATAGCTAAAAACTTTGACTATGATCTTCTTATAACCGGGTCGAGCGTGACGGAAAATTTCCTAACCTCTGAATTTGAACAGTTATTCGACAAGCAAAATGCTGTTAAACTTCCGCTCAAAGCCGCCACAGGATATGAAACTCTAAGTCTTGTTGAAACTGCTTTGGAAACAAACCCAAATCTTGAAACAGTCGTGTTTAATCTTAATTCGTATATGTTTTTAAAATCCGGACCCGATTACGCCGAATTTGACCAACCGAAATATCTTTATGACAACAATCTTTTTAACGACACCAACTATTTGCTAAATAAAGAGATCTTTGCCGATTATACTTTGGGAGTTTTGGAGTATACCGGACAAGGGTTTACGACCCCAAATTTCGACGACTATTCCTTTTGGCACGACACTGTTTTCACCGAAGATGGTTTCCTTAATAAATATATGCTATGGAACGCCTTCCCTTCTTCGGTCGTAACGTTTGGCGAACAGGAAAAACAAACGATTTCCGACGTCATGCGAGACGGCATTTTACGGTTAGCTAAAAGTTACCCCGACGTCGAATTTATAGTGTTTTTCCCTCCAAACTGTGTGCTATGGTGGAACGACGTAGAGGTTGTTCACCCCTTAAGTTTTTGGTTTGACCGAAAAGAATTTATCATTGAACAGCTTTTAAGCGCCACCAATATAAACACATATTTCTTTATGGGAGAAACTAGCATAACAACCGACTTTGGAAAATACATAGACACGGTTCATTACAGCCCTGATATAAATTCATTTATGGCAAACGAGTTCACAAAAGACACCTATCTTTTGACTGAGCAAAACTATAAACAGATCTTAAACGATGCCGAACAGTTTTATTCAAACTATGATTTTGAAACGCTGTTGGAAAATAGGGATATATAGACCAAGTGTTGATATTACACAAAAAACACACACGGTATTTTACTGTGTGTGTTTTTTGTGTATATTTTATTTTTTCCTAGCTGAAAAATCCTTGCAGTTCCGCTTTTTCTTTTGCGACCGCAAAAGATTGTTCGGCGCTGTTTTTGTTGCTGTACGACATGCAGTCGGTACACTGGTTCATCCTTGCGTGGTTCTCATGTGTACCGATAGTTATTGTGTCAAGCGAACAATAATTTTCTGTGTCACAACGATTTCTACAACTTGAGACACTACATTTAATACTTGAATTCTTTCTTGAGGGCATAACAAATCACTCCTTTTATTTGGGTAATACCGACGCGCAAAACTCTTTTATCGCGCTTAACTCTCGGTTGATTATATTATGTCCGAATTTTACACCAACTATACTTAGAAATTATTACCTTTTATTGTGATGTATCTATGTATGTTTTTGTTTAAAAAACGATACAACCTTTCTATCGTCACTACCAAAAAGGTGACTATCGAGATAATCAAAATAGCATATTTCATTTTTTCGTTCCTTTCGTTTGTGAAAATGAGTGAATTATAGATTGAAAAATAGATGTACACGGCTAGACATGTCGCTACGGGTTCTTTTTTATTTATACAATATTTTTACAAAAGCAGAAAATCCAACAAACCTTCGGTCGTAAAAATAAAACTGTCACCTATGTCTGCCGCAGAGCCGAAATGTCGTTTTGCTCCGCTTTTTTGAAATTTGTATACATTTCCTTTGATAACATCCCCTTGGTCAAGCACAACATCGAAATGCTCTTTTATAAGCTGTTCGGGAACTATGAACCTTGTCCCGAAATACCAACCTTGTTCGTCGTCTCCGGCGTAACATTCGCACGAAACCGTGTCCGAAAGCTTTTTCTCGCTTTGGTCTCCTTTGTTTGAAACATACACCTCGTTTTCGCCTTTTGAATTTAAAACCACCGCCAAAACTTTCTGTTCGGTTTGTGGGCTAAAGTTGAACGACACTGCAACCGCGCTTCCGTCCATAACGTTTGGTGTTATAACGGGGTCTCTTTCAAACGCAAGGAAATCAACCGACAGACCTTTTCCCTTTACATACACAAGTCGCGCGTAAGAATACGGTTTAAACCCATCGTTAGCCCAAGGGTAATACACCGTTTTTATTGCCGGCAACGAATCGAAGCCGATAGTTTCGTTAGAAAAAGTTATCTGTTCCATATCTTCCTTTAACCGTGTCTTTAGTTTATCACAAAAAATTTATCTATAAACAAACTGTTTATTAATTTTTTTCTACCACTCGGCTCCGCCAAGCTCGATGCCAAGATAGTAATGTTCAAGGATATCGACATAATCCCAATCCTCTACTTGCGCGTAGTAATGCGCCCCGTATTGGCTCATTCCTACTCCATGTCCGTAACCCGCTGTCGTTATGTTAAAACTCGAGGTTGCGGCATCATACGAAAGCTCTATTGCGCTTGAGCGAAGGTCAAGTGCTTGCCGAAGCTCTGTTCCCGAAATGTTGACAACGCCGTCTATCGAGGCTCTGTTTACATATCCATAGGGATTTATCGAAACAAACTGTATCCATTTTGACGGATCTTCCGACAACGTCACGTTGAATTCTTGTTCAAGTGTCGCTTTCATCTGGTCTACCGTAAAGGTATACTGATAGTTAAACGACTGTGACAACGTGTCGTGGGAACTTTCCGTTTCGCTTAAAAACGGAAGATCAATTCCGAATACGTTGGTTGCGTACTGTGTTCCTTGGGCAACTAGCGCGCAATAGGGCGAAAAGATTATGTTTCCGTTAAAATACATCGCTGTGTCGATAACCTCAGCCACGTTTTCGCGTACCGTGTTGGACGCTTCCTTAGCCGGGAACGACGGCGCGGTTTCGGTTCTTAACATATATTTAAGATATGTCGTCGTCGCAACCGCTTGCGCCTTGATAGCTTCGACCGAAAGCGCCGAGCCTATCTCGGCTTCAACAATCATGCTTACTATCTCGAGCGGCGTATTGGTAACAACTTCGCCGGTTAGACTGTTTGTAATCGAGATTGTTGTGGAAGTTGCGTTGTCAAACGACTGTGAGGTTTGCGCGGGAACGACGCCTTGTTCAAGATAGTTCGGAACGTTAGCTTCAAGCGGATTAGGCGCGTCGATTAACGGCATCTCGGAGAACTCAACCGTGACCGAAAAATTCGGGTCATTTTGTGCCAACCAGTTTCTCCATTTATCCTGTTCAATCGGAACATTGACCGACGAGGTAGTCTCGTTTATCCTGTGCCATTCGTCGGGATAAAGCGGCACGGCGTTTCGTTGAACCGCGTCCGGCATAACCAAAACAACTTCGCCGGGGCGAACTGCACGCGATACAACAACTAGATACGCGCCGTCCCAGTTGTCAACCGGGGTCGCAAACGTTAAAAATCTGTCCCCTGTTTGAATGTCCACCTCTATGTTTAGAAGTGAGCGCATCTTAAAATCTATAGCAAACTCGGCAAGCTCGTTGTTATCTTCAAAATCGGATTTTGCGAAATTTTGAACCTCTCCCAACGCCTCATTTGTGTTTGCATAGTAAACAGACACAACTTTATATTGTGTGTCACCGTTTATCGTCTCAAAATCGACTATTATGTTTTCTGTCACATACTCTCGATCGGTCATCTCAAGCAAAGGTCCAAACATCAAATCGTCGTTTATGCTTGTCCCGTATATGACGTTGTTGTCCGCTATATCAGGGTTGGTTATTCCGCTATCCAAAAACGGGCAACCTAGATTGTTACGCGATTTCTCAAAATCATGCTCAAAGTAATATTCGTTATCGGTAGCAGACACGACAACCGTGTTGATAGTTTCATCTCCGAGTTTAAGCCAGCCTATCGTGTCTTGGTTGGTCTGTTTAAGTTGCGTTAACCCTTGTGCTGTGTTGTTGTTTTGTGCCGCTTCATTATATGTAACCTCTACCGAGTTATAAACGCTTCCTCTAAAATAATCATACGCAGACGATCCGCCGAAATAAAGCGACCCCGCCATAACCGCTATTGCGACCGCCGAGACTAAAGCTCTTGTTGTTTTGGAACTTACTTTAAGTTTCGGGCGTCCCGGATTGTCAAGGTCGGCTATCTCTCCAAGCCTAAACTCTCTCGAACCCTCAACTTCAAGGTTTGTGACAAAACGCCTTAACATATCAAGAGCGTTTTTAACCGCCATCTCGCGAACATACTCGCGCGTTCTTGTTGTTCCAAACCTAAGTTCTTTTACAACAACCCCGTCATGATCGCATATAGCGATGTAAACGGTGCCTATAGTTTTGTTGAAATATCCCGAAGCAGTAGGCCCTGCAAGCCCGGTTATGCCGACTCCTATGTCGGATTTGGCGTTTTTCATCGCGCCTTTCGCCATTTCTGCCGCCGTCACCGAACTTACCGCGCTATAGTCGGAAAGTATCGAGCGTTCGACATCAAGCATCATGTGTTTAACCCAATCGGCATATGACACTATGCCGAATTCAAACACATCGGAAACGCCGGAAATCTCGGTGAGTTCTGCTGCCAACAGCCCACCTGTGCAACTTTCGGCAACCGCAACTTTTGCGCCCACGCGTTTAAGCGTTTCAACAACCGCCTTGTTCATCTTGCTTCCGTCGTCCGAATATATATATTCCCCTACAATATTGCGGATTTTTTGCGCGTGTTCGTTACACATAAGCTGGGCTATCGCTATCTCGTCGGCATATGCCGAGATGCGAACGCTAACTTCTCCCGTGCCGGCATAAAGCGCCGCCCTTGGGTTTTCGGCGTACAATAGGTGTTTAATTTTTTCTTCAAGCGCAGATTCGCCGATGCCAAAAATACGGAGCTCGCGCGAGGCTACTCGTTCTTCGATAAACAATTCAAGCTGGGGAGCTACCTCGTTGTCAAACATCGGTTCAAGTTCATTAGGCGGCCCCGGCATAAGAATAATAGCTTGGTTTCCACGTCGCAAGAAGATTCCGGGCGCTGTACCGTGTGCGTTAAAAACAGGTTCACTGCCTTCTATAATCATGGCTTGTTTTAAGTTGTTGTCGGTCATCTTTGCGCCGCGCGACGTGAAATACTCTGCTATTGCTTTCGCAATAGCTTCATTATGTATAAGCTGTAATCCCAAAACCTCGGCTACCGCTTCTTTTGTCATATCGTCGTCGGTAGGACCTAGTCCCCCTGTGAAGATAATGATATGGCTTCTTCCAACCGCAAGACCTACCGATTCGTGGATATCCTCGCGACTGTCAAGAACTGCTGAGTGACGGTGAACCTCGAACCCCATGTCCGAAAGACGTTTGGACAAAAAAGTTGCGTTTGTGTTTTGTGTGTAACCCTTTAGTAGTTCGTTACCTACCGAAATTATCTCTGCTCTCATAAAACTAATTCCTTTGCCGTTATATCTTAATCTACTTTAGAAAAGTGGAACATGTCGATTTTAACCTGTGTTGCCGCCGCTTGTTCAAGTGTTTCAAAATCATATAGTTTTTCCGCTTCCAAAACATCTTGTATTTTAGGTTTGGTCTTAGGATGTTTCGGGGTAAACACGGTACAACAATCCTCGAACGGTAGAATAGACGTTTCAAACGTATCTATCTTTCGCGCTATGTCTACTATCTCGGTTTTGTCCATACCTATGAGCGGACGAAGAATTGGGAACTTTGCCGCCTCGTCTGTGCACGCTATCGCCATTAACGTTTGCGACGCTACTTGCGCAAGACTCTCCCCCGTCACCAATGCTTTGCAAAACTCTTTTTCGGCAACAATGTTGGCTATTCTGACCATCGAACGTCTCATTAATATTGTAAACAATTCTTCGGGGCATTTTTTGCCGATTTCGAGTTGAATTTCTGTAAAAGGTACAGAAACAAGCGCAAATGTTCCGGTATAAAGCGATATTTTACCGGCAAGAGTCTTAACCTTTTGAAAAGCTCGCTCGCTTGTGTAGGGAGGCGACATAAAATGTATTCCGCAGATATCAAGTCCACGTTTCGCCATCATGTATCCCGCAACAGGGCTGTCTATCCCTCCCGACAACATAAGCATCCCGCGTCCCGAACTTCCGGTCGGCATGCCTCCGGCGGCTTCTATCTTTCCGCTATGGATATATGCCGCAAAATCTCGAACCTCGACAACAACGTTAAGCTGTGGGTCTTTAACCGATACTTTTAAATGCGGAAATTTTGAAAGAATGTGCCCGCCTAAAAGCTTTGCAAGTTCCATCGAGTCAAGCGGAAATTTCTTGTCGGCACGTTTTGCCGAAACCTTAAATGTCTTTGCATTTTTAAGGTTGTCCGCAAGATATGAAACCGCGCCTTCGCAGATCTTGTCGAAATCTTTTTCGGCTATAAGCGCGCGATTAATAGCGGATATGCCGAATATTCTTTTAAGATTTTCGCAAGCTTTGTCTATGTCACAGTCGTCGTTTTTTGGTTCGATGTATATGGTCGATTGTGCTTTGTATATCTTAAACTCGCCACATTCCGACATTCTTTTTCGTATCGTTTTAAGAAGCGCCGATTCAAAACTGCTTTTGTTTAATCCTTTAAGGGCGATTTCGCCATATTTTGCTAAAAGTATTTCGTTCATTTTTTGTTATTTCTTTCTCATCAAACTTCGTTGTGCTTTTTCTATTTCTTCTACAAGTCTTTCGACGTCGGTTGTTGTCGTCGTATCGCAAAAACTCACCCTAAGCGCCGAGTCTATCTCTTTGTCCGGTGTTCCAAGCGCGGTTAAAGTGTGGCTTCTTTTTCCTTTTGAGCAAGCCGAACCGCCCGACACATATATCTCGCTTTGTTCTAAAAAATGTATCAACGTTTCGGAGTTATAACCAACCACAGAAAAGTTTAAAATATATGGTGAACTTTGTATTGGAGAATGGATTTTAATATCTTCAAGTTTTTCAAGGCTTTGCCTTGCAAGCCCATTTAACTTTGTAGCATTGTCAAAAGATTTTTGTCTTTCAAAAATTTCAACCGCTTTCGCAAACCCAACCGCAAACGCCACGTTTTCCGTTCCGCTTCTAATTCCCTTTTCCTGTCCGCCGCCAAACATGATAGGTTTTATGTTAAAGCCTTTTCTTAAATACAACGCTCCAATTCCTTTTGGGGCATTTACTTTATGACCACTTATCGAAACGCTGTCGATGTTTTTGTCTTTTAAAGAAAAGTCACATTTCAAAAAACCTTGTATATTATCGCAATGTACCGCCGTTCGTTTGTTGGTTTCTTTAACCAGTTTTGCAAGCGTTTCAACGTCGGAAATCGCTCCCGTTTCGTTATTAACCCTCATAACCGACACAAGCGCCGTTTTCGCGTTAACAAGACTTGCGACCTCCCGCACATCTATAATGCCGTTTTTCGGCTTTACTTCGCGGACTAAAAAACCTTTCGCTTTAAGTTCGCGTACGGTATTTTGAACGCTTGGGTGCTCAAACGCCGACACAACAACTTCGTTTGCCCAAGCATTTCGCGCGTCAACCGCTCCTAAAACTGCTATGTTGTTGGCTTCGGTACCGCTCGCGGTAAAGTATAGCTCCGACGTTTCACACTGAAGCGCTTCCGCTATCGTTTTTCTCGCACAAAAAAGTTCTTGTTCCGCTTTAATTCCTTTTGAATATAACGCGCTAGGGTTTCCGAAAACCTCATCAAGTATCCTTGTTATCTCGGTTATAACCTGTTTTGAAACCCTCGTCGTCGCCGCGTTGTCAAGATATATCATCCAACTCTCCGAATATAAAAGATAAAATCAATCTAATTCATATTAGATGTAGCTTTAATTCTAATAGCTCCGCCGAAAGGCGGAGATTATTTATATAATATTTGTTCCAAATATTATATAAATTCGCCATGTGGCTTTGCCACAGCAACGCCACGGCGTTTTCAATACGTATTTTAACTGCCCGACCATAGGTCGGATGCAGAAATATAAATAATCCTTCGGATTATTTATATTATATTATATTTATCACTTTTTTTCAAATTCATAAAGATGTTGTCACTAACTAACATTAATATGTTAGTTAAAAACCTCAAGATCCTTGTTGATTTGTTCTTCTTTCGCAAAAGCCAAAGTAAGCGAGGTCTTTAAAAACAACTTAAACACCTCTTTAATACATTTAGACGTCTCGTCATCTATACCTTTTATTGAATTTCTAATCGTCTCTTTTTCCTTTGATATTAAAGGGCCAAGATCCGAAAGACGTTCCGCTTTAATCGTATCGAGCAACGAAAAAACAGTGTCTATAACGGTTTTCCTTTGTTCAGGCGAAAGGTTGTTTATAAACGTGTTCAGCGTTTTATCAATATATTTAACCCTGTTTGTGACGCTGTCGCTTTTGATAAACTCATTACCCTCGACCTCCCACGAAGCCGCTTCGTGTTGCATAATCCCAACTTTGTTGCTTTTAATAACTTTAATCGCCCCTATGCTTTCAAGCATGACCCCAACTATCGACCCTTCCGGCATAATTTTTATAACCCTGTCTTGAATAGCACTTTTTTGTTCCTCGTCAAAGATACCCGACATGAAACCAAGCCCGTCATAGTCATAGATAATTTTAATCCTGTCTTGAACTTCTTTGTCCACAGAAGCCCCGGCATAAACCGCAAGATTTCCACCTTTGGAATGCCCCACCACATAGATATCTCCTTTGACTTGTCGTCCAACTATATTAAGATACCTTGTCGCGGAAAGTTGGCTTGGAACGGCGCTTAGGTATGTCATGTTGAAATCCTCTTTCCACCCCACCACCGTGCTGTCTGTGCCACGAAAAGCCACAATCGTTTCGCCACTTGGAAGGGTGAACGTGACGGCGGAAAACTGTTCCGATGTTTCTTTGTCCAACTTATAAGAAAACCAGTTTATCAAAACGTCGCGAAACCTCGGACTTGCACACGCGGCATATAAAATCTCTCGATTAGACACCTCATACGAAGTGTGAAGCAACATGTCGTCAAACTTTTCGGCTTTATATAAGGCGGAAAACGGTGTCTTAACATTGCTTATATTATGCCACCATGATTTAAACATCCTGTTTAAACTACCGGTTTCTTTTTTAAAATCCTCTTCTTTAAACTCTCCTACCATTCCTTTAATGTCGAAATAGCTTGCTTGCGCAAGGACTAAACCGTCTATCTCGTTAAACGGGTCTTGCAAAAATGTCTCGTATTTAGTTTTGATATAATCCACCATTGTTGGATTTGCATCAATCGCCACATTTTTGGGTTTAGTTTTAATTAAAAAATTTTCCATCGGTAATAATATATTCCTTTCTCGCTGACAAAAGACCTGCCTTTATTAAATAAAACGAGGGAAACGCCAAAACATTCCCTCGTTTTATTAAAATTTAAATTAATTGTTAATCTTCGGTTTGGTCATTTTGAACTTGGTCATTTTCAATTTCGTCGACTTTGTCCTCTTGAACCTGTTCTGTTTCAAAGTCCTGCTCAGGTTCTTTTTGTTCTGTTTCGCCTTGGTCTTTCGCTCTCAACGGCAACAGGATATCAACGCCGTCTTTTCCGTCGTTTTCCATTATAGATTTGAATGTGTTTCCGTCCATCTTTTCAAACTCGAGCAACGCCGACGTAACAACTTCAAGTTTTTCTTTGTGTTCTGTCAACATATCTTCGCATTTTACAAAGCATTCTTCTATAATTGCTTTAATTTCAATGTCAATCTCGTTGGCAAAGTTTTCGGAATAGTTTTTTTGCTGTTGTGTAAAATCTCGTCCAAGGAAAACCTCGTCTTGCGAGCCATATACAACGGGGCCTAGTTTTTTAGAAAATCCGTATTTCGTTACCATACCCCGAGCGATTGCTGTAGCCCTTTGCAGGTCGCTTGACGCGCCTGTCGAGATATCGTCAAGTGTTAACGCCTCTGCGACACGTCCGCCAAGAAGAGTTATAATTTCGTTAAACATCTCGTTTTTGGTTCTGTATTGTTTGTCCTCAACCGGCAACGACACGGTATATCCTCCGGCAGCTCCGCGGGGAATTATCGAAATTTGGTGTACCGGTTTATCCGGTGTGAAATAATAGTGGGCTATTGCGTGTCCCGCTTCGTGGTATGCCGTGAGTTTTCTTTCGTGCTCCGTTACAACGCGCGATTTCTTTTCGGGTCCTACGATGACTTTCATCGTCGCCTCTTCGATATCCTGTTCCGTTATTGCTTTGCGTTTCTTACGAGCCGCAAGCAACGCCGCTTCGTTAAGAAGGTTTTCAAGGTCCGCGCCGGTAAATCCGGGGGTTGATTTCGCAATTGTCGCAAGGTCTACGTCGGGGCCCAGCGGTTTGTTGCGTGCATGAACTTTAAGAATTTCTTCTCTGCCTTTCATGTCGGGATAGCCAACAAAAACTTCGCGGTCGAACCTTCCCGGACGAAGGAGCGCCGGGTCAAGTATATCGTTACGGTTGGTAGCCGCCATGACTATAACTCCGTCATTAGTTGCAAATCCGTCCATCTCAACAAGAAGTTGGTTTAGCGTTTGTTCGCGTTCGTCGTGTCCGCCTCCAAGGCCCGCTCCTCTGCGGCGTCCAACTGCATCAATTTCGTCGATAAATATAATCGACGGTCTTGTTTTCTTCGCTTTATCAAAAAGGTCTCGAACCCTAGACGCTCCGACACCGACATATAGTTCAACGAAATCGGAACCCGATATCGAATAGAACGGAACTCCGGCTTCTCCGGCTACCGCCCTTGCAAGCAAAGTTTTACCCGTTCCCGGAGGGCCAACAAGCAGGACACCCCTCGGAATTTTTGCGCCAAGCGTTCCAAAATCAAGCGGATTTTTAAGATATTCTACTATCTCGGTTAGTTCTTCTTTTTCTTCGTCTGCTCCGGCGACGTCTTCAAACGTAGCCTTTCTTCCTTCTTCCGCGGCGTTTTTAGTTCTCGCCTTGCCGACAGAACCAATCTTTCCGCCGCCTTGTCCCATCATCGAGAAATAGAAGAAGATAATAACTCCAACCATAAGCACAAGCGGAAGAACCGAGAATATCATGCTCCATATATCGGAGGTTCTTGTTACATCGTAATCAATCGGATTTTCGGAATTTTCGGCGTTATAGTTTTCAACCGTCTCCCAAACATCCTGTATAAACAACGGCACACTTGGTATCGTGTATATGTGTGGTGCAGTTCCTTCTTCATCGGTGAACAACTCATACGAAAGTCTTCCGCTGTCATAGTCAAACGTAAACGAGGATACCTCGTCGTTTTTAAACATTGATACGATTTCGGAATACTTTTCGCTCGGCTCGTCCCTCATATTGTTAACCAAAAAAAGTATCGAGAGCGCCAATACTATAAATACTATTATCGGCACACCTCTGTTATTTCGATTATTATTTGTCTGCATCTTTTAATTTCTCTTCTCTTTATTTAAATTTTATTTTTCATTTACAGTCCAAGATCCTTTGCGTCTTGGTCGGTGTATACGCTGGGCTTTAAAATTCCGATGTACGGAACGTTTCGATATCTTTCCTCATAGTCTAACCCATATCCAACAACAAACTCGTCCGGAACGGTAAATCCTATGTAGTCGGCGTATACGTCCGCTTCCCTTCTTACGGGTTTGTCAAGCAAAGTACAAATTTTCAAGCTTTTCGGATTACGTCCGTTTAATATCTCGCGAAGATAAGACAACGTTTTTCCGCTGTCTAAAATGTCCTCTACAATCAAGAGATCTTTTTTATCTATCGGTATATCAAGGTCTTTAACTATTTTTACAACACCTGTACTTTTAACTCCACCCTCGAAACTCGAAACTACCATAAAGTCTATCTCGGTGTGGACATCAATTTCGCGGATAAGGTCGGCGACAAAAAGTATTGAACCCTTTAAAACACTTATAACTAAAAGGTCTTCGCAATTAGCATAATCTTTTGAGATTTGTTTCCCCAGTTCTTTAACTCTGTTTGCAATCTCCTGTTCGGTAATAAGAGTCTTTAAAATGTCTTCATGCATATTATACCTCCAACGCAATCTTTATATTAATAATTGATTTAGTTTTTTCGTCCGCCGCAACTCTTTTGTCAACGCCTTCTCCGTATACCCAAACAACGCCTTCGTCGTCCGCTAAAACAGGATACAACATCTTTTGCTGTTCGGTAAGTTTAAGCTCGTTAAAAAGTTTTTTCAATTTCTTTGAAACGTTGCGTCGCGAAGAATTGAAAACGTCTTTTTCTTTTCTCGTTCTAAAATGTAAATCACCAACTATTTTACCACAATCAGGACAATTATTGTAAACATTTTTTAAATTTTTTTCGTTTAACCGAGAAAATTCAAATAATTTTATTTCACAGACGGCTTTGTACATGCTGTTTAGCTTTAAATTGCCCTTTTTAAACTGCGTTAGGTATTGCAACGTGCTTTCGTTTTGCTGTTTGGTTTCAAATCGAAATTCGTCGTTTTCACACACAAAAAAAATGTTTTTTTCAACCTGAACCGTAGTTTTATCCCTAACGGCTTTTAGCGTTAAATTAACCATCTTTTCAGTTACGTTGTCGGAATTTTCAAAAAGCAATTTTTTCAAAAGTTGTTTTTGCAAAAACTCATCTGCTAAAAGAAACTGTTCGGTTTTAAATCCACCATTTTTGTTGTCGCAAGTTTCAATTAATTTTTTCGTTTGTTTTTCAATATAGTTTTCCGCTTCATGCGAAAGCTCGCAAAATCTCGATATATTTTCAACCGCCTTTTGGTTAATCTCTAAAAGTTTAGGGAAAACCGAAAGACGCAGTTTGTTTCTTGAATACTGCTCCGAAAGGTTGGAGCTGTCGGTCGCATATTTTAAATTGCGGTTTTTACAATAATCCTCTATTTGCTGTCTTGATACATCTATTAACGGACGATATGCGCGTTTTGAAACAGCTTCAATCGAACGAGCGCCCGAAAGGCCGCTTCCCCTTATCGTGTTAAGTAAAAACGTCTCGGCGCGGTCGTTCATGTTGTGAGCCGTCAAGATTAACGCTTCGTTTTGCGATGCCGTCTGTTTAAAAAAATCGTGTCTCAGGTTTCGCGCAAAAACTTCAAACGACATTCCTTTGGGGCGCGGTATCTCGTTCATTCTCCCAAACCCGACAAAGATTTCTATGTCGTTTTCCCGACAAAAATCCTCTACGAGTTGTTGCTCAAAGCCGTTTTCTTTGTCTCGTGTACCGTGATTAAAATGGCAAACAAAAATTTTTTTTATAAAAAGTTCCGCTTTGTGTTGAACTATAAAGTCTGCAAGCGCGATTGAATCCGCGCCGCCCGAAACACATATTAATACGTTTTTATCCCGAAAAGATATGCCTTTTTTTTCAAGAGAGTTAAAAACGACATCACGCATCCTGCATATACTCCACAGAAGAAAACTTTGTATGTTTTCCGTCCCATTTTAAGTTTATGTTGCGAACTTCACCATGACGATTTTTTGCCACGATTAGGTTTATATCTTCAAGATAACTTTGTTCCATCTCGCCTTCTTCGACCCTGTCGCGGTGTAAAAACAACACTATATCGGCGTCCTGTTCTATCGAACCCGAATCGCGAAGGTCGGAAAGCATAGGCTTTCTCGGGGTTTGTTGTTTGTCTCCGGCACGGCTAAGCTGGGACAAAAGGATAATAGGCACGTCAAGTTCTTTCGCCATAATCTTAAACGCCCTTGTAATGTCCGAAATCTCTTGGTTTCGAGATTCGTTGCGTTTTCCGCCGCCCCCCATAAGTTGGAGATAGTCGACAATTATAAGCCCCAAGTTGTCGACACGTCGACATTTTGCCTTTATCTCGGTAACCGATATACCCGAAGTGTCGTCTATGAAAATCCGCGATTTACTTATCTTTTCCGACGTTCTCGCTATGTTGGTAAAGTCGTCGTCCTTAAACTCTCCCGTTCGGAAAAGGTACGAGTTAACCCCAGATTCGGCGCTTAAAATTCTTTCGACAAGTTGCATTTTTGTCATCTCGAGCGAGAATATAGCGACCGAGGCTTGTTCGTTTTGTTTTGCAACGTTGGTCAAAACATTAAGTGCAAAACTCGTTTTTCCAACACCGGGACGAGCCGCAAGTATTATAAGGTCGGATTTATTAAGCCCCGTAAGGGTGCTGTCTAGGTGGGTAAATCCCGTTTTAAGTCCGAGGAATTTGTTTTTATCCGGTCCCGAAATCTTGGAAAGATGTTCGAGCGTCTCCATTATTACCGCTTCGATGTGGGTAAGTTCGGAAGAACTCTTTCCGTTTCGTATGTCATATATCTTTTGTTCCGCAAAATCTAAAAGCCTTGAAGCGGTTTCGTTTTGATCCGACGCTTGTTCCGATATCTCTTTGGACGCAATTATAAGCGCACGCAAAAGATATTTATCATAAACAATTCGCGCATACGTCCCAACGTTTGAGACGGTCGGAACCGATTGGGTTATTCCGTACAGATAATTTTTTGCGTCGCCGTCGTTTTCAAAAACTCCTGCGGTAGACACAGCGTCAAACACCGTCACAAAGTCAATAGGTTTGCCGGCGGTAAACATCAAAACTATCTCTTTAAAGATCTGTTTGTTGTATTGATGATAGAAATTCTCGGCAGACAAAATCCCCATAACCTCGTAAAGGGTTGAGGAATCGGTTATTATTGCCCCTATGACCGCCTGTTCCGCATCGCTTGAAAACGGGGCGTTTATTCCCATAGCTTCAAAATTGAAGTTTGTTTTTTGCTCCACTTAAAAGCTGTTCCTTTCTTTGCTTTGTTGTTTTGGGCAAAAAAATTGCTTTATGCTTCCACAGCAACTTTAAGTTTTGCCGATACTCCCGAATGGAGTTTAACCGTCGCTTCGTAGTTTCCAAAAGCCTTTATCTCGGCCACAGTAATCTTCTTTTTATCCACTTCAACACCAAGTTGTTTTTCTGCTTCTTCCGCTATCTCTTTTGACGTGACCGAACCGAAAAGACGGTTGTTTGTTCCGGCTTTTGCTTGAATTTTTATCTCTTTACCCTCAATCTTTGCCGCAAGCTTTTTCGCCTCGTCAAGCTCAATCGCTTTTTGGCGCGCTATCGCCTCATTTTTAGCATTGACTTCGCCAACTGCTCCCGCCGTAGCTTCTTTTGCAAGTTTTCTCGGAAACAAAAAATTTCTCGCGTATCCGTCCGAGACGTTAACAATCTCGTTCTTTTTTCCTATACTTTTTACATCTTCAAGTAAAACTACCTTCATTTTAAACTCCCTCTTGCTTATTTAATATAATGTTACTTTTTATTCTTTAAACTTACTTTAAAAATCAATTGTTCAAATTCAAATATTCATCAATAGCTTTTTCCATCTTTGCTATTACTTCGGTTGTGTTTTTCGCTTCTACTTCGGCGCCCGCCATCATCTGGTTTCCGCCTCCGCCCATAAGTTCCATAATAAGTTGGACGTTGTGTTCCCCAAACGACCGCGCCGAAAGACGATACATCTTGTCGGTCTTTTTAACAGCGACTATCGAAGCCTTTGTGCCCTCGATGCTTAATAGATCATCTGCCGCTTGCGGAATTACAAGGGCAAGTTCGTTAGAAAGATTGTCCGAAACCGCAATCGCACAGCCTTTGTACATGCGCGCCGACGAGACAACCTCGGTCTTTTTTAAGTACACATCAAGCCCCGTCGCAAACAAAAGTTTTGCTTCGGAACTGTCTGCGCCCAGTTTTCTAAGATAGGCCGCGGCGTCAAACGTTCTGACCCCCGTCCTTACCGAAAAGTTTTTGGTGTCTAGCATTATGCCGCCCATAAGCGCAATTGCTTCAACCTTTGTCGGCTTCATGTTAACCGACCCCAACGCTTGTAGAAGTTCGGTAACCATCTCGCAACACGACGAGGTATACGCTTCATGGTAGAACAAAACCGCGTTGTCTATGTGGTTTACCATCTTGCGATGGTGGTCTATTACAACAATGTTGGCGGCCATGTTTATAAGCTCCTGCCGGTCGAGCTGTGCCGGCGTGTGGCAATCCACCACAACAGCAAGCGTGTTTTTTGTATACTCGTCTAAAGCGTTGGACGGCGAAACAAAGCAGTCGCCATATCCTTCTTTTATAAGCCTGTCATAAAGCGGAAGCGCCATTGTCGCGGTTGGGTCAAAAACTATCTTTGTTTGTTTGTTGTAAAACTTCGCTATTCGCATTACTCCCACGCAAGCCCCAAGCGAATCAAGATCGGACATCTTGTGTCCCATGACGACAAGGTTGTCGGCAGATTTTATAAGGTCGGCAAACGCCGCTCCGATTATCCTTGATTTAACTTTATTTCTTTTCTCAACCGCCCTTGAAACCCCGCCGAAAAAGTCATAGCCGTCTTTGGTCTTAAGCGCGGCTTGGTCTCCCCCGCGCCCAAGCGACATGTCAAGAGCTTGTTTTGCCCTAAGATAGTTTTCATAATAGGTCCTAGCCCCTCTGCCGACGCCTATAGAAAGGGTTAACGGAATGTTTCCGCTTGTCGGAATAGACCTAACCTCGTCAAGAATTTCAAAACGTTTTTCAATTACCTTTGTAATATGTTGTTCTTCGATAACCGCGAAATAACTTCTTGAACTTATCCGTGTCAAAACTCCGCTCGTTGCGTTGATAAAATTCTCAAGCGTTCGGTTGACTATAGCCATAAGTTCGGAACGCTCGCTCTCCCCCGTTTCAACCCCAACCTCGTCATAGTTGTCCACCATAAAAAGAACAATACTGGGTCGGCGCTTTTGAAACTCAACCGAAAGTCGGTTTTTTTCGGTGTCCTCAATAAAAAGAGACACGTAAAGCGCGCTGACGCCCGGTTTTGAAATGTTAGAGTATACATTAAAATGTTTACCGTCGTAATAAAGTCCCAAACCGTCGGGCGAAAGACTTTTTTCCGAGTCGAATTCGTCCACCGTTTCGACTATATCTTCAAGAAAGATAGAGCGTTTGTTTGAGAGCACCTTGCTTGAAAACGCCGCGTTATACCAAAGAACCTTTCCGAGACGGTCGGTTACAAGCACAGGGGTTGTCATAGAGCTTAAAATCGATTGTCTGTCTTCGTTAATCCCTTTTTTTGCTCCGTTTATAATTCGACTTATACTATGCCGTAGCCTAAACACATTTAATACAAAGATAGTAACAACAAAAATCGTCAAGCCAATAGCTATAAAGACATAGGCCGAACGAAGCACAACAAGGTATGCTACTAAAACAACGTAGCATACCGCAAGCAGACTAAATAATATTTCAGTTGTAAATCCCCTGTTTTTGTTCATTAAAACCTCGCTGTTATATATCTTATATATCCATTATTATCGGAAGTATCATAGGATTACGTTTTGTCTTTTTGTTCAAAAGGCTTGAAAGTTCGTTTCTAAGCGCAATCTTTATGTCTCCGAAATCCCCCGAGTTGTTTTCAAGGCATCTTTCGATAACCTCTTTAGCACACGTTTTTGCTTCGTCGATTAATCGTTCCGATTCTTTTACATAAACGAACCCTCTCGAGATTATATCAGGCCCCGACAAAAGTTCCATCGACCCTACGTCTATCGAACAAACAACAACTATAAGCCCATCTTCCGCAAGATGTTTTCTGTCGCGCAAAACAACGCTTCCAACGTCGCCAACGCCAAGCCCGTCAACCAAAATTCTGCCCGAAGGAACCTTTTCGCCAAGGCTTGCCTTGTTTTTGTTTATATCGATAACTCTGCCTATCTCGGCGAGAATTATATCTTTGTTTTGGTGTCCCATAGATTTTGCGAGTTCGGCATGTTTAATAAGATGTTTATACTCTCCGTGAACCGGTATGACAAACTTTGGTTTTGTGAGTTTCAACATCAATTTAAGTTCTTCTTTGCAAGCGTGTCCCGACGCATGGACATCATACATCGATTCATATATAACGTCGCTGCCTTTTCGCATAAGTTCGTTTATAACGCGAGAAACCATCTTTTCGTTGCCCGGTATCGGGTTTGCCGAGATGATTATAACGTCTCCGCTGCATATACTAACTTGACGATGGTTGCCCGCCGCCATTCTCGAGAGCGCCGAAAGCGATTCGCCTTGGCTTCCCGTTGTTATTATAATTATATCTTCGGGTTTATAACGTCCTATCGAATCGACCCCGATTATAACCCCTGCGCCTACTTTAAGATATCCGAGTTCTATAGCTATCTCGGTGTAGTTCTCCATGCTTCGTCCCGAAAACGCTATCTTTCGCCCATGGCGTTCGGCAAGGTTAATTATCTGTTGAATTCTTTGAATGTTGGACGCAAACGTCGCAATGATAAGGCGTTTGCCCTCCGCGCGTCCGAAAAGACGTTCAAAGCTTTCCCCAACAACCCTTTCCGAAAGGCTGGTTCCCGGGCGCTCGGAACTTGTCGAGTCCGCAAGAAGCGCCAAAACCCCCTCACGACCGAGTTCGGCAAACCTTCCAAGATTTATAACATCACCAAACACAGGGGTATAGTCTATCTTGAAATCCCCCGTAAAAATAATATGACCGTTTTGTGTATTAATAGCGTATGACATCGCGTCCGGTATCGAATGGTTTACGTTTATCCCCTCTACCGAAAACTTTTTGAACTTTACAATTTCGCCCGGCGAAATTTCATGAAGCTCTGCAATGTCAAGCAACTTGTGTTCTTTAAGTTTTGCCTTAATAAGCCCTATAGCAAGCCTTCCGCCATAGATTGGAATGTTGTGTTTTCGCAAAAAATACGGAATTGCCCCAATATGATCTTCGTGGCCGTGGGTTATAAAAATTGCTTTTGGCTTTTGTTCCATATTTGATATATAGGTGAATTCCGGTATAACTATATCGATACCGAAAAGCTCCGTATCGGGGAAGCTCATTCCACAGTCGATTATTATCGACTCTTTTCCTATCTCGACCACCGTCATGTTTTTACCGATTTCGCCGATACCCCCAAGAGGCACAAGACGTATTTTGTCGCCTTGCGGTTTAGACGCTTTGTTTTTTATCGTTTGCTCGATAGTCTTTCTCGCAATTTTTGTTTCGGGATTTTCCTTTTTAACTTTCTTTCTGATTTGAGCGGATTTTTGTCCGTACGAACTTCTTTTTTGTTCGCTTTTAATTTTGTCTGTGGCTGTTTTGTTGCGACCTTGTTTTTTGTCGCTTTTATTTGTTTTTTGCGCCGTTTCTTTTTCTACAACTATCTTACCGAACGCCTTAACAGCCGAATTTTTATTATCTGATGACAATTAATTTCCTCCATACTTTCTAACTTTTAAATTATTAAATTTCTATATTTTTAAAATTTATATCATACACAACTATAAATTTTATTTTTATCATGTTAAAATAGTATATCACAATTTTGTAACAAAACAAACAGTTTAGCCATATTAAGGCAAAAAACAATAGAAAATTTTTGTTTTTGACAAGATTATTCAAAAAAAGGAGTTGTAAATTTGAAAAACATTATGTTATACACCGATGGGGCTTGTTCGGGAAACCCGGGTCCCGGAGGTTTTTGTGCGATACTTGTGTTTGGCGAAAAAGAAAAAGAGATTGTCGGCGGAAGCGAACAGACAACAAACAATCGAATGGAACTTTCGGCGGTTATTGAAGGACTCTTGGCGCTAAAAGAGCCATGCTCCGTAACCGTCGTGACCGATTCAAAATATGTCTCGGACGCTGTGTCCAAACGTTGGTTGTATGGTTGGAAACAAAAAGGCTGGAAAAATTCCGCGGGCAAACCCACCCCAAACGTAGATCTTTGGGAAAAACTCCTGCCTCTTCTTAAACTTCATGATGTTACATTTAAATGGATTAAAGGCCACGCCGGACACCCATACAACGAACGTTGCGACGTATTGGCGGTTGAATATTATAAAAAATTTGTTAAATAATCGATATAGGTATTGCAAAAGTCTACTAATTTGGTATACTATTAATTGTAGAGAAACAACGAACGAATAAATCGTTATAAAATGTTTATAAAAATGAAAGTTGGCAAAAGTTATGGACAAAAAAAATATATACCTTGATAACGCCGCAACAACCAAAGTTTCAAACGAAGTGTTTGAATCAATGGTCCCGTATCTTAAAGAATACTACGGCAACCCAAGCAGCGTTTATCAACTCGCTTCATTTTCCAAACAAGCGATAGACACTTCACGCGAAAAGCTTGCAAACGCTCTGGGTTGCGAACCTAGTGAGATATTTTTCACATCATGCGGAACCGAGTCGGACAACTGGGCGATTAAAGGCGTGGCTATGCGCGGCAAAGCGAAAGGTAAAAAGCACATTGTTACCTCCGAGTTTGAACACCATGCGGTTTTACACACCGTCGAACACCTAAAGAAAGAAGGGTTCGAGGTTACCATAGTTCCCGTAATGTCAAACGGTTTGGTTGACCCGCAAGAGGTTGAAAAAGCTATCCGCGAGGACACAGCTGTCGTCTCGATAATGTACGCAAACAACGAGATTGGAACTATCCAACCAATAGCCGAGATAGGAGCTATTTGCCGCAAAAAAGGAGTATTGTTCCACACCGATGCGGTTCAAGCGGTCGGAACGGTCGAGATAGACGTTGTCGCTCAAAACATCGACCTGCTTTCGCTTTCGGGACATAAACTAAACGCCCCAAAAGGAGTAGGCGCTTTGTACGTCAAAAAAGGCGTTGTGCTCGACACGTTTATGGACGGCGGCGGACAGGAAAAACGAAAACGCGCCGGAACAGAAAATGTCGCCTTTATAGTTGGACTTGGCGAGGCGGTTGAACAAGCACTTGCAAAACTTAAACAAAAAAACGCGCATCTTTTAATGTTGCGCGAGCGATACCTTGACGGCATATTAAAACTTGAACGGGTTCACCTAAACGGTGACCGAGAAAAACGTCTTCCCGGAAACGCAAACGTTTCGTTTGAAGGGATTGAGGGCGAGGCGCTTTTGTTGATGCTCGACATGGCGGGAATAGCTGCTTCATCCGGTTCGGCGTGTACCTCGGGCTCGCTCGACCCCAGCCACGTTTTGTTGTCAATAGGCCTTCCACATGCGATTGCCCACGGTTCGCTTAGAACGACGTTCGGCGAGGACAACACGATAGAAGATGTCGATTATCTTTTGGAAAATCTTAAAAGAATAGTCGGACGACTTCGCGAGATGTCTCCCCTTTGGGAAAAAATCAAAAAAGAAAACATATAATACAACCACGGTTTGTGGTTGAAAGGCGAAAGGAATAATATATATTATGTACAGTAAAAAGGTTCTTGACCATTTTTCAAACCCGAGAAACGTCGGGGAAATCGAAAACGCGGACGGCGTTGGCGAAGTTGGAAACGCAAAATGCGGAGATATTATGAAGATGTATCTTAAAATAGAGGACGACACGATAACCGACGTTAAATTTAAAACGTTCGGTTGCGGCGCGGCAATTGCGACAAGTTCGGTTGCCACCGAGATGATCAAAGGAAAACCTATTCAAACAGCTATCGACCTTACAAACAAAGAGGTTATCGATGCGCTTGACGAACTTCCAAGCGAAAAGATACACTGTTCTGTGCTTGCGGAACAAGCGATTAAAGAAGCTCTGACCGATTACTATACAAAAAAAGGCATCGACCCCGAAACCAAACTTGGGGCAAAAAAACTTCAATGCGACGTTTGCAGTCATGGGTAATCTAACACAAGAAAAAAAGATAGTTTTGGCGTTAAGCGGCGGGGTGGACAGCTCTGTCGCCGCCGATATACTCCAAAAAGACGGATATACCGTCGTTGGGGTATATTTTGTTATGTCGAAACATCACACAAGCGGAGTTGAACTCGCGCGACAAGTCGCGAATTCTTTGGGTATTGAGTTTTTTTGTGTCGACATGCAACAACGCTTTGAACAATATGTTGTGGGTTACTTTTGCGAATGTTACGCAAACGGAAAGACCCCAAACCCCTGTATAGTTTGCAATCCAAACGTTAAGTTTAAGGCTTTATGTGACTTTGCCGACAGCATTAATATAACCGAAGTTGCAACAGGACATTACGCAAACATAAAAAAAATCGGCGACTTTTCCGTTTTAAGTTTTGCCGATTATATAGAAAAAGATCAAAGTTACATGCTTTCGTCGCTTCCGCAAGAGATTTTAAAACGCGTCGTGTTTCCTCTTGGAAAACTGTCTAAACCACAAGTTAGAAGCGTTGCGAAAAACCTAAACTTGGCCTCAGCGGACAAGCCGGACAGCCAAGAAATCTGTTTCATTCCGGACAACAACTATCCCGGCTTTTTAAAAGAGCGTGGAGTTTTCGGGAAAAAGGGTTACTTTGTTTTGGACACCGGAGAAACACTTAAGCCACACGACGGGGTAGAATGTTACACACAAGGGCAACGAAAAGGTTTAGGGGTTAGTTTCAAACATCCGTTATATGTAAGCGAGATAAAAAGCGACGGCGATATTGTTTTGTCGGAAAACGCCGCTCTTTTTAAGACCAAAGTTTTTATAGACGACATTTTAATTAATCCTTACTTCGAGGTTAAAGAAGGCGACAACTTTTCGGCAAAACTTAGGTCTGCTTCAAAACCGGCCCAATGTTTTGTTGAATTTGTCGAAAATAATACTTTTTGTTTAAATTTTGCCGAGCCTCAACGTGCCCCGGCAAAAGGTCAACGAGCGGTTTTGTACCGCGATCAAGCAGTTGTTTTAAGCGGTGAAATCATATCGGCAAAATAAATACTAGCGCTTAAATTCAACAACATTAATCCTATCTATACACAAATAATAATTAAACAAGATATCGTGCTTTTTATTTGACCGGCGCGGTATCTTTGTCTTTTATCACAACCGCCCCCCCTTGAACAATATTTTTTTTTAAGTATAATTATATGTATTATAAATTTATTATTGAAAGGAATAATTTCCGACTAAAAAAATTTTTGTTCGGATTATTAGAATTAATCTATGTTTTGTAGTTACTGTGGAAACAAATTTGACCAAGATTCAAAATTTTGCGACCAATGTGGAGCGCCTTACGAGGAAAAAGACTCCCCCGCTGTCCAACATTCTGTCGCAACAAACAACAACGCCCCCACGTTTACCGAAAAAAAACAAAAGAAAAAAGGCGGTTGCGCCAAAAAAGGTTGCTTAGTTTTTTTCATAATACTTGCCGTACTTTTTGTCATAATAATGCTCCTTCCGTCGGACGATGAAAGCGACGGCGACTACACCCCGACCGTTTCAACGGCCGGCGGCGTATACGGCGAAGATCTCGGATTAACTGACCTTAGAAGCTTTTACACAGAAGTTAAGGGAGACGGAACCGACGTCAACACGGTCATGATTTATTTCATCGGTTCTGACCTTGAAACCGAGGGCGGTTTTGCTTCAAGTGATATAGACGAGATGTTGGACGCCGAAATAGGCGACAACGTTAACGTTATACTTATGACGGGGGGCGCTTATGAATGGGAAAACTATAATATAAGCAACGACACCTGTCAATATTGGCAAGTAAAGGACGGCGAACTAATCTCGATAAACGACGATTTAGGGCTTTTAAACATGACATCGTCCGACACGCTTTCGGGATTTGTTAACGACGCTACCTCCATGTTCCCCGCCGACCGATACAGCCTCATTTTATGGGACCACGGCGGCGGAACAATAAGCGGTTTTGGATATGACGAACATTATCCGGAATCGATGTTGACTTTGGCCGATCTTGAAACAGCGTTTGCTCAATCCAACGTAAAATTTGATTTTGTCGGGTTTGACGCTTGCCTAATGGCTACCGCTGAAACTGCCCTTATGCTTGAACCATATGCGGATTATTTGATAGCTTCTCAAGAGCTCGAGCCGGGTTCGGGTTGGCACTATACAAACTGGTTAACCGAATTAAACAACGACCCCTCTAAAAATACCGTTGAAATAGCGGTTAACATAATCGACGATTTTGTTGAGGTTTGCGAAGAACAACAATATTTCCCCAACGCGACGCTTTCGATAGTTGACCTTCGGCAGATGCCACACGTCTATTCCGTTTTAACAGATTATTTTGAAAACTCTACTCAAGATATTTTCAACAACGAATATAGAAAAATTTCCGTTGCGCGAAGCGACGCTAAAGATTTTGGCGACGGCGGAGTCGACCAGATTGACATGGTAGACTATATCAACAAAGCCGGCGTCGCAGGTGGCGAAAACGTCATTTCGGCTATATCAAGCGCAGTTGCATATTATAACAACAGCTCGGACGTTTACGACAGCTATGGCCTTGCTATGTATTTCCCCCACGAATATATAGGGCAGTATTCCGGTATGCAACAGGTTTTACACAGCGTCGGATACTCCCCCGAATACACAAGATTTTTTGATGTCTTTATAAGCGCTATGTCGGGTGGACAAACTCAATACAGCCGTTCTACGGGCGCTCAACAAACAGAGGACTATTCAACCGAAGATTGGTACGACCCCGATACAGCTTCAAGTTATGAACAAAGCACCGAAGGCGAATTTTTGGGCGAACTTGTAATCGACAAAAAAGGAGACGACTTTGTCTTAAGTCTTAGCGACGAAGAATGGGAAGACATAAACAAACTTGAACTTCAAGCGTTGCTTGACGACGGCGAAGGATACATCGACCTTGGAAGCGACAACGTCTATACGTTTGACGACGACGGCGACCTTTTAATCGAGTTCGATTATACCTGGGTTACGCTTGACGGACACACCGTTCCGTACTATGTCGAGGAGGAAAGCTACGGCGACGACGACAGTTGGTCTACATTCGGTATAGTTCCGGCAGTTTTAAACGATGAGGAATATGTTGAAATCATTGTGACATGGGACGACAGAAATCCCGAAGGATATGTATCGGGCTATCGAAAATATAGCGAGGTTGGAACTCCGCTTGGTAAAGGCTTGTTTAACCTTAAACAAGGAGACACTCTCGAATGGTTATTCGACTACTATACATACGACTGGGAATTTGACGCAAGCTATACTATCGGCGACGTCTACACGATAGGCTCGAGTGATATCGAGGTCAGTTACCAAGATGTTGGCGACTTGGACGCCGTTGTTTACTTCAAGTTGACCGATATCTATAACAACGTATACGAAACAGAGGCCGTTATCTATTCCGATTATTAAAAAATGCTTTTTTGAAAAGGACAAAACCTAATGGAGTTTGTAAAAGTTGCCGCGACAAATT